>CAZEIC010000010.1:0-44963 GCA_964512175.1 uncultured Oscillospiraceae bacterium | reverse complement strand
CTTCAGCCCGGCAGTGATTTGCTCGCGGTGGGCCATCACAACCGGCATGTCCTCGGCCGTGACTTCGATCCGGGCCAGGGTGTCGTGGTGGCGCACCCGGAGCTGGTCCAGCCCAAGCCCGCGCAGCAGCGTTTCGGCCTGGTCGAGATTGCCAAGGCGGTGAGCAACGATTGCCGCGTTCTGATTCTCGATGAGCCAACCAGCTCCCTGACCGACAACGAGGTCGAGGCGCTGTTCCGCATCATCGCCGACCTCAAGAAAAACGGCGTGTCCATCATCTACATCAGCCACAGGATGGACGAAATCCTGCGCATCTCCGACGAAGTGACCATCATGCGCGACGGCAAGTACATCGGTACGTGGGACGCCGCCGGGCTTTCGACCGACATGATCATCACCAACATGGTCGGCCGCAAGCTCGACAACCTCTACCCGCCGCGCGAATGCCGCGCGACGGACGAGGTCGTGCTCGAAGTGCGCGGCTTTACGTCCATCAACCCGCGCTCCTTCCGCGACGTGTCGTTTACGCTGCACAAGGGCGAGATCCTCGGTGTTGGCGGGCTGGTCGGCGCGCAGCGAACGGAATTGATGGAAGGGCTGTTCGGCATCCGCGCGCATGAGAAGGGCAGCGTGCGCTATCACGGGCAGGAAGTGAAGATCGCCCGCCCGCGAGACGCGATTCAAAAAGGCGTGGCGCTTTTGACCGAAGACAGGCGCGGCTCGGGCATACTGGGCGTTCTCTCGGTCGCGGACAACGTGTCCATCGCGAGCCTCGATCACTTCCTGAAATATGGGTTCATGCCGGACGACCGGCGCATCGAGGAATTGGTGTCCGACAATGTCGCCAAGCTCTCCATCAAAACGCCGTCGAGCAAAACGCAGATCCAGTCGCTTTCGGGCGGCAACCAACAAAAGGTGCTCGTGTCGCGCTGGCTGGCGAACGACCCGGACGTGTTCATTCTGGACGAACCCACACGCGGCATCGACGTGGGCGCGAAGTATGAGATCTACTGCATCATCGCCGACCTTGCGCGCCAAGGCAAGAGCATCATCATGATTTCCTCCGAGATGGGCGAGCTGATCGGCATGTCGGACCGCATCATGGTCATGTGCGACGGGCGCGTGACCGGATTTATCGAGCAAAAGGACGCCACGCAGGTCAACATCATGACGCTGGCGACCCAGTTTGAGACCAAGGAGAATGCTGCCGTATGAAGCGTATCAGCAGGAAGATACTGATCAATTTGGGCGTGGCGTTGCTGGCGCTGGGCATCTTTGTGGCGCTCAGCCTGTCGGACGTCGTGCGTCTCAACGCGCCGCTGGAGGGCGTGCCCAACGCCCGGCTCGTGCAAACGGCGAAGGAAACCGACGTGACGGTATCGCGCGACGTGCTGCTGCCGGTCGCCCAGCTTCCCGAGGGCGCGGAAACCAAGTATGCCGTAGAAGCGCCGCTGCCCGAGCCGCCCGAGGGCGAAACGCTCGCCGTCAGCGGCACGACCTATACGCTCATCGCCTATGAGGAGCTTGCGCGCGCGGGCGGAGCGCTCTCGACCGACAAATTCGGCGCGCTGAAAACGCTCGAATACGAGGGCGCGGCGTATTATCCGGGCAAGGTGACGTATACGCGCAACCTGTGGGACGGCATGGACTTCCTGTCCAAAGCGGGACTGTACGCCGCGTTTCCGTATGTGCAGATCGCGCTGATCCTCGGCGCGCTGCTGCTGCTCGCCGGGTTTTTCCTGCAGCAAAGAGCGCTCTACCTCGCCGCGCGGCAGCCGCTCGGCGCGTATGTCAAAGCGCTGTACGGGCGCTATGCCATGGCGCTGGTGTGGGGGCTGGCGTTGTGTCTGGTCTTTGGCGCGATTTGCGCGCTCATCGGCGCGTTGTACTGCTTCTTCACAGAGGGCGGTATCTACGCCGCGCTGTCCATCGACGCCGAGACCGCGTCGCTTTCGTGGCTCAATAACGCTTTCGTGCTGCTCGCGGCTTTTGTCGTGCTGCTGGCGGGCGGGCTTGCGCTGTTCCGGCTGACGCGCAAAGACCCGGTCGCGCGCCGCGCGGGCAAGTTCATCCTCCGTTCGTTTGCGACCGCGCGCCGCCTTACTTGAGCAGCTTGACGGCGTCGCGCGTCGCCGTCTCTTTCTGTATCAGCTCCGCGATGAGGGCTTGGAGCTTTTCCGTCCCGATTCCCCGCTGCGATTCCAGCGCGTCATACGCGGCGCGCAGACAGTCTATGGCGGTCGTCAGTTCCTTTGCGATGTTGTTCCTGTGGCTTTTCCCCGCGCCGTTGAGATACATATGGGAACGCCCTCCTTGCTTGCGCCGCGGTTATCACCGTTCGAGATAAACGGTGATGATCGGTTCGTATTCCATGACCTGCCGGTTCATGATTTCGCAGTTCTCGTTTTCCGCGTGCCTGTAATTGCGCATTGCCGTTTTCGTGCCGTTCAGAACTTCCTGCAGGGCGTTCTTGATCTTCGGCATCTGCTCGAACGCCCGCCCGACGGACTGCCCCCAATGCGTCGCCAGCGCGCCGTCCCAGCCGTCGAGGATATCGGCGCATGTTCCTGCGAGGGCGGCGTGCCTGCTCGCGATCTCGTCGCAGCCGCCAAGCATTTTTTCGACCGCGCTTTCCACGTTTTCCGGGTCTACATTGATGATTTCGCCGTTTGCCGCCATGTGATTCTCTCCCATCCAAGCGCCCGGGCGGCGAGCGCCGTCCCAAACGAAACGGCGCGCTTCGCTCGGGACGCGCCGCGCCCGGACGATCCTTGCCGTCGGTCACGCCTTGAACTGATTCTCGACGTCGCTGACGATCTGCTGCGCCGCGGACTCCGTGATATCGTAGTTCCTGATGACGGTATCGATGAACGCCGCGAAAGACTCCACCGATTTTTCCAGTTCCGAGAACCGCGCCTCCATATTGCCGGCCAGCGCCGACAGTTTGGCGGAGGCGGGGCTTTGCCAAGTGCTTTCAAGCCCCCGGACCGCCTGACCGATGCTGGTCAGATTGCTTTTCATGTTCGCGTTGTACGAGCGAACGTTCGTCGCGGTCGTGGTCAACACGCTCAGTTCTACGCCTACGTTGCCTGCCATGATGGTTCCTCCTTCTCCTTTTGCGGTCGATCAGGATACGGTGTTCTTTTCGATGGTGTTCTCGTAGTTGAGCGCCATCGCCTGCAGCGCCTCGGCGCTTGCCTCGAGCTTCTTGAACATCGTCTCGAACTCTTCCCGGTAGCTGTTGATTTTGTTGATGTACGCGTCGCCGTCCGTGCTGGTCCAGGTAGCCTTGAGCGCGTTGATGTCCTCGTACAGGCTCGAGAACGCGCCGCTGTACGTCCGCGCGTAACCGAGAATGTTGTCCGCCGCCGTTTTGATGGCGCCTGTGTTCGCCTTGATGCTGGAACCTGACATGATGTTTCCTCCTCCTGTGATGATGATGGGATGTACCGTGTTGCGCGGCATCTATATCAACAGCAGCATGTCGCCGCTGGCAACCGTCAGTTCGCGCAGCGTTCTGTTTCCGGGAAGCGGCGCGCCGCTTTGCGGAGACCACAGCGCGGGCGACGCCTGAAGCGGCGGGCGCGCGCCGTACCGCTTGGCGCATAGCTCCGCGACCATCCGCGTCGCGCGGCTGACGGGGATGTCCATCGGCACGCGCATGTCGTATTCCGCGTCCGCCATCGGCAGCCGCACGCGCACGAGCACCTTATCGTCCATCGAACGTCCTTCTTTCGGTTTATTCGGTCAGCATTTTGCACGCCGTGACCTTGCCGCGCCGCACGAGATAGCCAAAATCGCCGTCCGCGTCGCTCTCGGGGCGATAGTTGCCGGTTTTGAGGGTGTACTGCTCGGCGATGCCCATGCCCAGCCATAAGCCGTCGGTATCGGTCAGCGCGGCGTACCACGGTTTGAGCTTGAGCGCGCCTATCGTAGCGATGTTCTGGGTAAACAGCGTGCACATCGACAGCGCGCGAACGCCCCTGCGCAGCACCGCGTCGAGCTTTGCCACGCGTTCGGGATTGTCCGCCAAGCGCTCGTATAGCTCGCTCATGCCGTCCACAATGATGACGAGCTCGTCAAACGCGGGCGGCTCGCCCCCCTGCTCGCGCGCGTCCCGGGCGGCGTTGTGCCGCGCGAGCGTTTCGTCAAAGAGCGCGTCCACGCGCTTTTCCAGCGCGCTTTTGTCCTGCGCAAGCGCGTATGCCGTTTCGCCCCCGCGCGCGCCGTCCAGCGCGTCTAGCAGTATCACGCGCCGCTTGGGATTTGCCGCGAGCAGACCGGCGAGCAGGCGGCAGAAGGCGTACTCGGGCGCGATTTTGTAGAGGATCATGTGCAGGGCACGGCTTCCAACGTCCCATGTAAGCGGCAGCATGCTCTGTTTTTCGATGCCGATGGGCACCGCGTCGAGCGAAACGGACGCGGGCGACGCGCAAACGTCCGCAAGCGCGACCACCCGGGGCAGCACGCGCACGCGCTCCGCCCGCCGCCCGCGCCATGCGTCCGACAGCCTGCGTCCCTGCTCCTGAACGTGCTGGAACAGCGTCTTCTGATATTGCTCGAGCAGCGCCCGCGTCTCCTCGCCGTCCCGTTCCGCGTCTTCCTCCGGCTTCCGGAGGATGTTTGCCACCTGAAACTCCTGAACATATTCGTGCAAAAGCAACCCGCTGCCGCGCCTTGGCATCGGGAGCACGCCGTCGGTGCTCCCCAGCACGGAGACGTAATCGTTCTTTTCGGGCATTTGGAGGCAGTACGCGCTCTTGAAATTCTGCGTCAGCCGGAAGCGCACGCTGTTGCTCGCCATGCAGGTGACGATGTAATACACGCCAAAGCGCGTCCCCTCGCGGATGAGCCGGAACATATCGTCGTCGCACTGCTCGTACGCTTCGATGAACGCGGCGTAGTTATGCACAATGACGAGCAGGTTTGGCATGAACGCGCGCGCGCCGGCGCGATACGCCTCCAGACTGCCGCCGTAGGAGGATAGGAGTTTTCTGCGGCGCGCTGTTTCCTCCGTCAGAAAGGCTATGAAATTGATGATCTTTTCATCGTCGCCCGCCACCATCACGTCGCCGACGTGCGGCATGGGCAGGAACATGCGGCTCGTTTCGTCGGCGAAATCCAGACAGTAGACGTTGACCTCCTCGGGCGTATGGCGCGTGCAGAGCGAATACATCACCGCGCGCAGAAACTCTTCCTTGCCCGAGTTTGCCGAGCCGTACAGGATGACGTTGCCGTGCTCGGTCATGTCCAGCTGCAAAGGGTATTGCGACTGCATCGCGGGGTCGTCCGCCAGCCCGACAAGCGGGTCGAGGGCGAACGGCTTGTACGCGACGCCATATGTTTGCTCGATATCGGTCAACAGCACGTTGTCCTGAAGCTGCGGCTTCCAGATGGGTTCGGGCATCAGCGACGCGGCTTCCGCCTGCCCGCGGAGGTACGTCACGATTTCGTCCACCTGCTTTTTCGTACCGCCCTCGCGGAGCGCGTCGGGCTTCGCCTTGCAGACTGTGCGCCCGAGGTCGTCAAGCAGCTCCACGCTGTCGTCGATTTCTGCCTCGTAGCGGGGCTTGGGCGCATACGTCGCGCCCGACCACGCGCTTTGCCCGAGCGCGTACACCTCGTTGACCCCGACTTGCAGGTAAAACCGTCCGGTTTTGACGAGTGCGGCGGCGTCGGGCTTGCCGAGCATTTCCATGCTGTCGGAACGGTCCTGCACCTTCAGGCACACGCGGAAGCGCGTGTTGCTCAAGATCTGCGCGTTGACGACGCCCGTGGGCTTTTGCGTGGCAAGGATCAGGTGAATCCCGAGGCTGCGCCCGATGCGCGCGGCGCTGACGAGGTCGTCCATAAAATCCGGCTCCTGCTGCTTGAGCTCGGCGAACTCGTCGGAGATGATGAACAGGTGCTGCAAGGGCTCGGTCACGTCGCCGCGCCTGTACATGCCCTGATATTTGTAGATGTCCAGATTGCTGTTTTGCGTCGCCTTGCCGACTTCCTTGAAGATGCGCTGGCGGCGCTTGATTTCGCTCTTGATGGACGTCATCGAGCGGTGGATGCCCTGCTTGCCGCCCAAATTGTCGATCACGCCGACGACGTGCGGCAGCCCCGCGAGCGTGTCGGACATGCCGCCGCCCTTGTAGTCGATCAGTATGAAGCCGACCTCCAGCGGGCTGTAATGCGCCGCCAGCGAGAGGATGTAGGTGATGATGAACTCGCTCTTGCCCGACCCCGTCATGCCCGCCACCAGCCCGTGCGGACCGTGCGCGTCCTGATGCAGATCCAGCTCGATCGGCGCGCCGAACTTATCGACCCCGACGGGCGCGGCGAGCGTTTTGACGGGGTCGCTCTGCCGCCAGCGCGCCCGCGCGCCAAGCTGCTCCACATTGCCGCAGCGCAGCATTTCCAGAAAGGTCAGCGTGTCCGGCAGCGCGCCCTCCGCCCGCGCGCCCGTCAAACGCAGGCGGTTCAGGCGCGTGGCAAACTCGCGCGCCGACGGATGCGGAATATCGTCCAATATGAACGGGATGGGCTTGCGCATTTGGTCGATGCCGGGGTACAGCGTGCCTTCGCCGTCTTTGACGACGATGACGGAACGGCACTGACGCGGCAGCTCGCCCGATTGCCGCGCCAGCGCGACGACCGAAACGCCGCCCGCGCCGCCCGCGTCCAGAACGGCGCTCAACGCAAGGCATTGGCTTGCCAGCGCCATATCGGCGGCGATCACGACGCAATGCACGCCCGTCGCCGCCTCCGCCTGCGAAAACAGGTCGATATAGGCGGAGATGGCGCGCATGTCGTCTGTCCGCAGGGCGAGCGCGCGCATTTCGCCGCCGTCGCTCCATACGTGCGGAAACCAGCGCGCGAACTCCCATTCCGCGTCGTCCTCGCGGTGAATGAGCACGAGCTTGAGCTCCTCGTAGCTGTGCTGAAAGCATAGCTGCATGAGCAGCCCTTTGATATAGCGCATTCTGTCCGCGTGAGCGCCGATCACGCCGAGGATGCCCGTTTCCTTGAGCGAGAGGATCAAAGGCATGCCGTCGACGATCCTGTCGCCCGATTCAAACCGCGTCAGCGCGTCGCGCAGCACGTCGTCGTTGACGGAGAATTGATGCTTGGGAAAGCGCACGGCGACGTCGATAGGCAGCGCTGCGACGCCCAGCCGCAGGCAGAGGAAATCGGCGTGCGTGCGCATGCGCTCCCAGATGCGGCTGTCCGCGCGGCGCAGTATGGCAAGCAGTTCGTTTGCATTCGGGTACAGGCAGAGCAGCGATGTTTTCTGCCTTTCGCCGATGGCGCGGATGCGCTCGCCGGTCGCGCCGAGATAGGCGACATACTTTTCCTGCCGGACGCGCTCCTGTCGCGCCTTGCGCCTGTCGGCGTATTTTCGGTTGACGATCGGCATCACCAGACTGCCGACGAACATGCCCGCCGCCATGAACAGCGACGGCATCGCCGACAGCACGCCGCGGCCGGCGGTTTGCGCGTTTTGCAGGGAGATCGTCGCCATCATGATGGAGGACATGGAGATGATGCGATGCATCCGTGGTACGCTTACGCGCTGCTGGCGGCGGCATACCTGATCGCTGGGCTGCTGATGGAATGGATCGGCATGGCGTTGTTTGACAAGCGCTTCTCGTGGCGCTCCTTTTTCACGGTCTATGTCATTTATACGATCAACCGTTTCCTGACGTTGTTCGTGTTGGGCGAGGGCACGGCGCAGGACTTTATCTGCTATATCTCGGTTTTTCCGATTCTGGCGCGCTTCGGCTTTGATCAGCGCGGCTGGCGCGCTTTCCGGGGCGGCGCGCTGTATTTCCTCGCGCCCACGCTCATGACGGCGCTGCTCTATCCGGTTTATCACGCGATCACGCCGGAGCGCGTGGATAACGCTGCGGTATTCTCCGCCGTGTTCAACCTCGATCTGGCGCTGGCGCTGGGGCTGACGGTGCCGCTTTCGCTGCTGATGCTCTATATCAGCCGGGTGCTGCGCAAAAACATCATGCCGCGCCTGTCCCGGCAGTGGGTGTACGTGGCGCGCCCGGTCGCGCAGACGGTGATCACGCTTGCCGTCAGCGTCTGGGCGGTGAACTATATCAACAGTCTGGGCATGACATTCCGCGACTCCTCGCTGCTGATGCTCGCGGTCATCGTGTGTATGGCGTTCCAGTGGACGCTCTCCGCCGTGTACGTGTTTCAGGATTATCAGCTTTTCACGATCGCGCGCAGGAACGAGTCGCTCGCCTCGCAGCAGCGCATTTACGACGCGCTGCTCGCCGAAACGCGCGCCTTCCGGCATAACATCGCCAACATGCTCTGCGGCTTCGAGGGCGCGCTGATGACCGGCAAGCTCGACGAAATCGAGGCGTATTACGCCGAAATGGCGGCGAAATGCGCGCGCATCAACAACGAAAACATCGTCGCGCTCGAGCGGATTCCGCGCCCCGCCGTCGCCGCTATGCTGCTCCAAAAGCTCGGCGCGGCGGCGGATGAAAGCCTGCCCGTGTATATGTTGGCGTCGCCCTCGCTCGCGTGGAAGGGGTTGCCCGACAGCGACATGCTGCAGGTGCTGGGCGTGCTGATCGACAACGCCATGGAAGCGGCGCGCGGCGCGCGCTCGCCCTATGTGGCGATCGAGTTTGACAACGTGGGCGACGCCATGGAAATCGCCGTGCGCAACACCTACGATCCCGAAGCGTGCGACCTGTCTTTCCTGTCCGGCGAAGCGCGCTCAAACAAGCCCGCGCACGAGGGCGTCGGGCTGGAGGGGGCGCGCGCGCTGATGCGCAAATATCCAAGCGCCGCGCTCAACCAAATCAAGCGCGGACGCTATATCGAAAGCCTGCTGCTCATCGAGTCGGCGGGCACGACGCGAATCAAAGGAGGCGCGCAGCATGCTGCCCATAGCGCTGTTTGACGATAACCGTGCCCACAGCGACATGCTCGGCGCGCTGCTGTCGCAAATCATCGAGCGCGGCGCGCTGAACGCGCGCGTGGCGTTGTCCGCGGAGAGCGCGGACGAACTGATCGCGTTCGCGCGGGAGCACGCGGGCGCGTGCCTGTACCTGCTGGACATCGAACTGGAGCGCGAGTATACCGGCGTCGACCTGTGGCGCGACATCCAGAAACACAATCCCGAGGCGTACTGCATCTATGTGTCGGCATACCCGCACCACGCCATGTCGTGCCTGCGTTCGCACGCGTTTGATTTTCTGCTCAAGCCCTATACCGTCGAGAGCTTGGAAAGCTGCGTGCGCGCGGCGGTGGAGGACATGAGCGCCAAGAAAATCGACATGCCGCTGCAAATCTGGCTCGGTTCGCGCACGGTCATGCTCGACCAGAAGGAAATCGTTTCGCTCGTGTCCAGCCGGAACTTCGTCGTGGCGCAGGTGGGCGCGCGCGTGTATAAATGGCGCGATACGATCAAGGACTCTCTGACTCGCCTGGACGGCGACCGCTTTCTCCAGATCAGCCGTTCCTGTATCGTCGGCATTCTGCATATCGCCGAAGCGGACTGGAACGAGGACGTGATCGTGACAACGAACGACGCCCGGCACAAAATCTCGCGTCGCTTCCGCAGCGCCGTAAAAACACGCCTGCAAATGCTAGGGAACTGATGCTTTATTCAAATGCGGCGGCATCCTGTACAAAAATGTTCAGGCAAGACTGCCATCATACGCGGGTCGGAAAGATCTCAAAACTGGAAAACCTCGGGGGCAGTCGTAAATGATGAGATAACGGCGGTCGCGTCTTTTAAGTACAACACCTCGAAGATTCCGTCGTCCAGCGAGTACATGCCGCCCAACCCCGGGTTTTGTTCCAGCATGCTGGCTTTTGCTTCACGCCGATCGTCCGCGACGGCAAGCGCCGTGATACGAATCCAACGACCGGTCGCGTCGCAGCCGCTGATCTCGACCTTCGGATTGGCAGCGATCTGCTGAAACACGGGTTTTGTGTTGTTGGTGCAGAGATATAGCCTATCTTCGAACACCGCGACAGCGCCGAACGGGCGCACGCGCGGCTGGTCGCCCTCCGCGGTGGCAAGGTAGAAGGTCCTGCATTCTTTTAGGAATTGAACAGCTCGTTTCATGATCATCTTTCCTTCCATGTATATTGGTTTTCATGTCGCGTCAGGTATACGGCTGCATACCGCGCGTTAATCGAACGAGAAAGAACGGAGGCTGACAAGACTCAACCCGACAAACATGCCTTCCATGACGTATGTCAAGTACAACGCCTGTTTTCCCTTTTCAAACGTGATTTTCGTCGAGAAACGCGTCCAATCATTGCTCGAACTTAACGGGATAATGCCAAGTACGGGACCATCGGGACGGTTGCGAATTTCGAACGCACCGGAAGCGTAGCCGCGAATCCAGACGGATACACCGGTTGCGTCCGTCACGTCGAAGTACTTAAAGCCTATCGTTGTGCCCGGCGTGATCCCTGCGATATAGCCGGGTTCTTTGCTCTCGCGGCTTTCCTGCGTGATGTACGGCTGTCCGGGTTTTCCAGCCATCACGTCGCGCGCAGGGGTGAACAGGTTGCAGGCAATGTACGCGGGGTATTCGCCTTTTCCAAGAAGCGGACACCCGTTTGGACCGCTGGAAGTGATCTCGACCTGCGGAATCCTTCCATCCCGGTCGAAGAAGATCGGCTCGATGCACCCCTGCCTGCTGAACCAATGATTGTTCGTCTGTCGATGGTAGAAAACATACCATTGTCCGGCGATATCAACGATGCTGCCGTGGTTGTTGCCGCCGAACGCAGAAGGCATATCGCCCGGTTTATAGGTGCCAATGTGCATATCGCAGTTGCTGACGATCACGCCGCCGTAGCGGAATCCCGCGTTGGGCTTATCGCTCGTGGCGTAACACAATTCGTGCATGCTCTGCGACGAGTACACGAAATAGTAGGTATCGCCGCGCTTGCGCATGGACGGCGCTTCGAAGAAGGCGTGCCCCTCAAAATCCGTTCCGCGCGCGTACATGCAGCCGGGCGCGATGATCACGGGGTCTTCCGCGACGGTCAGCATGTCAGGCTCCAACACGGTGCACATTGCGCCGTGCCGCGATGTGTCGCCGAAACCGCAGAAGCCTGTGTACAAATATGTTTTGTTGTCTTCCGTGAGCACGCCGGGATCGAATTGCGGCTCATCGCCCTCGCGCATGCCAAGCGGCGTGCCATCTTTATAATGGACATACCCAAGGAACGAATAGCAGCCCGCGGGCGTATCGCATACGGCGACGGACACGATGTTCAGTTTGTCCAACACATAATACAGGTAATACCGTCCGTCCGGACCGACGGTCACGTCCGGCGCGTACAGGCAAGCATAACCGCTGGCGTTCGCGGGATCTTCCCGCCGACGGTAGATCGTGCCCTCGCAGCGCCAATCCGATAAATCGTTGATGGGCGCGGACCAACCCATATAGTCGCCCATGCAGAACACATGCCCGTTGAAGAAGTCATGCGAGCCGTAGATATAGACCCTGTCGCCGAAAACGTAGGGCTCGCCGTCTGGAATATACTCCCAGGAAGGTAGATATGGATTTACTCCTTGCCTGCTCATGTTTTTCCTCCAGTCATGATTCGTCTCTTGTTCAATCTTCGCCGCTTCCGGCGATATCCGCGAGAATAAAGTAGCAAGCGCAGGTCCAGGACGACCATTTCGCGGTTTTGCTCGGTTGCTTATCCCGGGGCGTGTTTACGTCCATGGGCGCGCCGTCATTGGTTTCTTTTACGTCTAGGAAACCGAACCCTTTCTCAGCCAAGACGCTGACGGAACGCCGTGCGATCTCTCTCGCCAACGTTTTTTTGCCGGCGGTCATGAGCCCTACGCAAACAAGCACGCTTTGGAACACGACCGCACCGCGCGGTACGGGTTTGCCGATGCTTGCACGCATATTCTCCATCGTGATTCCGTTCGGCGCGAGGAACTCTTCCTCGCTGGACAAATGCGCGACCAGCTTTTCCAGCACGTCGGAGGGAAGTCTGTCGCCCAGCATCACGGGCAGCATGCAGAGCACATTTTCATTTTCGACCACCTTGCCTGTCTTGACCAGCTTGCTCAGGAAGCGGTCGCCGTCCCAGAGCATTTCGACCATGCGCGCGACGATGCCCTTGGATATCTCCGCCCAGCGCGCCGCGTTTTCACTGTCGCCAAGCCGTTCCGCCAGCTTGCCGCAGGCATCCGCCATCAACGCGACGAACGCCGCTACATCGCCCGCGTATAAAGGCATTCCTTCGCGGAAAACGGAGCAGAACTCTCCTGGCGATTCGTCCGAATGGAAGTACTGCGGCAGTCCGCTCTTGTTCCTGTCTCTGAAAATCAACCACCAGTTGGTAAAACGCGTCATTTTGTCGTAAAGGTCGGTATATTCCTCGCGCGTGACATCGCTTGTATCGCACCTGCCCATTAAGTACAGCGTCGCCAGCCCCTGTAGCGCGGGCTTAGTCACGCGGTAGGTCGCGCCGATGTCGCCCACGCTGTCGGGGAGCTGCCCGCCCTTGTCCAGATAATCGAAGACCGTCAGCAGCAGCTTCCACGCCTCGTGTATATCGCCGGACGCCGCCATCGCCTGGAAGCTCTGCTGCCAGCCGAAGGCACGCGTCCATTGCGTGCGCGTCATGTATACTACGGGGTGTTTCAGGTTTCCGGACGGCCCCAGCATGTGGATCCAGATGACCCATGCCGCGAGCTTTTCCTGCCGCGCGTACTGCGTGCGCAGCGCCGGGTAACGTTTGCGGAAGCTTTCAAATTCGTTTTCCGAATCCCGCACACAGTCGTCAAAGGACATATACCGGTCGAGGCGCGCGATGGCGTTGTAATCGTTTTCGACGACCGCTTCAAACTGATCGGACCCGACCGGCGGTATCCACTCCATGATGAAATCGTCCGCGCGTTGCTTTTCGGCGTTCCATTTTCCGTCGCAGTAGAGCGCGCCCGATACGGGTACGAACAACAGCCTGCCGACGACAGAAAGAGAGACCTCCCACGCGCCATTCCCTTTCGGACAGCAGTTTTCAAATGGCAGCGTTTTAAATCGCATCCGCAGACGCGCGCCAGTGCCGCGGATGTGCAGCCGATGTCCGTCGTCAAAGCTCATTTCGATACGTCCCGCGCAGGTGCGGATGGTCAGCCTGCCGGGCTCGACATCGTACTCATACGGCAGTTCCACATTGTCCAGCATGGGGGCGAGGTGAATCAGGTGTAGACGTTGCGACCACATCTCCGGCGACCGCGTGACGGACAGGTATAATGCGCGATCATCGTCGTTTTCCAGCACGCACAGGAAGCTGCCTTTCCTGCTGAACTGCACTGCGCGCAGGTCGTAATCGCCTGTACTGCTCAAAATATAGTCCGCGTCCATATCTTTCGGAACAAGCGGTTTGGCGCGCAACGCCGCCTCGTACTGAAGCGATTCGCCGCCCGCCGCTTCGGCGCGTTCTTCGTCACTCGGCGGCGCATACAGGTCAATCCACGCGCGGTATGCTTCCGCGCCGTCTTCTTTCTCTTCCGCGCGCAGCCAATCCGCGTACTGCGCGGCACTTTCGCGCAGGCATTCTTCAAATGGGCGGTACTGCTCGAACTTTACCGTGCTGGAGGGCGTGACATGAATTGCGAGCTCGTATACGCCTTCGTCGTCCGGCAGTATGTCTAATAGGATTTTTTCCGTGCCGCCGTGCCACAAGCTCCATGTGCTGTCCAGAACGGCGCGCCCGCGCAGCGGCACGAACAACGCCTCGCAAGAGGCTTCGATGCACACCTGATACGTTCCGTCCTGCCTGTCGATCGCCGCCTCATGGTCCAAGAGCGGTGCGTAGATACGCAGGGCGTGCCCCTGTCCGCGCACGCGGATCGTGTCCGGATCGTCAAAGCAATATTCCGTTTCACCCGCGCCAGTCTGCACGCGCAAACCTGTGCGTTCAATCAGCGCGTCAAATGGCAGCGTGTCCGCGCCCAACATGGGACGCATGAACAAAATCCCTTTGGGTGCGATATCCGCGTCGGTCGTCACTTCTTTGTCTTTCATCGAGTCGAGATCTCTGGGATTTGGCGCTTTCCATCCCTCCGGCTCGATGAGCTTTCTTGGCTCCTTGCGCGGTAAATCGATGAAGAGCTGCCGTTCGGTCGCGCCCGTTTCCGTTCGATATGCCCTTTCGCCGATGAACAAGGGCGATCCCCTGTACCCAAAGTACTCTCCCTGCCGATCAAGCCCGATCTTGCTTTCCATCGCTTCTTTTCTCCTTTACGTGTAGTTTAACGCTCTTTATTCGTCGCCGCCGCAGTTCTTCATCTTGCCCGGCGTGATCCCTTCGTACTTCTTGTACACGCGGATGAACGCTTTATCATTACAATAACCAAGCTGTCTCGCCGCCTCTGCGATGCTCATTTTTCCTAACAGTTCCTTGGACGCTTTCACGCGCTGTTGATGGATGAAATCCAGGAGACCATAACCCCGGTAGCGCTTGTAGTTTCTCGATAGGTACGATATGCTGACGTGTATCCGGTCGGCGATTTCGGAAACGCTGAGCGCCGGGTCGTTATAGTGCGCGCGCACATATTGTTCCGCCTCTGCAACGTAATCCGGCTCCTTTTCTTTGTCGCTGCGCTTCAGGTTTTCAATCAGCAAATCGAAGATATTGCGAATCTCTTTGCTGAATTCATCGAAGGATTTTGCACGCAAAAGGGATTCCACGGGTTTCAGCTCCTCGAGCATCTCCGAGGTGATCTGCTGCCGAGTATAGTCGATGGTATTGAGTAGAATATTGATGAGCGCGAACGCACGAATCTTCATCACCTGAACGGATTGAATATAGGACAGGTTCATCGACAGCATCTCCTCGAGCACCTCTTTTGCAGCGGTATACTCGCCCGATTCAAGACAGTTAATCAGCCTGTTCTGTCGAGATAGATTCAGGGCGTCACCCGACGGCAGTTTTACGTCGTCGTTGATCGCGTCGAAGCGCACGATCGGTTCCGGATCGTTGACGTATGTTTTGTACTCAAACGCCAGAAGCGTTTCGGAATAGGCATCCGGCAGTTCGTCCGCGCCGTAATGTTCGCCGCTGACGCCGATGCTTAACACCATCCCCAGCGATTCTCGCGCGTATGCCGCCAGCTTCGTCATGCTGATGACGCAATGGTCGTACGCCGCCTTGTCGCTGCCGTTGTAATTGATGATGAACGCCATCATGCCGTCGATGTCCGCCATGTATGCCGTGTAGTCGCTGTTGAGAAATCCCTCCCGCATACTCTGGATGATTGAACCGATCAACGTCCGCACATTGTCGTCATACTCAAAATTTCCGCCCGCGTTGCCTTGAAAACCTGACAGCCTAACCGAGGCGACCAGAAAACGCTCTTTTGAGTATACGACGCCGTACCCTTCTAGCAACGTCAGCACGCGGTCCGTGTCAAGATATCCATCTTTCAGCAAGCATACCAACAGGTCGTTGCATTTTGCGTTGATGTTCTCTTTTTGGATATCCTTGACCTGCTTTTCGGTGTCCAGAAGCGATTTCAGGGAATCCTCCATAACACGGTACTCGTGGTGCGAGCCGTGTATCTTTTCCACGGTGCTCAACCTGTCGAGCAGCAACCTTTTCATACGGTCGAGAGGGCTGTAGTTGCGAATCGCCAGCGCGTAAGCGACAAATCCGCCGAGCAGCAGGCAAATCGCCAGATATACATAGATCTGCTGTCGAACGTTCGCAACTTCTCTGTACACATACGCGGTCTGCATGACAGAGACATACTCGATGTTCAGGATGTCGGAGGGGACGTGCGCAACCGTCGCATCTTCCTTGAGCAGCTTCATATCGACCGTTTGCGGAGCGTCAAACAGCGCTTTGTACGTGAAGACACCGGTATACTTCCCACCCAAGTTCTTTTCGCAACATTCGTCCAGCGTGTTGATCAGAAGCACATCGCCATGGTTGGCGACCTCGAGCGTGTTGAGCAGCTTGAAAAACCCGTTGTTCTTCAAACGAATCACGATCGTGCCCTCGGGCTTGGAATACCCGCTGACGAAGAGCGGACGGATATACAGAATCGCGGTCTGCGTCTCTCCATCCTCGCCGACGCGGCGCATCACCCGAAACGGCTCTGTCTTCTTATCTGCCGCAAGCGTACGGAAGCTTTGGTACGGCATGCAGAGTTGACTGGTGCAGATATCGTCAAGCAAGTCGGAGTTGTACTTATTTTTACTGGTCATGATGAAGCGGTCGCTGATGGAGATGTAGATATCGTCGATCATATCGTTCTTCGCCAGAAACACGGATAGCTCGTCCTGTACCCGTAGGATCGCGCGCTGTGCCGCGCCGCTTGCGGGATCGGGGATCGACGCCAGACGAAGAACGTTCTTGCTGGCGGAGAGCGTGTTGATGATGCGGTTGAGCTCGGAGAACTGACCGTCGAGGATATACTTGAAGTTCATCAGCGTCAGCATGTTCACGCCCGTGATTTCGTTGGATATCGTTCCGACTGTTTTTGCATAGAACGATATACCAAAGAGAATCGGCATCAGAAGCAGCAGCAGATTCGAGATGATCCATGAACGGAAAACATAACTCTTGAACACGCGCGTTTTCTTATCCAACATGTCAACACGACTCCTTTCCGCCTCCGAAACCCGGTAAGGCTGATCTGTACGCAGCGGTCGCTGCCCGTGTCATGAAAGGCGCGCCGAACGCGCGCGCATCACGGCTGATCTTCGGGCAGAAGCCCCGCGAGGATAATATAGCACGCGGCGTACCATGATGTCCATTTGCCAGTCTTGCTCGGCTCTTTCTTCCGCGTCATGCCATTCGGTTCATTCCTGTCTTTTTCACCGCCGCCCATCATGCTGAAGCCGTTTTTCGCGATCTCGTCCGCAGAAAGCCGCGCGATATGCCGCGCAAGTTCCCCTCGTCCGGCGCTTTCCAGACCCGCGCAGATGAGCACGTTATAGAATAGCGAGCGCGCAGACGGTACGAAAGCGTCTTTTCCTTGATCGTTTTGCATATGGTCGATCAATTTGTCCAGAATTTCCTCGGGCAACCGGTTCCCCAGCATGACGGGAAGAATCTCCAGCACGCATCGGCTTTCGAGGGTCTCTCCCGTTTTTACGAGCTTGGTCTGGAAGCGATCGCCGTCCCAGAGCGTGTCGATCATGCGGCGGATCAGTTCATTGGACGTGTCCGTCCACCGCCGTTCGTTCTCCCGGTCGCCGATCCATCCCGCCAGCTTGCCGCAGGCTTCAGTCAGCAATGCGACGAACGACACAAGATCCGCCGAGAAGACGGGCAACCCCTGCTCAAATACCGTACACCATTCGCCGGGCGATTCGTCGGAGTGGAAATATTGCGGCAGCCCGCTCTTGCTCCTGTCGCGGAATGTCAGCCACCATGTTGCAAAGCGCGCCATCCTGTCGTACAGCGCCGCCCATTGTTCGCGGGAAATCGCGCTCGTGTCGCAGCGCTCTACCAGGAACAGCAGCGCCAGCCCCTGCAGCGCCGGCTTGGTGACGCGGTAGGTAACGCCGATGTCGCCCACGCTGTCGGGAAGCTGCCCGCCCTTGTCCTGATAATCGAACATTGTCATCAGCAGCTTCCACGCCTCGCGAATATCGCCGGAAGCCGCCATCGCCTGATAGCTCTGCTGCCATCCGAAAGCCCGAAGCCATTGGATTCTCGTCATGTATACGATTTCATGTTTCAGATTGCCCGAGGGGCCTACCGTGTGTGTCCAGATGATGAACGCCGCGAGCTTCGCCATGTTCGCATACTTCTCCGCGACGCGCGGGAAACGCGCGCGGAACGCGTCGAAGTCACGCTCGGCATCGCGTACACAGTCGTCAAAGCCCATGAAGTGTTCCGGGCGGACGACAGTCGTGTAGTCGTTTTCGACGACCGCCTCGAACACGCCTGTTTCTGTGGACGGAATCCATTCCATGATGAAATCATCCGCCCTCGACGCTTCCGGCACCCAATGACCGTCGCAGTACACGCCGCCTTGGATAGGAGAAAAGAGCGTTTTTCCGAGGACGGAATACGCGACCTCCCAGTCGCCGTTATCCATCGGACAGACGTTCTCAAACAGCATCATTTTGAAATACATCCGCAGACGCACGCCTGTTCCCCGGATATGCAGCCTGTGTTCCGCGTCAAAGCACATCTCGACCGTGCCGGCGCAGGTTCTGATTGTCATACGTCCCGGCGTCACGTCGTATTCGTAGGGCAGCTCGCGTCCCCATAGCACGGGCGCGATGCGAATCAAGTGCGAGCGCTGTGCCCACATCTCGGGCGAACGCGATATCGAGAGATACAGCTCCCGGTCGTCGTCGTTTTCCAGCACGCACAGGAAGCTGCCGCGCCTTGAAAACTCAGTGGCGCGAAGGTCGTTCGCGTACTCGCTGCCAAGCAGCGGCTTATCCGTGTCGCGTGTTTTCATGATCGGCATCGCCTCCACTTGTTTCCGGCTCGCCTGCGCCGATATTTCGGGGCTATTTGTTTGCATTCCGTTCATATTCAATGTCTCGTCCTCCAGGACGCATTCCTCGAACGGGCGGTAGGATGCGCACATCTCCGTGCTGGAGGGCGTAATGTGTATGGCGATCTCGAATTTTCCCGTTTCGTCTGGCGCGATGTCCAGCAGCAGTTTCTCGGTGCCGCCGTGCCAACGGCTCCAGGGATTGTTCATCGCCGCGCTTCCTTTCAGCGGCACGAACAATGCCTCGCAGGATGCCTCGATGCAAACCTGATATGTTCCGTCTTGCCGGTCGATCACCGCTTCATGATCCAGCAGCGGCGCATACGCCCGCAGCCCTACTCCGTCGCCGCGCAGGCGTATTTGTTCCGGACCGTCAAAGCAACCCTCGATCAGCCTTCCGTTCGCGTTCAACGTGAAAGCGCCGGACGAGCGCGTCATCGTGAAGGGGAGCGTTTCGCCGCAAAGGACGGGGCGCAGAAAGATGATACCCGGCGGTGCGGCTTCATCCGCCGTCGTTGGCGCCTTATCTTTCATGGCATCGTGATTTTTCATGTCCGGAGGGCTCCAGCTCTCCGGGTCGATGAGCTTTCTGGGTTCTTTCCTTGGCAGGTCGATATATACCTGTTCCGCTATGCGTCCTTGTTCGTCCCGCGCGGTACGCACCCCCAAAAAGAGTGGCGACCCGGCGCGCTCGAACCGTTCTGTTCCGTTTTCCATCGCGTATCCTCCGTTCATCACAGCGTCGTTCGTATTGACGATTCAAGATCAAGTTCCGTACTCCATTCCCAGATCAGCTCGGCGGATGCGAGAAAGATGCCGCATGCAAGCGCCGAGAATAGCCCCAACCGTTTGCCGTCATGCGCGTCGCGCTCTTTGCCCGCGTCCTTCTCATGATATCCAAGCGAAGGCAGCAGCCGCGCATTGATGTCGCAATAGTCTTTCAACAGTCGTATCGCCTGCCGTGTCTCGCCCGCGTCGTGTATGCCGATCGCAAGTTTGATTTGCCAGAAGCCTCCGACGACGCCCCGCATAAAGCTGCCGGAAACGGGCGGCGCGTGCCGCAGCCCGATTGCCGATCTGTACTGCAGCGGGTCGAGCAGATCGGTGACGAGTTTGGATAGGATTGCAGCGGGCAGCCGTTTTCCCAGTATGATGGGCGTATAGACTTCGATTTCGTCCGTTCTTACAGGCGAGTGATCGCCTGATAACCGGGCGATAAACCGCTCACCATCCCAAAAGTCTTGTATAAGCGCGTTCAGCAGACGCTCCCGTTCGGATAGCCAGCGCGCGGCATCGTCCGGTTTCCCGAGCGCATCCGCCATAATTGAAAGCGCTTCCGCCAATAATACCAGATATGCGATCAAATCGGGGCATTCCACCGGCACGCCTTTTTGAAACATCGCGCTTGTGTCCATCGAGCATTCGCAGCCTTGGTTATACTGCGGAATGCCGTCATGATCGGCATCCCGGCAGTTCATCCACCACATGTACCATTTTCTGAACGGCTCGTACATACGCTCATAATGCCGCGTCGTGAAGCATCCCGGCAGGCGTTCAAGCAGGTTCAGGAAAACAAAGCCTTGCAGAGGCGGCTTTGTCGACAGGTAACACACTTGCCTGTCGTCGACAAGGTCGGGCAATTGCCCGTGTCTATCTTGATACTGGAACATGGTCAGAAGCAACGTGACTGCCATGTCCGCGTCCCTGACCGCGCCTAGCGCGTGGTACGCGCTCTGCCAACAGTACGCGCTGTCCGTCTTACAATATTGGGTCACGAATCCGAACGGCGCGTAAGGCATATCACAGCAACAAATCCACACCGCATAAGCGGAGATGCGCTTCAGATCCTCATATTCCGGATCGACCTCGGAATACAGCGCGTACCACGCCTCAAAACTCTCTCTGGATTCCGCTGCGCATTCGTTGAAATCACGGTAGAAAGGCCGTTTCTCAGGCTCAAACAATCCCATATGTACGGCAAGCTCGAATGCCCCGTCTTTGTCGGCGATAAGCCGTAGCGTGCTTCCCTCGGATGTAAGCGCGCCTTTCAGCGGAACGAACAGAAACACACCGTCACGGTCGCCGGAGAGCAGCACCGTATCATTCAATGTTTCGGTCAGCTCCGCGTCTTTCCATCCATCCGGCAGCGCGAAGGTGAACCCATCTCCATTGCCCCGCAGACGGAGGGTATCGTCCGTGTCGAAGCATATCTGTGCGGAAACGCCGCATGACGCGATGTTTAGCACGTCCGGCGACGCTTCGCATTCAATCGTATCCGGCTCGTCTCCAATGCCGGGCCACAGTAAAAACGATTGCGGATAGTAGGGCTTGGCGGCGTTGATATCAATAGGATAAACCTTGGTGAACCGAGAAACGTACAGGTGTCCGTCGCGACTGTATCCGGTATCCGTCCCTCGGCATACGGAAAGCAGCGAGTGCATCCGCCCGAATGGGAGCCAAGAGAGATCGAACACTATCGCACCGGCATTCGCGCCGCGCCCGGTATCGCTCGCATCTCGCCGCATCGCCGCGCCTCCTTTCCCGAGGTTAGCCCTTCAGAGAGCCGATCATCATACCTGTCACGAAGTATTTCTGTACAAAAGGATAGAAGCAAAGCACGGGTACGGTCGCCGCGACGATCGTACAGTATTTCACCAGCGGTTTGTATATGTCCAGCGATTTTCCGGTGGTGTCCGTGCTGGTATTGAGTACTGCCGACGTGTCGTTGGAAACGAGCACTTCCTTTAAGACAAGCTGCAGCGGGTAGAGTTTCCTGTTCCCGCGCAGGAACATGGATGCGGAGAACCAGGAGTTCCATATGCCGACGGCGTAGAACAGTACGATCACGGCGACGCTCGCCTTGCACAGCGGCGTGACGATTCTGGTCATAATGACGAACGGGCTCGCGCCGTCGATCATGGCGGACTCTTCCATGCCCTCCGGAATGTCTCGCATGGATGTGCGCATGATGATGAGGTTGAATGTGTTGACGCAGGTCGGGAGGATGATCGCGAGCCGTGTGTTCATCAGCCCCAGCTCGTTGACGACCAGATAGAATGGGATCAGCCCGCCGCTGAAGAACATTGTGAACGTGATCAGGAACATGATGTACTTGCCCCAGAACAGGTTCTTCCGCGAGAGCACAAAGCCCCCGCAGATCGTTAGCACGGTGCTCAACATCGTCCCCGTCACAAGATATAGGAGGGTGTTGGCGTACCCGGTCAGTATGGCGTTGTTGCTGAAGATGATTTGATAGCCCTGCGTCGTGAAGCCCAGCGGCGCGAGCAGCACGCTGCTGTTCTTGATCAGTTCGCGCGGCTCGCTAAACGAGCAGCAGATCACATGAACGATCGGCAGCAGGCATACCGCGCACAACACCGCCATCAACAGATGGTTGACAATATCGAAAGTGAGGCTGCCGCTGTTCATTCCCTTGTTTTTCATGTCCGTCACCTCAGAACAGGCTCGTATCGGAGAAACGTCTGCTGATCGCGTTAGCGAAGATGAGCAGCGTAAAATTGCACAGCGAGTTGAAGAGTCCGACCGCCGTACTGTATCCGAACTCCATGTTTTCAAGCCCGCGGCGGTATACATAACTGGAGATCACGTCGGACACAGAATAGGTCGAGGGACCGTAGAGCAGGATGATTTTCTCGAAGCTGACCGTCAGCAGGTTGCCGATGCGCAGGATCAGCAGGATGATGATGGTGGAAAGGATGCCGGGGATCGTGACATGCACCGCTTTTTGAAAGCGGTTCGCGCCGTCCAGCGTGGCGGCCTCGTAGAGCTGCGGGTCGATGGTCGTCAGCGTCGCGACCAAAATGATGCTGTTAGAGCCGAAGTGCTGCCAGAGGTTGGTGTAAACGAATATTCCTCGGAACATCGAGGGTTTGCCCAACAGGTTGCCAGTGGGTCCTCCTAATGAAACGATGATGGACGATAGAGGACCGGAGGATTTGAAGGCATCCACGATCATGCCGCAGATCACGACGATAGAAATGAAGAAAGGCATGTATGTCACCGTTTGAACGATGCGCTTGTACCACTTGTTTCTGATCTCGTTCAGCAAAAGCGCGAACAGGATCGGCACGGGGAAGCCGACCGCCAGATCGTACAGGCTTAAAATGAATGTGTTGCTGATCGTTCGCCAGCAGTACATGCTGTTGAAAAAGCTTGTAAAATTGCTCAGCCCAACCCATTCACTGCCGAAGATGCCTTTACTGGGGACATACTTTTTGAAAGCGATCAGCACGCCGCCCATCGGAAGGTAATGGAAGACGATATAGAACGCGATCACTGGCAGCGCGATCAGGTAGACGCTCCAGTTCTTTTTGAAGTCGCGCCGGATCAGCGCGCCAGTGCTTAAATGAACTGACATATCGGACAGCTCCGTTCTGAAAAATGCGCGCGGGACAGAATACGGTTTCGCGGGGGACCGGACGCATGTCCGATCCCCCGCCGCGCGATGTTACCTGGCGTTAAAGCGGTCGTAAGAAGCCTGCTTCAGTTCGATGGCGCGTTCCACATTCATGGATCTGATTTGCTCCACGAACGCGTCATAGTTCTCGATGGGCTCCACGCCCAGAATGAAGTTCACAACCATCTCGGAGCGGTATGTCTCGATGTCGGTCATGATATTTGCGAACTCCGTCGCCTCGTCGGCGTTCATGGAGAGCGAGCCGGACATGACATACGCCGCGTCGTTGTCCTTCAGCCATGTCTGCATAGCGTCCAAATCGCTCTGCGGCATGCCGGCGAACTCGCGATCCCAGTGATAGTAGCCTGGACCGCCAAGTTTGGCATAGTAGTGATACGCTTCGGCGAGGCTCAAGCCGTCGGGGTTGTTGTACATAAACTCGGTGAACTCGGGCTTGCCTTCTTCGTTATACTCCCAGCACAGACCTTCCTGACCGTAGGAAGCCAGCAGGTCGCCTTCCATGGTGTAGGCGTAGTCGCACCATTTCGCGGCGAGCACGGGATCTTTGCAGGAAGCCGTGATAATCCAGTTCGAGTTGTCTTCGAAGGCGGTCTGGCGGACGTGCAGTTCGTCGTCCGCGTTGACGCGCGGCGTCGAAACGGCGACGGCGTTATAGTTCGGGTTTTCAGAGCGGCTCTTGAGCATGCTCAGGTCGAGGTATTGCTCGTAGAACGCGCCGGTCTTCTCGGTCGTCGTGTAGTTCTGCGAAGGCAGGAAGTTCTTGTTGGACGCGAAGTCCGGGTCGATCAAACCTTCCGCGTACCACTTCGCCAGCATTGTGATGTAGTCCTTATAGCCGGGCTCCATAGGCCCGTATTTCACAACGCCGTCAACCTGATAGAACTTCTCGGTGATGCCGTAGCCGCCGCAGAACACGTTCAGCGGATCAAAGCCCGTATAGTACAGCATCATGGGCGCTTCCGCGCCTTTCTTCTCCTTGAACGCGACGAGCATATTGTACCAGTCGTCATAGGTGACGGGCAGCTCGAGACCAAGCTCGTCAAGCCAGTCCTTGCGGACGACCTCGCCCATGAACGGAGGCTGCGCGCCATTTGCGCTGATGTTCCAGAATCCGACGATCCTGCCTGTGTCTGTCACAGCGCCGCGCCAGATGCTGTCGCTCAGATGCAATGCCTTCCAATAATTGGGGCAGTGCTCCTCAACGATCGCGTTGATGTCCATGAAGACGCCGTCCTCTACGGCTCCGTCATATCCGGTGGGGTAGCTCCAACCAAACGGCGGTGAAATGATGTCCGGCAGATCGTTGGAGGAGATCATCATGTTCAACTCCTGCACTTCATTGCCGGCGGTCGGATGGATGACTTCAATGTGCACGCCCGTGCGTCTTTCCATTTCTTGGAAATAGTAGTTCTCGCCAAGATTGGGTACTGTTTTGAACACCACATCGCCACCTGAAACCCACAGGGTCAGAGTTTTGGGCTCCGAGACGATTGGCAGTTCAAAGCCTTCCTCGGTCGTATAGGCGCACGCGGAACCGACGAACAGCGTGAGCAGCAGCGCGAAGACGAGGAAACGAGTAACCGATTTCTTCATACCAGACACTCCCTCCTTGTTATGGCATCGTTGATGCAATGTGAATATACCATAAGATTCGCCTTGATTATACGGCTAGTTTTTGTCACTAACACTCATTTTTTGTATTGAAATGTACAAAAATCGCGTATTTGCTTGCATTGTGGCATTTGGCGAAAATTCAACCGCCTTGACGGATACAATCGCCTCGCATATAATAGCACACGATTCAAACACGCAATATTACAACGTAAGGAGGATACTATGTTTATCAGAGAAATCAAGACAGAGAACGGCTGGGTACGCGGCATACAGGCCGCCGATCCGCGCATTACCGCGTACAAAGGCATCCCATTTGCCGCGCCGCCCGTGGGCGAAAACCGCTGGCGCGCGCCGCAGCCGTGTGAAGATTGGACAGGCACGCTTGACTGCTTCGATTTCAAACCCATCTCCGTGCAGAACGTCCCCGAAATTGATGAAAAGAACGTATACACACGCGAATGGTCGGTCGATCCCGACCTAGAAATGAGCGAGGACTGTCTGTACTTAAACGTCTGGGCGCCCGCCGCGCCCGGGCTGAAGAACCTGCCGGTGTTCGTATGGTACTTCGGCGGCGGTTTACAGGTGGGGCATCCGTCGGAAATGGAGTTTGACGGCGAACGGCTGGCGCGGCGCGGCATCGTGGTCGTGTCGGTGAATTATCGGCTCAACGCATTCGGCTTCCTGTGCCACCCTGAAATCACAAAAGAGAACCCTGACGCGCCCGCGAATTTCGGGCATCTCGACCAACAAGCGGGCACGCGCTGGGTCAAGCGCAACATCGCTGCATTTGGCGGCGACCCGGAGAACATCACCATCGGCGGGCAGTCCGCGGGCGGTGCAAGCGTCGTCGTACAGCTAACATCCCCTCAAAATGAAGGGCTGTTTCAGCGTTCTATCATTCAAAGCGGTCTGTTCGCGTACCCTTATCCGACACGAATGTACTTCGGAAGCACGCCTTCACTGGAAGACGGCGAGAAACAGGGCGCAGATTTCTTCCGGACACTCGGCGTGAAAACGCTCGCTGAGGCGCGTAAAATCGACGCCGCCACGCTGCTCAAGACCGTCAAGGAACAGAAGTCTTTCTGGAGCACGGTCATCGACCGAAAATTCTGTGTAGGCAATCCCAACGATCTGCTGACGCAAAACAAGCGTGTCGCGGGTCCCGTGTTGTGCGGACGGACGGCGTCTGAATTCTTTATCGGACCGAACGCCGACGATATTCCTTCGTTCATGCGCATGGTGAAGGAGCATTTCGGCGATGAAGCGGATGATTTCCTTCGCATCATCGGTGCGGAGCATGCCGATATCGACACCATCAAGAAGAACGCGACTGTCGCCGGTCTGGATTTCTCGATCCGTGCCATTACAGAGAAAAGCTGCGCGGCAGGTTTCAAGGATGCGACATACTACTACGTTTTTGACGCGGACATTCCCGGGTGGGACAACGCAGGTACGTTCCACTCGGTGGATCTGTGGTTCTTCTTTGAAACGCTGGCAAAATGCTGGCGTCCATTCGTCGGCAAGCATTACGACCTTGCGCGCCAGATGTGTTCGTACTGGGCGTATTTCATCAAGAACGGCGATCCCAACGGACCGGATGCCGACGGACAGCCGCTGCCCGACTGGGATGTATGGACGAGCGATAACAACGCTTGTATGGTGTTCGGCGATAAGCCGCGCCTGACGCATGAAGCCCCGTCTGAGCTGATGCGGCTGCTGATTCGCAACTATATCCGCAGGGCAAGCGATACGGAAAACAATTAAGGCTTTACGGGTGTGGTTTTTCGCCTCAATGTTTCCTGCAATTCCGTGTCCCTGCCCAACTACGTTTCCAGCATCCTTTTTCGGTCGCCTCGTCGCGGCTGATATCGCGTAGTATAGAGAGCGTTTCTAACGATTGGCTTGTCGCCCGCGTTGGCAAACCGGACGGTCATTGTGATCATGTCGCCCGACACAATGACCGTCTTTTTGCCGCACGGACGGAATTTACCGAACGCATCATCTGGCGATACAAGGGATATTGCGCGCCGCGGCAAACGCTTCGGCATAACTTCCGGGAGAACATAAAATCGTCAGCGATTCACAGCTGTTGAATGCGTCCGCTGCAATCGACGTTATGCTGCCGGGCAGATAGATCAGCCGCAGCTTTTGATTGTCAGCGAACGCTTTTTCGCCGATCGAGAGAATGCCGTCGGACAACACGATTTCTCTTGCCGATATTCCGGAGAAGGCTTCCGCCTCGATTGCGGCGACGGCGCTCGGCAGAACAAGCGGTGCGGAATCGTGAACGATCACCAGCGTGCTGCAAGCGGTTTGATATCCGTCTTTTGTCGTGGCGGTGACAACGACAGCGCCTGCCTGTATCGGCTTGAACAAAGCGCCGTATAAGCGATGATACCCTTCTTCCTGCCAATCCAGATTTTGGCAACGAACGAGTGCCAGCATCCGTTCATCCGAGCATGTCCATGCTAAATCGCCGTACAGCGTTTCATACAGCGCCTTCGTCCCGCAGGCAATTTCCGCGTAGAACGCGTAGGCTTCGTCGCCGACGGTCATGTCGCGGACGGCATCCGTGATCTGTACCGCCGTCGCGACATGATATCCTGCGGATGTGACGATCTCCTGCGCGTCGAGTATCGTTTCACAGACCGCGCAATGACTGCCCTCGGTCAGACCATTGCCCGTTTCGGTCGGCGGGACGGCGGGATCGACCGTCGGCGTATGCGCCGCGAGGGTGTATTCGTAGTAGATGCGACCGGCAAGCCAGTTCGTGCTTTCCTGCTGGCGCACTTCCGCGATCCAGACGCCTTCGATATCCTGCGGTTGGGCGTACAGGATGCCATTTTGATCATAATGGATGGATATAGTTCCGTCGCTTTCGGTCGTATACATCGAGTCGTCGGGATGCAGGCACGCGCAGGGGCGAACATAACCGTCCGAGACGCGCAGCGGACAATGCGCTTTGCTGATCGTATACTCGCGTTCATCCGTTTCCGAAAGGAACTGCTCCGTTTCCTGCAGCACCGCCGTTACGCGGTATCTACCCGCATCTGTGGGCGCTTCGTTCAGCGGCTGCCACTGCGCCCCGTCGCCCAGATCCGCCCAGACGGCGTATTGCATAGCGATCTCGCCGTCTGAACAGGTCGTCGCCGATACCTCCGCGGGCTGCCCGTCGTATGACTTGCCGTCGGCGCGCAGCTGCATGAGGTTTTTTGTGTAGTAGAAGGAATAATCGCCTAGTATTCTGGGCTGATCCGGCTCTCTGATGATCCGGACGGTTACGGTGTTGCGAGCATTCTCCGACAGCAACCCGCAGACCCCTTTCTCGACGGGAATGATATACTGGTATTCCGAAGCCATGTATTGATCGAGATCGTCAACGTCCATGCTGACTGGCGATTCGCCTGTGCTGTTGAACTGAAAACGCACTGCAGCGCCTTCCGGCAACAATAACGCCTTGTCGGACGTAATGACGATTCTCGGTCTTTCCGCGTCGTTCATGCGCGGTTCCGCATACGCGCCGGAAGTCAGAAAGATATTGGGCAGCACGCAAGTCAGCGGTATGGAGAAAATCGTATCACCGAGCAATTCCGGGACATCCGGAACGAACGTCACTTGTATTTCACCGCTTTGCAGCAGCGCCGTCTCTTCGACGGTCAAAACGCCTTTCATGGTCGTGCCCGCCAGCGTGACGCTCCATGGCTCCAAGCGTTGAGGCGTAATGATCGTATTATACGGCATGCTCTCAACTTGACAGGAGAACTCCGGCAGTATGCCCGTTAAGTCGGTATGCAGGTAGAGAATGTTTCTAGAGATACTACCGTCATATCTGTAGAACGCCGTGACTTCCGTCTGCACGCCGCCGATTACCCAAGCCGCGCTCCCCAGCTCGCGCAGAAAGTATTCATACACGATATCCTGATTTGTCTCCAGCGTGTGCGCGTATATCTTTGCGCCCGCGTCAAACGCCGCCTGCGCGCCGCTGCGGATGGGTTCGATGTGCGGTTGACAATACTCTCGGTACACATAGGTGTTGTGGTAATCCTCCATATTGAGGCTTGTGACGCCGGAATACAGATCCTCGTTGACCGCAAAGAACTGATACATCGAATAATCGGTGGCATTATACGCAAGCGTCAGGGTGTAGCTCCCGTCGATACAGATCGCGTTCCACGCATCGCCGCTCATATAGGAGACTTCAAAACCCGGCGCTGTCTCTTGATCGACGAAACCTTCCGCGTCAAAGAAGATGGTGTTGTTTACGCCTGCGGCGTCGAGCAGTTCCTTATAGCCATACGCGTACCCCCACCGGTCCGCGACGCGCTTGACCAGCGCTTTTGTGGAGGTCATCACTTGGTTGGTGTCGACGTTATCGACGTTGTTTTTCATCCACATCAAAAGCGCGTATGACTTCTCATAATCGTCCATGCCGTCGGTGATCACTTCCCGGACAATTTCAATCGCCGCTTCTGCGCCCGAACCGGACGGCAGCGATGCGGGCGCTCCGTCCACGCTCATGAAATCAATACCGTGCGCGCGCGCGAAAGCGGCGGCTGCGCTGTCTTCCTCTGCATAAATGGTGACGTAGGAATCGGTGAACGCCCCGTCATGAATAGAGGTTACGCTGTTTGGCACATACAGGTTCATCATGCAGCCGCGGAACGCGTTCTGTTCAATGGTCGTCACGGTGTCGGGCAGCATCAGCGAGCCGAGATAACTCATGTCATAGAATGCGTCGCTTTTGATGATCGTGCAGCGCTCAGGGAGAATCAGCGTGCCGATATTGCAGTCGCTGCCCAGCAACCCCATGGGCACCGTCTGAAGACCGGACGGCAGCTTCACATATATGAGATCCGTGCATTTTCCCGCCGCGTGTATGCCGATTGCGGTCACGCTGTCCGGGACGGACAAAGACTGCACGCTGCAGCAGTGGTAAAACGCATAATCGCCGATGCTTTCAAGGCCGTCGTTGAGGGTGATCGAAGATAGCGTGTGACAGTAATAAAACGCTTCCGCCCCTATGCTTTTGAGCGAGGCGGGCGCGTGAAAGCCGCCGCTTCCGTCCACGGAGACCGACGAGAGCTTGAGACACCTGTAGAAGCACTTTTCTCCGACGCGCGTCAGCCCCGCGCTCAACCGGATGCTGACAAGGCTTTCGCATTGGTTGAAGGTTTCGTTCTCCAAAATGAGGACGCTTGTCTGCGACAGATCGACGCTTGTCAGTTGTTTGCAGCCCATGAACGCGCCTACGCCTATCTCCGTCAGCGACGCGGGCAGCGCAAAATCACCGAGCTTCAGGCAGCTATAGAAAGCGCCGATGCCAATGCGCGTCGTTCCTTCTGATAACGTCACGGACGCAAGCTGCAAACAATTTGAGAACATTTCGTCGGAGACATCCGTCACCTTGTCCGGCAATACCACGCTGGTCAGCCCCGTACTTGCAAACGCGCGGCTTCCGATGTGCTCGAGGCTTTCCGGCAGCGCGATGCTCGTAAACAGCGCGCAGTTTATAAACGCTCCGTCGCCGATGCTGACAAGTCCGCTTGGGAGATCGATCCGCTTTAGACCGACACAGCCGCCAAACGCTTCGTTCCCAATGCGCGCGATCCCTTTCGGCAGGTCAATCTCCTCCAGCGATATACAGCCTGTAAACGCAGTATCGCCGATCTCCGTAACGTTCTGATGCAGCGTTACATCGCGCAGGGACGCGCAATTGGCGAACATGCCCGCGCCGACCGCCGTTACGGCGCTTGGCATGCGGAATTCTGTGATCGCGCAGCCGTAGAACGCCTCCGCCCCGAGCGCCGTCACGCTGTCGTCGAGCGTGACCGTTCGCAGATTGACGCATTGCCTGAATGCGCTGTCGCCGACCGTGCAGTTCTTGAGGACGATCGACGTCAGGCTTTCGCAATCCTCGAACGCGAAAGAACCGATCTCGCGAACGGCAGCCGGTAAATCGATGGACGCGAGCGACGAGCATTGTTTGAATGTAAACGCCCCAATGACGGCGAGGCTCTCCGGCAGCGTTACCGTCCGGAGCTTACCGCATCCGTTGAACGTGCTGCGCAGCTCTGTAATGCCTGCTCCTATCGTGGCGCTTACCAGTTCCTGACAACTGTAGAACGCTGCCTCGCCTATGTATTGCAGCGTATCAGGCAGCACGACTTCCGTCAATCCGCTGTAAGAAAAGGCGTGTTGCTCGATATATTGGATATTCTTTCCGAACCGCACCGAGGCGAGCGAAGAGCACTCGTAAAACGCTCCCGGTTCGATGCCGGTCAGGCTGTCCGGCAATAGGACGGACGTGATGCCGGTCTTGTTCCTGAAAGCATGCTCGGGAAGCGTAAGGATGCCTTCCGGTATGATGATCTCGCCCGTCAGACTGTTGCCTGTGAGCATGATGGAGAACGCCTGCATATCGTACAGAACGCCACCCTGCGCATGATACCGCGCGTTGCCGGGCGCGACGTCCACGGTATTGATCGGACAGCTGCTAAACGCTTTTATGGACAGCTCTGTCAGCGACGCTGGAAGCATGATCTCTTCGATTGCGCAATAGGAAAACGCGCTTTCTTGGATCGTCTTAAGCCCTTCTCGAAGCGTTACCGATTCCAAATTGGCGCAGCAGTGGAACGCGAAATACGAAATCAGCTCCGTACCGGCGGGGATATCGACATTCGTCAGCGATACGCAATCCTTGAACGCATAATCCAAAATGCTCTTTAAGCCCGTCGGCAGCGTGACCTCCGCCAGCGCCGCGCAGCCGTAGAACGCGTAGGGTTCGATGGTCGTCACGCCATCGGGGACCCGGATAGAACGCAGAGACGCGCAGTCCCTGAACGCGTCGCTGCCAAGCGCCGTCACGGTGTCGGGCAGCGATACGGACGTGATCGACGCGCAGCTTTGGAACGCGCCGCCCGCCACCGCCTTCGTGCCTTCTCGCACAACGATCGCGCCGGTCGCCGTGACAGGACAGAAGATGACGGCCGCATTCGGCACGTCGTACAGCAGCAAATCGGAGTATTCATAGGATGCGTTGAGCGGATCGACATAGACGCTTGACAAAAGCTCGCACCCGGATACAAAACTGCCGCCGAGCGTTGTCAGCCCCTTTGGCAGCGAGATCTCCGTCAGTGGCGTGTCCGCAAAGGCGTACTCGCCGATGCTTTGCAGCCCATCCGGTAGGTCGACGGCTGCAAGCGCCGTATTCCTGAACGCGTAGTCGCCGATCTCCCGCAGACCCACGCCGAAGCGCACCGAAGTCAGATTTGACAGATAGTAGAACGCGTAGCCTTCGACGACGGTCAGCGAATCGGGCAAGGATACCGTCTCCAGCGCCGTGCATCCCCGCACGCCAAAATAACCGATCGTTTCAATCCCTTCGCTGATTGTCAGCTGTCTGGCGTTTCCGCTCTCCAGATGCTCGATAGCCCGAACGTGATACCCGTCTATGATCGCCGGAACGACGATGTGTTCCGCAGTTCCCGAATAGCCCGTGATCGTTGCCATACCGTCCGCCAACGTATACGTAAAGAACGGGTTGCCCGCCACATGATGGATGCCGGCGCGTACCGCGTATTCGAGCGCGTAGGATGATAAACCGACATATAGCGTCACCCCCGCGGTATCCTTTGGAAACGCGTTTTCGCCGATGGACGCAATGGAATCAGGCAGCGTGATATTGACCGCTTTCGCCAGATAAAACGCGTATGGCGCGATTTTACGCACACTCTCCGAAACCGTATACTCGGTTCCTGTAAACGCGGCGGGGTAATACAGCAGCGTATCGCCTGAAGCGTTCAGCAAAACGCCCTCCGATAACGCGAAATACGCGCTTTCTTCGGGAACGTTGACAACGTTCAGATATACGCATTCGCTGAAAACGCCGTCTTGCAGACCGACGACCGGCAACCCGTTATATTCCGATGGTATCGTAACGCTGTACGCCGCTGGGTCGCAGCCGGAAAGCAGGTATCCGTCGCCCGCATCGTTGAGCGCGAAAACGAGCGCCGCGTCCATTGCCGTGAACACAAGCCCCTTTGCTTCTGCAAGCGCTTCCGCCGCGCTGCCGCGCCAGCCCGTGATGATCATCGAGCCGGAACAACCGTCAAACGCCATGTCGTCCATGCCGCAGACGGGCGCGGGAATCAACACTGATGAAAGCCCCGTGCAGCCGCCGAACGCCTGCCTGCCAAGCGCGGTAAGCGACGGAGGGAATGTTAGGGTATCGAGCGAAGCGCACCCGTAAAAGGCGCGAATGCCGATGTCGGAGATCCCCAGAGGCAAGTCGATCCCGGGAAGGGACAAACACCCCTCGAACGCGGAAACGCCGATGACCGTCGTGTTGCCGCCCAAGGTCACGCTCTGCAGCGCGCCGCAGTTCATGAGCATGCCGTTGGCGATCGTCGTGATCGACTCGGGGAACACGATCTGCTGTAACGCGCCGCAATTGCGGAACGCGTTTCCGCCAATGATGCGCAAGGATGCGGGCAGCAAGACGCTTTCCAGCGCTCCGCAGTCCATGAACGCGGCGCTGGCGATCGTCTGCAGCCCTTCTGGCAGCGCGGCTTCCGTTATTCCCGTATTCTGGAACGCCGCGCTTTCAATCTTTTCCAACGTCGCCGGGAACGTTACCTGACAAAGCGCCGCGCAATTTGTAAACGTCTGCGAGTATACCGTCTTTACGCCGTTTGGTATGCGGAACGACTCGAGCGACGCGCAATCCAGAAACGCCTTGTTTTGAACCACGGACACGCTGTCGGGAAGCGCGGCGCTCATCATGGCGAGACAGCCCTCGAACGCGCTCTCGGCGATTGTCGTCAGCCCTTCTTCAAAGCGAATCGCGGGAAGCGACGCGCAGCCTCGGAAGGCATACTTGCCAATGGACGCGACGCGTTCATACCCGGTCAGCTCGCGGAGCGACGTACACCCGTCAAAGAACCGTTCGGGTATGGATGTCAGCGTGTTCTCCCCGAAGACGACGCTTTCCAGACTCGCGGCGTTATAAAACATGCCCGGGCGATAATCGTAGAACGCGTCGTGCAATACGAGCGATTTCAAGCATTTGAGATGGTTGAGCGCGCCGTTGTCAATGGTTTGAACGGTTTGCGGCAGCGCGTAGGACGCGCTTTCGTTGGACGCCGGGTATACGAGAAGACGCAGGTCGTCGATGGTCAGGAGCGCGTTGTCGACGACGTGATACAGAGGATTGCCTTCGCATACGCTGATTGTCGCGATGCCCGAGCAGTTGAGAAAGCTCTCCTCGCCGATCACGGCGGCTTCGCTCAGATACAGGGAAGGCAGCGCGCTGCAATCCTTGAACGCGCGGTCGCCGATTGTCTCAATACCGTCTCCGAGCAGGGCGTCGCAAAGCGGCGCGCAGCCTTCAAACGCGGACGCGCCGATATGCCTGACCGTATCGGGAATCTCCGCCGAGCAAAGCTTGTCGCTGCCCATGAACAGCCGCGCCGGGATGTCCGTCAGCGCGCTCGGAAGCGTCGCCGTATGCAGCCTTTTGCAATATGAAAACGCGCCTTCACCGATGGTTGCAACGCTGTCTGGGATGACGATCTCCTGCAAGTATTTACAGGCGGAGAACGCAAGCTCGCCGATCTCGCGGAGCGTATCAGGAAGGATTTGACGTTCCAGCGCGCCCATTCGCTCGTTGTATGCAAACCCTTCTTTGCCGATCGTTTCGATCTGATTCAGCACGACCCTGTCCGTACCCAGTGAATAGCAGCCCGCGAAGCATAAATCCGGGATATGCTTCACGCCATCCGGGATCCATATGCCCCGAAGCGCCCACGAGCCCATAAAGCATTGTTTTCCGAGCGTTTTCAGGTTTGCAGAGAGCAGGATATTCTGGAAGTTAATGCAGTTCTCGAATGCCCTCGCGCCGATATGCGTAATCGTATCCGGCAGATGAACAAAGACGATGTTCTTTTGCATGAACGCGCAGTCGCCGATGCCCACGACCGGGACGCCACCCAGCGTACGCGGAACGACCGTGAACTCTTCGACATTCGTATCGTCAAAACCTGTGACGACTGCGCCGCCGTCACTGACTGTATATGAGAATGCGTTCTCGTCTGTTTCAATGATGAAATACATCGCAATTCGGTCTACGCCGTTGAGCAGCACCTCAACGCGCCCTTTGCCGACCCTGCCCAGCGTCGTCAGCAAACCGTTTTGATCGATGACCGCGAGCGCACGGTCCGGGCTTGGCGCTCCCGCGTTCCGAAAGCCGTTATTCCATTCCGCGAATATATCTGTCATCCACTTTGCGGACTCAACGATATATCCTTCCGGTACGGTGTACGACAACTGTATGGAGGAATTTTTCGGAAGGTACAATATTTCATCCGAGAAGTATGGAAGCTCCGCTTCATCAGCAAGCGCACAGCCAAAGAACAGAAACGCCGTCAGTATAAGGGTCAGCCATAGGAGGCGTCTTCGCATTGTTGGTTCCTCCCCGAATATTACGATACCGGTATGCGAGCCAATCATTTCATTCGATATTGTACTGTATTTGGAATGATATGTCAATTGCCGTGTCTCCGTGGCAAGCGTAGTATTGATGGCTTCTTTTAAATGTGCAGAACGGGCTGTACGGTCATGGTTGAACATTGATTTTTGTTATTGACATTCGCTATTGAATTGTGTACAATGTATCTTGTAATCATTGCGCGCAATACAATAGCGCGCAATAGTATTGGAGGATGCGCCATGAACATCTATGATTTCAAAGCAATATCCCAGGATGGCAAGGAAGTTTCTTTGGCTGACTATCGAGGCAAGGCGCTGTTGATCGTGAACACGGCGACCGGCTGCGGGTTCACGCCGCAGTATAACGACTTGCAAAAGCTGTATGAGGCGTATCAGGCGCAAGGGCTGGAGATTCTCGATTTCCCCTGCAACCAGTTCGGCAAGCAAGCGCCCGGCAGCGACGAAGAGATACACGAATTCTGCACGCTCCGCTATCAAATCACCTTTCCGCAGTTTTCCAAAATCGATGTGAACGGTGAAAACGCGATTCCGTTGTTCCGGTGGCTCACGGAGAACACGACGTTTGACGGCTTCGGCAAGCTGCATCCCGCCGGCGTGGTTCTGGGGCAAATGTTGAAAAAGCAAGACCCGAATTATAAGGAGAGCGGGTCTATCAAGTGGAACTTCACGAAGTTTTTCATCAGCCGGAAAGGCGATATCATCGCGCGTTTTGAGCCGACCGTTTCCATGAAAAAGGTGAAAGCGGCTATCGAGGAAGCTTTAGAATGAGGATTGCAGTTCCGACTAATACAAAAAACAATAACGCATGAAACTTGCGGATGCGATTGCCGCTGCAATCCGTATAGCTGGAGGTACACGCTGTGGATATAAGCTATGATCAGTTAAAGCTGGAAAACCAGCTCTGCTTCCCCCTGTATGCCTGCGCCAAGGAGGTCGTGCGGCGCTACAAGCCGTATCTCGACCCGCTGGATTTGACCTACACGCAGTACATTACCATGATGGTGCTGTGGGACAGAAAGAGCGCCACCGTCAAGAAATTAGGCGAACGCCTATGGCTGGATTCCGGCACGCTGACGCCTGTGCTGAAGAAGCTGGAAAGCAAGGGCTTTATCGTGCGTACGCGCTGCGCCCAAGACGAGCGCAGCGTACAGGTTACGATGACCGACAAAGGCGAAGCGCTGAAAGATGACGCGGCGGACATTCCGCTGCGGATGGGTCAATGTGTCAAGCTCTCTCCCGACGAGGCGATGCAGCTGCATACGTTGCTGTACAAGCTGCTGGGAGGATTTGATATAGAGCGTTGCGAATCGGTAGATATGGGGATGTAATTTACCTTATTAATATGTCAGATTAGTCTGGCGCGTCCGTTCACGCGCGTCGCCTTTTCCCGATGCACAGCGCCAGCCCCGCGCCGCCCAGCAGCAGCATGCAAAGCCACAGCCCCGGCGTTGCGCGATCGCCCGTTTTGGGCGGCACGGGCGCTGCCTGAACGTGCAGCACGGCGGCCGTGGAATCCGCCGTCTTGCCGTGCGCGTCTGTCACGCGGCAAAAGTATCGGAAGCCGTCGCTGGCGAGTTCCACGGCCGAGGTCACATAGCTCGCGCCCGTCGCGCCCTGCAGCGCGCGCCAACCGCTGCCGTCGCTGCGGTCGATGAACCATTGATACGAAAGCCTGTCGCCCGTTGCGGAAACCGCAAACGTCGCCCGCTGCCCGACCACCGCGAACTGATCTTGCGGCGAGGCGGCGACGACCGGCGGCTCGGGCGCGGGCGCAATGATGAACGTCGGATACCCGTCCACGCTGTTGTCCCACGGAGCTGCCGCGCGCCAGAGGTCCTCCGTGCCATGCTTGACATACACGGTCACAGGGTTGGGTACGTTTCCGAACGCCCCCGCCTCGACCGTCGCCGGCGCGTCGGCGGTCATCGTCAGGCTGGTCAAATGCTCGAGCACCATAACCGCGCTTTGCGCGATATGCGTCACGGACGGCAGATCGGCGCTTGTCAGAGAATCACAAAAATATAAGGATCTTCCGGGAAGCGCGGTCAATTTCGGCAGCGATATGCGCGTCAAATCATGGCAATAGATGATCGCCATGTCGCCGAAGTTCGTCGTCTCGGGCAATGAAAGCTCGCTAAACGAATTGGCTTCAAACGCCATCTCCCCGATGCTCGTCGCCTTGGGCAGCGACACGCGCACGACGTTATCACACCACTTAAAAGCGGAGTCGCCGACAATCGTAACGGAGGGAGCGCTGACGGCTGTAATGGCGCTGGCGTCGTGTATGCCGGGATAGCCGAACGCCCATTGTCCGATGCCTGTGACGGCGTAGGCGACGCCGCCGTGCGTCACGGCTTCGGGAATGTTCAGTTCGCCCGCGTATGCGGGATCGACCAGCCCGTTCGCATATGTGACCGTGCCGTCGCCGACCGTCACGGTCTTGCCGTCCGGGTTGATGGTATAAACGAACGTTCCGTCGCGAAAATCCCCGGACGGCGACACGGTGACGGCGACGTCGCCGTGAACTTGCTCCAGCACGAAACTGCCGCCGATTCTGGTAAGCGGCGTCGCTGCGCCGTCGCGCGTGACGGTATAGCCGGCGTCCGGCGTGAACGTGACCGTGCCCGATGTATCCTGCACCCAGATACCGTCCGGCGCGACGCCGCCGACAGCCGGATTGCTGACGACGGGAACGCCCGCGTGCGACGGATTGTTCACCGTCACTGGATGGTAGTCGTATTGCGTGCCGCCGCTTGCATTGTTCGATACCGTGCCGCCGTAATTGTGCACCGTGCCCGTCGCCTCATTCATCGTTACCAGACCGGTATTGGTCTTGACGACGCCGTAGTTTTGCCCGATCGTGCCCGCGTTCAGGTCGATCGTAACGCCGACGGGATTCACGGGTATCATCGCGCTCGCCGGATTGTCCGCCGCCAGCGCCGGGCGAACAGACACAAGCAGCATCAGCGCCGCCGCGAGCAGCAAACGGCAAAAACGATCAGTACAGCGCATATCGTTCCCTCCGCATCCATGAAGATCAGAACGCTAGACGATACTGATAGTATATATGTTCTTGCAAACGCTGGCAAGCATTCTTTTGCTTTATGCTTTCCGTTTCTTGAGCGTCATGAGCGCCAGCCCCGCGCCGCCCAGCAGCAGCATGCAAAGCCACAGCCCCGGCGTTGCGCTGTCGCCCGTTTTGGGCGATTCGGGCGCTGCCTGAACGTGCAGCACGGCAACCCCGGAATCAACCGTATCGCCGCGCGCGTCGGTCACGCGGCAGAAGTAACGGAAGCCGTCATTGGCAAGTTCCACGACCGAGGTCACATAGCTTTCGCCCGTCGCGCCCTGCAGCGCGCGCCAGCCGCTGCCGTTGCCGCGGTCGATGAACCACTGATAGGAAAGCCTGTCGCCCGTCGCGGAGACGGTGAACGTCGCCCGCTGCCCGACCACCGCGAACTGGTCTTGCGGCGAAGCGGTGACGACCAACTGCGCGGGCGCGGCATTGATGATGATGGACAGCGTCTTTGTCGCGTTCGGCGAAACGCCGTTTGTCGCCGTCACCGTAAAGCTGCGCGTCCCGGTCGCGGTCGGCATGCCGGAGAGCACGCCCGTATCCGCATCGAGCGACAGCCAGTCGGGCAGCACGCCGCTGGAGACGCGCCACGCAATGGGCGCGTCGCCCGTGGCTTCGAGCGTCTGGCTGTACATCACGCCGACCGTGCCTTCCGGCAGCGCATCGGTGACGATCGTGGGCGCGGTGAGCCGGTACTCCGGGCTTGCGGCGCTCTGGATGCCGTCGGTATACCCCGCGCCGTCCGCGAGGGCGGTCACCCGGAAGGTATAGCCGCCCGCGCCCTCGGCGGCGATCACGGAAGAGAAGTCATACGACGCAACGCCGCTGGCGGTCTCCGCCGCGCGGATTCTCGTGTTGTTTTTATACAGATGCACGGCATAGCGGCACGCGATTCCAAGGGCGTTCCACGTCGCCGTGCCGGGCGCGGCATCGCTCCACGCGAGGCCTGCGGGCGTGCCCAGCTTAATGAGCGCGTTCCCGAGCAACAATCGGTTGCCCTCCGCGTACACCCTGTGATTCGCGTCGCTGTCGAGCTTGACGGCGGCGGCGTCCGTAGCGCCGACGGCAACGCCGCTTTGCGGAATGCCGATCACGGCGGGATAGGTCAGCGGCGCGGTGGTCAAGCCGATGTTGGCGGAGTACAGGTTGCCCGATACGGTGAAACTGCCGCCGGGAAGCATGAACAGGTTGGAATTGCCGTTGCCCGTCAATTGCGTCGCGCCGCCGATGGCAAGCGTTGCGGCGTCCGCCTTGTACACGCCGCCGCCCGAGCCGGTCGTCGCCGTGTTGTCCGTGACGGTCGCCCCTGTCAGCGTGACAGCCCCCTGCGCGGCGTGCACGCCGCCGCCGTTTTGCGCGCTGTTGCGGACAATCGCCGCGTTTTCCGCGTTCAGGGAAGCGTTGGCATGATTGCCCAGATACACGCCGCCGCCGTCACGCGTCGCGCTGTTGCCGACGATCGAAACGTCATCATGAAGATGCAGCGTCTTCCACTCGTCGTACACGCCGCCGCCGTTGTTCCCGGCGGTGTTGTTCTTGATCGCGCCCGCATGCACGGACGATTCCGCCAAAGCGCCGTTGTCGCCCGTGATATACACGCCGCCGCCGTTCTCCGCCGTATTGTCTTGGATCACGCCGTTTAGCATATCAAGCGGCGCGTTGACGGCGTAGATGCCGCCGCCGCTATGCGTGGCGCCGTTGCCGGAAATCACGCTGTCCCGGATGTTGATTTCGTTGTTTTTCACATACAAGCCGCCGCCGTGGCTTTCTGCGAAGTTGCTTGTGATCGCGCCGCCGTTGATTTGAAACGCGCTGCTTGCATACACGACGGCATAGATAGCGCCGCCGTTTGCCGCGCGGCATCCGGTGATCGCGCCGCCCTTCATTTCAAAGTACGCCCACGTGTTGTCGGAATAAATCGCGCCGCCGTTCTTGCTGGAATGGCAGCCTTTGACGACCGCGCCGGGAAGAATTTGCATAGCGCCGTCGTTCCAGACCGCCGCGCCGTCGGACGCGGAATCGCAACCCGCGATCGTCGCGCCCGCGTCCAGAATCAGCGTGCCGCCGGGTCTGACCATGATGAGCGGCGCGCTGGTCTGCCCTGCATATCCTTGCACGGTAACGCCCTTGAGAATCAGCGTGCCGCCGTCTTTCACTTCGAAAAGCGACCTGTCGCTCGCGACCTGCGTGATTTTCGCGCCGCTGATGACGGCGGTCGCGTCGCTAGGCACGGAAAGCGTTTCGCTTTCCGAGGCAGGACGGTTGACATAGAGCGTGAACCGCGCCTCGCCCCGATTGTTGGTATTGACATAATCGTCAAAAGCCTCCGACAGGCTGGCGTACCAGTAAAAACCGTCGTTCTCGGGATTTACAAGCAAGCCCGGATTCGCCGAGTCGGGAATGAGCACGGAGACGGGATGGGCGTCGATCGTCGTATCCCTGACAATGCTGTGAACGTTGTCCCGGAGGATCGCCTTTTTGTGCGTATACAGGTCGCGGATATAGATGCTGTCATTGTCGGTCGGGTGATAGTAAGCGCTTTCATCCATGGTTTTCAGATAATTACTCCAGTTCATATTGTTGACCAAATAGTAAGTACTGCTATTGTAGACGCCGATGTTCGCGCCCTCGCGCAGCGGAGCGGACAGCAAAGGTAGAGACTGAAAATTGTAAACATCGGCGTCATATGTTCCGCTTCCGTCCGTTCTGTGATTATCGCAGATTCGGACGGCGTCTTGGAAAGCGTAATACCCGCTTACAGGCGCGGACACGCCGTAGTCCGTATTGCCGGTTACCGACGCTGTATCTTTGAACTGCAGCAGTTTCCGTATATCAGCCTCCCAATAAACGCCGCCGCCCGTGTTGTCGCGTATGGAAGCGTGCCCGCTGACCGTCGCGGCAATGTCCTTGAGGTATAAGCCGCCGCCCGAGGTCGCGGAATTGCCGGATATTTCGACGTCCATGATCTCCAGATTGTCGCCAACGTACGCGTAGATGCCGCCGCCATTGCTGGGGCTGCTGTTTTTGATAATGGAAGCCGCGCCGCGAATCGCGACGGTTCCCACATTCACGATCGATATGCCGCCGCCCATGCCCGCCTCGTTTTCGCCGATCACGGCATATTCCTCGATGACGATATTCGTTCCCGCATTCACGCACACGCCGCCGCCGCTGTTCGTGGCGGTATTCCCGGAAATGGATGCGTGTCCACCGACCGTTGCGCCGGCGACAAAATTCGTATACATCCCGCCGCCGCTGTCCGTGGCGGTATTCCCGGAAACGGACGCGTAGCCGCCGATGGCGCACGTCGTGCCGCCGTCGGCATATATGCCGCCGCCCTGCGCGGCGGTGTTGTTTTCGATCACGACGTTGCCGGATATTTCGAGGGTCGACGCTTCCAAATCGATCCCGCCGCCGTGCGCGGTGGAGACGTTCCCGGCGATGCGCACGTTGCCCGTTATGCTGCACTGCGCGCCGTTGTCGATGTTCACGCCCGCGCCCGCGGTCACGCCCGCATTGGAGGCGACGAGGCGATTGTTCAGGATGCGCGCGCTGCCGGAGAGCGTCATAACGCTGCCGTTTGCGGTGATGCCGCCCGCCTCGAGCATGGAGGAGTTGCCGGAAATCTCGGCGTGCTCCCTGACATAGACCTCGCAGCCGGCGGTGTAGACGCCGCCCGCGCAGTCGAGCTTTGCATTGGCTTCGCTGACGTTGTTTGTGATCCTCGCGTCGCCTTGGATCGTCAGGGTCGATCCGCCGAGCGCGCTGACGCCGCCGCCGCCCCGGACGAGGTTCTTGTTGCCGGTGATCAGCGCGTGCTCGTCGATGGTGACGATCGCGTAGTTTGCGGCGTACAGACCGCCGTGGTTGTAGTTGTCCTTGAGCGTCGCGCCGCCGAGCAGGTACAGGGTGCCGTTGCTCACGGAAATCAGCGCGTCGGTCACGCCCGCGTCCCGCCCGCCGTCGAGCACAACGTCGCGGATGGTCAGGCTGCCGCCGGAAGTAACCGTAAGCAGCGCGCCCTTGAAGCCTGCGGCGCGGGTGAGGGCATAATCGCCCGAAATGTGCACGCGGCTCGTCACCAAAAGCGGCGCTTCGACCGCGATATTCGCGGTCAGCGCGATCTCCGTTTCGGTCGCCATCGCGTTTGCAAGCTCCGCATAGGTGGATACCGAGGCGGGCGCTGCCAATGCCGGCTGCGTGCAAAGCGTCAGCGCTGCGGCAAACAGCGCGCACAGAAAGTACTTTACGATGCTCCGCCGCATCGATCCGCGAGAACTGTAGGTTTCTCCTTGCGAAACAACCGTTTTTCTCATGACGCAACTACACCCCTTACGCCGCATTTTATCATTATAGTATAATGCAATAACATGGAGCGCGCCAGAACCGAAAACGGCGAATTTCGGATGCTTTTTGGGTGGTTTTGACTGCGGTGCAGGCGCTTCGCCGCATCCTGGAGCGACTGAAAGTACGCCAAAATTCCGCTTTTGCCTGCGCATGTCATTGTGTTCGTCTGAACGAACAGTCTTGATTGAGAAACGCCCGCTGTTTTCCTATATAGTAGTTTAATTATCGTATCATCCTCAACGGGACGCGCTGATCAATCATGCAGAATACGGTTGAAATTTTGCCCTTTGCCGCTATTTACTGATATTTGATGCCGTGATATAATGCAGAAGAATTACGAAAACGTTTTTGTAACCTGTGCATGCGGGATAACAAAGGAGGCATGTATGGCGGCTTCGATACTGGATGTTGCGAAACGCGCGCGGGTGTCCAACGGAACGGTGTCGCGCGCATTCAACGGGTATACGGACATCCGTGAGGAAACGCGGCAGCGCATCTTCGCGGCGGCGAAGGAATTGGGATACACGCCCAATATCAGCGCGCGCAACCTGTCCTCCAAAAGCAACATGAACATCGGGGTCATCATGTCCGGTCTCGCGGGCAGCGGCAAGGACGTGCAGGGGCTGCAGCGTCTTCAAGGCATCATGGATTACGCCACCAAGAACGACCTCGAGGTTTCCCTGTACGCGACCGACTCGGAAGCGCAGCGCAGAAAGTCGTATACGCAGTTTTGCGCGGAGCACAGCATATCGGGCGCGATACTGTCCGGCATCACCACCGAGGACGCTTACTTCATGGAGCTGATGGATCACGGCATCCCGACCGTCGCCATCGACATGCCCATCCGCGGCAAGGACGCCGGTTGGCTGTCCGTCGACAACCGCGCCGCCGCGCGCGAGGCGGTGTCCTATCTGATCGGGCTTGGACACAGGAACATCCTGATCCTCGGCGGCAAACGCAACGCCGACGTGCACCTGACGCGCATGGAAGGCACGGAGGCGGCGTTCGAGGCGCTGGGGCTTCCGCTCCCCGAGGAGCGCAAGCTGCTTGGCGGTTTTCTGGAGGATACCGCGTTCCAGCTCGTCGGGGATTACTTTTCCCGGCATGCCGCGAACGCGCCCACGGCGATCTTCTGTTTCAGCGATCTCATGGCGCTCGGCGCGCTGCGCGCGCTCCGGGAACGCGGGCTTTCCGTGCCCGGCGACGTATCGCTGATCGGGTTTGACGATCAGCCGTTTTGCGAGATCGTCTCGCCGATGCTTTCGAGCGTATCCCAAGATATGCGCGAGTTCGGCTACGAAGCCGCCGCCATGCTGCACGGCATGATGACAAAGCGCGAAAGCGGAGGCCACAGGCTGCTTCCCTACAAGCTGCGCATCCGCCAGAGCGTCGCGCCGCCCAAACGATGATCCCAACGGGGCTGACAGTCCCGTGGAAATATGAAAGGAGAATCTCCCATGAAAAAGATCCTCTCCATCCTGCTGGCGGCACTGATGGTGCTGTCGCTCGTCCCGGCGGCGCTTGCCGAGGGCGAGATCGTCGTGACCATCCCGCACTATAAGTCCGGCGAGAACGTCGGCGCGATCTTCTTCCTCCCGCAGGTCGAGCGCTTCAACGAAAAGTACGCCGGGCAATACAAGATCGTCATCGAGGAGCTGACGCAGGATATCTACTCGGAGAAAATCCAGCAGCTCGCGATTCAGGGCAAGCTCCCCGCGCTCATCGAGGGCGGCACGTCCGAATGGCTGACCGACGTCGTCGTGCCCAACGGGCTGTTCCTCGATTTGACGGAGTTCCTCAAGGAATATCCCGAAGTCAACGAGCAGATCCCCGATTACCAGCGCGAGTACAACACCACGGCGGACGGGAAGTTCGTCTCCGTGTCCTACAACGTGGTGCGCCCCATCGGCATGTACTACAACAAAGCGCTGACCGCGCTGACCAAAGAGCCGGGCGAATACGCGAACTGGGATGAATTCCTCGCGGAGTTCGGCGAGAACAAGGTCGCGCTGATGACGGGCGAGAACGCCTGGACGACGGCGTTGGTGCTTTCTTCCATGATCGCGTCGCACGGCGGCACGGAGCTTCTGCGCGAGCACGCGACGGTCGATAATCACCTCGGCGATTTCACCGACCCCGCCATCGTCAGCGCCGTGACCGACCTCAAAAAGCTGTATGACGCGCACGCCTCCGCCAACACCATCGGCGCGGTGTACGCCGACGCCGCCAACAACTTCATGTCCAACGGCTCCGCCGCCATCGCCAACGGCTCTTGGATGGTCGGCGACTTTGCCGCCACCGCCACCGACAAATGGTCCAACGGCTTTGACGGCGCGACCGTCGTGGGCGCCGTGTTCCCGGGCAACATCGCCGTGTCCAACCTGACCGGCGGCTACGGCTGGTGGATCCCCGCGACCGCGACCGAGGACGAGCAGAAGGTCGCCAAGGCGTTCTTGGGCTTCATGCTCTCCAAGGCGGAAATCGAAAAGTATTGCCTCGCCGAGGGCGGC
>CAZEIC010000009.1:44313-45084 GCA_964512175.1 uncultured Oscillospiraceae bacterium | reverse complement strand
CCTTCGCCTCGATCGCCTGATGCAGACCGTCGGAATACCGCCTGCCGATCATCAACCGGCCGGTGAACTCGTCCACGATGATGACCTGACCGTCCTGCACGACGTAGTTCACGTCGCGCTTGAACAGCGCGTGCGCCTTGAGCGCCTGAATCAAATGATGATACAGCTCGGTGTTCTCGATGTCCGACAGGTTTTCGACGGAAAACGCCGTCTCCGCCTTCTTCGTGCCCTCTTCGGTGAACGTCGCGGCGCGGTCTTTTTCTTCCACATTATAGTCCACGTCGCGGCGCAGCCTTTGCACGAAGCGATCGGCGCGCTCATACATGTCGGTCGATTTATCGCCCTGACCGGAGATGATCAGGGGCGTTCTCGCCTCGTCGATGAGGATGGAGTCCACCTCGTCCACGATGGCGAACGCGTGCCCGCGCTGCACCATGTCGCGCTTGTAGACGACCATGTTGTCGCGCAGGTAATCAAAGCCCATTTCGTTGTTCGTGCCATAGGTCACGTCGCACAGGTATTGCGCGCGGCGCTCGTCGCCCTCCAGATCGTGCACGATCACGCCGACCGTCAGCCCCAGAAAGCGCAGCAGCTTGCCCATTTCCTCGCCTTGGAAGGAGGCGAGGTAGTCGTTGACGGTGACGATGTGCACGCCCTCGCCGGTCAGCGCGTTGAGGTACGCCGGCATGATAGCGGTCAGCGTCTTGCCCTCGCCCGTTTTCATCTCGGCGATGCGCCCCTGATGCAGCACGATGCCGCCGAGCATCTGCA
>CAZEIC010000009.1:36068-44303 GCA_964512175.1 uncultured Oscillospiraceae bacterium | reverse complement strand
ACAGCCGCAGCGCTGACAGTAGACGCCCTGCGCCTGCACGCGGAACGCGCGCTGCGACAGCGTGCGCTTCGCGCCCTCGCGCACCAGCGCGAACGCCTCGGGCAGCAGGTCGTCGAGCGTCGCGCCGTCCTGATACCGCTTCTTGAATTCCGCGGTCTTTTCGGGGATCTGCGCGTCGGTCAGCTTTTCGTACTCGCTCTCCAGCGCGTCGATCTGGTCGGCGATCTTGTACAAGGGCTTCAGCAACTTCTCATTGCTGAAGCCCAGCAGCTTTTTCAAGGTGTCGAGCATGCGGTAACTCCTTTATCGGATAATACGGATTACAGTTGGCGCTCCCTGCCCATGAAGCAGATGGCGAGCGTCCCGGGGCCGCAGTGCGAGCCGATGACGGGCCCGATCATCTGGTAGCGAACGCCGCGCAGCGTCGGCAGCTTTTGTTTGACGAGCTCGCCCAGCCGCATCGCTTCCTCTTCCACGTCGGCGTGCAGGATAACGGCTTCCTGCTCCTCGGGGTGTTCGATGTTCTCCGCCGTGCGCTCGGCGAGGATGCGCAGCGCCTTTTTGCGCCCCTGCACCTTCTCCGCCGGGTCGATCTTGCCGCCCTTGCCCATCACGAGGATGGGCTTGATGTCCAGCATCGAGCCGAAGACCGCGCTGGTAGAGGAAATGCGCCCGCCGCGCTTGAGGTATTTGAGGTCGTCCACCGTGAACCACGCGTGCGCGCGCATGCGGTTCTCCATCACCCAATCGGCGACCGTCTCCATGTCCTCGCCCTGCTCGTACAGCTCGTGCGCGCGCATGATCAGCAGCGACATGGGCGCGGAGATGGACAGCGTGTCCACCACGGTGAACTTGCGCTCGGGATATTTCTTCAGAAGCTGCTCGCGCGCCTCGAAGATGTTGAGGATGGTGTTGGACATTTTAGAGGAGAAAGCGATAAAGAGCAGGTCGTTCTCTTTGAGGATGGGCTCGAAATATTCAAGGTAGTCTGCGGTCGGCAAAAGGGAGGTCACGGGCGTCGCGCCTTCGCGCATCTGACGGAAAAAATCTTTCTCGCATCCCGAACGGCCGTTGTCGTCAAAGTATTCCGTGCCGCCGAGCGCATATGGCATCCGCACGACGGGAATGTGTTTCTCGTCAGCGTAGGAGAAGGGCAGATCGCTGTCGGAGTCCGTCATAAAGACATAATCTTTTGCCATGTCGCTTACCCCTTTCGTTTCACGCAAATGTATCCGCATGCATTATATATGAAAACCGAATAGAAGTCAAATCGCGTTCCGAGCAAAGGTTTTATGTCCCCGCCCCTTTGTTCGCTAGTTAATCGCGCAAGCAATCGCCCTGCATTGACATCCTCCGCCGTCCATGCTATCATTTCGCGTGTAAGCCCCGCGCCGACGGATTGTTTACAAGTTCTCCTGAAAACGGCGCATGAAAACGCGCGCCGTCAACGTTCGATAAGTGGATGGTAAATTTCGGATGATATAGGAGGATTTCCCAGTGAAAAACATCAAACGTCTGCTCGCGCTCGCGCTGTGCGTCGCGCTCCTTGCGCCGGCGCTCGCGCTCGCCGGCACGCACACCTCGGGGCTGTTCAAGTTCGAGACCGTCAACAAGATCACCTATCTGCCCATGTCAGGCGCGCTGCACACCTATTCCGTCACGTATCTGGGCACGGTCGCGACCACGTTTGCAGCGTCGGTGCGCGACAGCGTGACCAAGGCGGTTTACGACCTTGGCAGCTACAGCGTCGCGCCGAACGAGACGATCGCCCTCTCCACCTACGCGTTCGGCAAATGGGAGCAGCGCAACAAGCCGCGCCAGTTCATCCTGACGCTCATCGACGCAGCCGGGAACAAGGGGCGCGTGGAGTTCTACCAGACGATGGTCAAGGGCGAGATGGGCGAGGACGTTATATTGCAGGAAGAGCCGGTCTGGTATCCCGACAACACGATCTGCTCCGAAGGTCCGGCGTTCCGCGACATGCAAAACCCCGTGACCGACAAATGGTACACGTTTTCGGCGGTCGATCTGTCCAAGCAGGGCAGGCAGACGTTCGAGATCATCGGCGGCAACATGTACGTCATCGGCGAAGTGTACGTGGACGTTGCGGGCGACTGGGTGACGGTCACGTACCACAACTACTACGACGGCAAGGGCGGCAACACCGACAACAAATCCGAGTTCTTCACGTTCTTCCGCGACTTGGCGAGCGCGACGAACGTCAACCCCGAGGAGATCGGCTCGCCCTACGCGTACGGCGTGCCGTTCAGCGTTCGCGAGATGCTGGAGGGCGATACCAACGTGCTGCTGTTCGTGCGCAACGTCGCCTCCTTCCGCACGTACCCGGTCGACCACGCCAAGTTCCGCCGCTACTGGCCCAACACCAGCGACTACAAAGAGCGCCGCGAAGCGATGCTCAATTTCATGGATAGATAAAGAGGCGTATTCGATGAACGAACAGTTGCAGGTCGCCGCACGGCTTCGCGAGCTCCGCGAAGCCTGCGGCACGTCCCAAGAGGACATGGCGCGCGATCTCGGCGTTTCGCTCGCCGTCTACCAAGGCTACGAGCGCGACGGCGCGGACATCCCCATCAGCGCCATCTATCAGGCGGCGAACAAGTTCGGCGTGGAGCTCACCGAGATCCTCTACGGCGACACCGCGCGGCTGGACAGCTTCCACGTCGTGCGCGCGGGGCAGGGGCGCACGGTCGACCGCTACCCGGGCTACGCCTTTTCGGACCTCGCGTTTCGGTACAAGGGCAAGCTCATGCAGCCGCTGCTCGTCACGCTCGATCCCTCCGACGCGCCCGCGGCGCTCGTTTCGCATCCCGGGCAGGAGTTCAACTACTGCCTGTCGGGGGCGATGACGCTGGTCTTTGACGGGCGCGAGATCGCGCTCTCGGCGGGCGACAGCGTATACTTCAATCCGCGCAAGCCGCACGGGCAGCGTTGCGCGGGCGACAGCCCGGCGATCTTCCTGACGGTGATCGCCGAATGACGGGGGCAGACGATGTTGCTTGACAAATACCTACCGCGCACGGCGTTTTCCTCCTACGAGGATTTCATCGAGAATTACCGCGTGATCACGCCCGAGAGCTTCAACTTCGGCTTCGACGTGGTCGACGAATGGGCGCGCACAGAGCCTTGCAAGCGCGCGCTGCTCTGGTGCGACGACCACGGCGAGGAAAAGACGTTCACGTTCGCCGATATGTCGCGGCTGTCCAACCGCGCGGCGAACTTTTTCGCGTCGCTGGGCATCCGCAAGGGAAGCGTCGTGCTGCTGATCCTGCGCCGCAGGTGGGAATACTGGGCCTGCGCGACGGCGCTGCACAAGCTCGGCGCGGTGCTCATCCCCGGTTCGGTGCAGCTCACGCGAAAGGACATCGCCTACCGCGCGAACGCCGCGCATGTGCAGGCAGTCGTCGCGCTGGACGATGATTTCGTGTGCGCGCAACTGCTCGCGGCGCGCGGGGACGCGCCCGATATCGAGCATTTGATACTGGCAAACGGTAGCCGCGAAGGGTTTTTGTCGCTTTCGGAGGGCATGGACGCGGCGAGCGAGGATTTCAAGCGCCCGACGGGCGAGGACGCGCCCAAGAGCGCCGACGTGATGCTCATGTATTTTACGTCCGGCACAACGGGCATGCCCAAAATGGTCTGCCACAATTACCTCTATCCGCTGGGGCATATCGTGACCGCGAAATACTGGCAGCAGGTCGAGGAAAATCAGCTGCACATGAGCGTGTCGGACTCGGGATGGGCGAAGTTCGGCTGGGGCAAAATCTACGGGCAATGGCTGTGCGGCGCGTGCGTGTTCGCGTGGGATATGGAAAAGTTCGTGCCAGCGCGGCTGCTCGCGATGATCGAGAAATACCGCGTGCGCACGTTCTGCGCGCCGGTGACGATGTACCGGTTCATGCTGCAGGAAGATGTGTCGCGCTACGATCTGTCGAACGTTGCGCACTTCTGCATCGCGGGCGAGCCGTTGAACCCCGAGGTGTTCGAGCGCTGGAAAGAATTGACGGGCAAAGCGCTGTGCGAGGGCTTCGGGCAGTCGGAAAGCACGGTGCTGATTGCGAATTTCCCGTGGTTTGCGCCGCGCCCCGGCTCGACGGGCAAGCCTGCGCCGCTGTATAACGTGCAGCTTTTGAGCGACGAGGGGTTGCCCTGCGAGGACGGCGAGGAGGGCGAAATCGTGCTCGCGGGCGTGCAAGACCGCCTGCCGCCCGGGCTTTTCTGCGGGTACAGCGCGGGCGACGGCGCGCGCTATGCGCCGCACGCGGGCGATTACAACCTCAAGGACGTGGCGTGGCGCGACAGCGACGGCTATTACTGGTTCGTCGGCAGGCATGACGACGTGATCAAGTGCTCGGGCTACCGTATCGGACCTTTCGAGGTCGAAAGCGCGCTCATCTCGCACCCGGCGGTCGTCGAATGCGCGATCACGGGCGCGCCCGACCCCATCCGCGGGCAGGTCGTCAAGGCGACGGTCGTGCTCGCCGCGGGATATCAGCCCTCCGACGCGCTCGTCAAGGAGCTGCAAAACCACGTCAAGCGCGTCACCGCGCCGTATAAATACCCGCGCGTCGTGGAGTTCGTCGCCGAACTCCCAAAAACGCTCGGCGGCAAAATCAAGCGCGCGCAGCTCCGGGCGGAAGCGGAGAAATAGGGATAACACGAAAGCATGCAGGACGATAGCCAGACGAGCTGTCGTCCTATTTTGATTGGGATTTACTGATAATTATGTTGACAAATAAATCAGCTTATCATATGATAAACGCGGAGGTGATGGCTATGACAACATTGCGAGGGGCAATTGAAAACACGATATCGATCACGCACTTCAACCGCGGGCTTGCCGGGAAGATTTTTGAGGACGTGAAGCGCTCCGGCGCGAAGGTCGTCATGAAAAACAACGCCGCCGAGTGCGTGCTTTTATCGCCGCAGGAATACATACAATTAATGGACGAGGTCGAAGACGCGCGTCTTTTGATGGTTGCCAACGCGCGCATGGCGCGTTTTGACGCTGCCAAGGCGCTTACGCAGGAGCAGATTGATAAGGAATTCGGCTTTACAGAGGAAGACCTTGCCGACGCGGAGGATGTGGAGCTGGAATGAACTGGACAGTCCTCTATCTGCCGGAAGCAGAGAGCGATTTGCGTCGGCTGGATGGCAGTCAAAGATTGCTGGTTCGCAAGGCAATCCGCAAAGTCGCAGTCAATCCGTTGCCCGTAAACGAGGGCGGCTATGGCAAACCGCTTGGCAACAGGAGCGCAGGCAAGCTGTCCGGTCTGATGAAAATCAAGCTGCGAAACGCGGGCTTGCGCGTCGTGTATCAATTGATTCGTCAGGAAAACGATATGCTCATCGTCGTTATCGGCGCGAGGGCTGACGACGCGGTATATGACGAGGCGGCTCGCAGGGTCATGAAGAACGCTTTATAACGCTCCCGCCAGCCTTCTCCCCATCAATGCGCCCATCGCGGACGCCATCATCAGCCCGCGCGTCCAGCCGGAGGAATCGCCGAGGCAAAAGAGATTTTGGATGCTGGTGTTGAAATCAGCGTCCATTTTGACGCGGTTGGAGTAGAACTTTAATTCGGGGGAGTACAGCAGCGTTTCGGGGCTGGCGAACCCCGGCACGACCTGTTCGACCGCCTGCATGAAGTGGATGATGTTCGTCATGGCGCGGTAGGGCATGGCGGCGGTGATATCGCCCGCGACGGCGTCCTTGAGCGTCGGGCGCACGTTGGAGCGCAGCAGTTCGCGCTCCCATGTGCGCTTGCCGTCGAGGATATCGCCGAAGCGCTGCACCAAGATGCGCCCGTCGGCGAGCATGTTCGTCAGCTCGCCGACTTTTTGCGCGTAGGAAATGGGCTGGTTGAACGGGTGCGTGAAGTTGTGGGAGCAGAGGATGGCGAGGTTGGTGTTCTCGGACTTCAGCTCTTTATAGGAGTGCCCGTTGACGACGGCAAGATCGTTGTCGTAATTCTCCTGACTGACGAAGCCGCCCGGGTTCTGGCAAAAGGTGCGCACCTTATCGCGAAACGGCGCGGGATAGCCCACGAGCTTGCTCTCATACAGCGCCTCGTTGACCTCCTCCATGACCTCGGAACGCACCTCGACGCGCACGCCGATATCCACCGTGCCCGGCTGGTGCGCGATTTCGTGCTCCTCGCAGAGCTTTTCGAGCCAGTCCGCGCCGCGTCTGCCCGTCGCCACGACGACGGTCTTGGCGCGAATGTCGGTATCGGGCTTGCCCGCGAGCGTCACGCCGACGCACGCGCCATTTTCCAGCAGAAGGTTCTTGCACGAGCGCCCGAACGCGATCTCCACGCCGCCGTCCATCAGCGTCTGCTCGATGGCGCGGTAAATGTCCTGCGCTTTTTCCGTGCCGAGGTGGCGGATAGGACAGTCGATGAGCTTGAGCCCCGCGTGAATGGCGCGCTTGCGGATGTCCTTGATGGCGTCGGACTGCGAAACGCCCTCCACGCGCGTGTCCGCGCCGAACGCCAGATAGATCTGGTCGACATAATCGATCGTCTCCTGCGCTTTTTCCACGCCGATCAGCTCGGGAAGCTGCCCGCCGACCTCCCACGACAGCGAGAGCTTGCCATCGGAGAACGCGCCCGCGCCGGAAAAGCCCGTCGTGATGTGGCAGGGCGAGCAGCCCGCGCATACGCCGAGCGTCTTTTTGGGGCAGCGCCGTTTTTCGATCGCCACGCCCTTTTCGACGAGCAGTATCTTTTGTTTCGAGCCGCGGCGCAGCATTTCCAGCGCCGTAAAGATGCCGGCGGGCCCCGCGCCGATGATAATCACATCATACATTTATGCGTTTTCCTCAATCAAGTCGGTCGTTTCGGCGGCGCGCTCGTCCTGCTTGCCGCGAATCATGTTCCAAGCGTTCTCCACGCCGCAGGAGATGAACTGGCGGATGAGCCGCGAGAGCGTTTTGCGCGTCTGCGCGTCCATCGAGATCATTGCGCCGATCATGGCGCGCGTGGCGCGCATCTTCGCCGCCGTGATCTCCGTCAGCGTCTGCGCCTGCGAGGCGGTCACAACGTCGTACATCGCGTCCACGAACACGCGGCGCTGCTCCGCCGTGCAGCCCTTGAGCCACTTGTGCACGGTCTGGTCGAGCAGCTTGCTGGAGAAATCGACCTCCTCCAGCGTCACAAAGCGCTTGCCGAGTACCTGCCATGTGAACGCGTCGTGCTGCATGATCAGCACGCCGTCGGACTGCACGACGGTGTATTTCTCGTGGTATTCCATCAGCATGCCGATGATGGAGGACTGCGGCAGGAAGGAGAACACGCGCCCGGACAGCTCGCGATAGCCCTCGCTGGCGACGGTGGCTTCGTCCAGCCCGGGCCCGTCGCAGGAGTACACCGCCTCGATGCGCGCGCGAATCTCGGGCGCGGCGTGCGCTGCGGCGTAAAGCGCGAGGTTGCCGCCCTTGGAATGCCCGCCGAGCAGCAGCGCGCCCGCATGCTTTTCCGCGACGCGCGCGATGTACGCGACCGCTTCCTCCTGCGCGGGCACGGGGCTTTCAAAGCCCATGTTGAAGTCTTCCTTCCAGCCGACGAGCGTGTTGTCTGTGCCCCGGAAAGAGAGGAACTGCGCGCCGTCCGGCAGCGAAAAGGTCATGGCGGCGAACTGCTTTTCCGCAGCGAGGTCGAGCGAAGTTGCGTAGGCATGCACCGGCAGCGCCCCGAAACGTTCGGACTTTGCCGCGTCCAGACAGATGTCGCGCCGCGCGCAGTAAAACCGATCGCCCGTCGTTTCGGGGAGACCGATGCCCTCCGCCGCTTCGCGAAGCGGCAGCCCGGTATCGTTCTCGGCGCGCTCGTCGAAAGCGACATAGGCGATCTGCGTGAGGATCAGCGCGTCCACTTCATTGAGGGGGTCGCGGTCGATCGGGATATCCCCGCGCCAGATCAGGTAATCGTTGATGTTGGGCATGGATGCTCCTCTCTTTGCGCGGGCAGCCGCCGCCTGTCCAGCAACAGCTTGTATTCCATGGAATCGGCAAGCGCCTTCCACGACGCGCCGATGATGTCCGTCGATATGCCGACCGTCGTCCAGCGCGCGCGGCCGTCGCTCGACTCGATGAACACGCGCGTGGCGCTCGCCGTCGCCGCCCGCGCGTCGAGGATGCGCACGCGGTAGTCCGTCAGCGTGACGCTCGCAAGCTCGGGATAGAACACCGAGAGCGCGCGCCGCAGCGCCCTGTCCA
>CAZEIC010000009.1:0-36058 GCA_964512175.1 uncultured Oscillospiraceae bacterium | reverse complement strand
GTCCAGCGCGTTGACGGGGCCCTGCCCCTCCGCCGCCGTGACCTCGCTCTCGCCGCCGACAAGCACCTTGACGACGGCGGTGGACGTGCTCGCCGGGAGGTTTTGCAGGCTCGTGATGCGCTCGCCGATGGTCTTGAAGTACGCCAGCGTGAAGAACGGCTCGAAGCGCCCGAGCGTTTTGAAGACCAGCAGCTCGAAGCTCGCCTCGGCGGCCTCGTACTGGTAGCCGCGCAGCTCCTTTTCCTTGAGCGCCGCCAGCACGCGCGCCGTCTCCGGGCTGTCGCGCGTGAGCGCCGGATCGATGGCTTGCAGCCGTTCGAGGATCATGGCGCGCCCGGACACCTCGCTCATCAGGAAGCGGCGTTCGTTGCCGACGAGCGCCGGGTCCATGTGCTCAAACGAGCGCGTCCATTTGCGCACGCCGTCGATGTGCATGCCGCCCTTGTGCGCGAACGCGCTCGCGCCGACAAACGGCGCGCCGCCCGGAAGGATGCTGTTGGCGATTTGCGATATCAGCCGCGCGCAGCCCGCGAGCCTTGGCATGTTTTCCTCCGGGATGCACGAAAACCCGCGCTTGAGCTGGAGGTTGGCAAGGATGGTCGCAAGGTTGGCGTTGCCGCAGCGCTCGCCGATGCCCAGCATCGTCCCCTGCACATGCCGCGCGCCCGCCGCCGCCGCGAGCACGGAAGCCGCCGCCGCCATGCCGCCATCGTCGTGCAGGTGCACGCCCACGCGCACGCCGGGGAAAATGCGCGTCACCTCGCGCACGGCGCTTGCGATGTCGTCGGGCTGCGAGCCGCCGTTGGTGTCGCACAGCACGAGCGTGTCCGCGCCGCCCGAAAGCGCGACGCGCAGCGTTTCCAGCGCGTACGCGCGGTCGTCCAGATACCCGTCGAAAAAATGTTCCGCGTCGTAGAGCACGCGCGCGCCGCCCGCGAGGAAGGACACGGAGTCCGCAATCATGCGCAGGTTTTCCTCCGGCGACACGCGCAGCACGCTCTCCACATGCGCAAGCGACGCTTTGCCCACCAGCGATACGACCGGCGCGCCCGCCGCGCGCAGCGCCAGCAGCCCCGCGTCCTCGGACGCTTGCGTATCACGCCGCCGCGTCGCGCCGAAGGCGACGAGCCGCGAATGCTTGAGCGAGAGCGCCTTGGCGCGCTCGAAAAACGCCGCGTCCTTGGGGTTGGACGCAGGGTTGCCCGCTTCGATCAGGTCGACGCCCAAATCATCCAGCGCGCGCGCGACGCGCAGCTTGTCCTCGACGGAGAAGCTCACGCCCTCCGCCTGCGCGCCGTCGCGCAGCGTGCTGTCCAGCAGCTCAATCTTCGCGTTCATGGTTTCCCCTCGGCAGCCCCGTCACACCCGAGCGCACGACCTGCTGGATGCCAAACGGGCGCACGACCTCGATAAACGCGTCGATTTTCTCGGATTCGCCCGTCAGTTCGATGATCATCGCGTCGCGCGACACGTCCACCACGCCCACGCGGAAGATGCTCGTGAGCGTCACCGCCTCGGCGCGGCGCTCGGGCGCGCAAGCGATTTTGACGAGCACATGCTCGCGCATCACGCTGCCCGCCGCCGTCATGCGCGCGATGTCCACGACCTCTTCCTGCTTGCGGAGCTGCTTGATAATTTGCGAAAGCGCCATTTCGTCGCACGAGAGCACGATGGTCATGCGCGAAAAGTTCGCGTCCTCGGTGATTGCCACCGTCAGGCTGTCGATGTTGTACCCCCGGCGCGTGATCAGCCCGGAGATGCGGTTGAGCACGCCGAAATGGTTGCGCACCAGCATACTGACGACGTGTTTGTTTTGCGTCATTTGTTTGCCCCTCTCCGCGCCACAGGCGCGCGCGCGTCCTTGGAAATCACGATCTCGACCACCGCCGTGCCGCCTTGCGCGAGCGCCTCCTTCAGCGTCGGCTCGAGCGCGCGCGCGGTATCGACGCGGAAACCCCGGCAGGAAAACGCCTCGGCGAGCGCGACGTAATCCACGGTGTCCGCAAGGTCGCTGGCATAATAGCGCCCGTCATATTGCGCGCCCTGCCACTGGCGCACCATGCCCAGCGCGCGATTGTTCAGGAGAATAATCAGCGCGGGCAAGCCCTGTCCGCGCGCCGTCGCAAGCTCGGCAAAGCCCATGCGGAAACTGCCGTCGCCCGTGACGAGCACGGCGCGGCGTGAAGGCAGCGCCGCCTTCGCGCCGAGGACGGCGGGCAGCCCAAACCCCATCGCGCCCAGCCCGCCCGAGGTCAGGAATCCGCGCTCGTTCCTCGCGCCGAGCGCGCGCGCCGCCCAGATTTGATGCTGCCCCACGTCGGTCGCGACGATCGCGTCCTCGTTTTCCAGCAGCCGCGCGAGCGTTTGCAGCGCGTACTCGGGCGTGAGTGCGGGCTTGGCGGGCTTGGCAGGCGATACCGCGAGCCACGGCGCGCGTTCTTCCGCTTTGATTATAGAATTCAAGTAAGTCAGCGCCGCTTTCGCGTCGGCGCACGCGCCGATGGCGGCGGGCACGTTCTTGTCGATTTGCGCGTCGTCGATGTCGATGTGCAGGATGCGCTTGCCCTTGGCAAACGCGCCCGGCTCGCCCGTCACGCGGTCGGAAAAGCGCGCGCCCACGGCAAGCAGCGTATCGCAGCCGCGCAGCGCCTCGCGCGACGCAGCCGTTCCGTGCATGCCGGCAAGCCCGGTAAACAGCGGCTCGGAAGCGAGCGCCGCGCCCAGCCCCATGAGCGTCGCGGCGACGGGCGCTTGCAGTTTGCGCGCGAGCGCCAGCAGCGCGTCCCGCGCGCCCGAGGCAACCATGCCGCCGCCCGCGAGGATGGCGGGGCGTTTCGAAGCATGCAGCGCGTCCGCCATCGCGTCCAGCGCGCGCGTGTCCAGCGGCGGCTCGGGCAGCGGCGCGGGCGGCGCGGGCGCATACTCGGCGCTCGCCGCCAGCACGTCGCGCGATATGTCCACCAACACCGGCCCTTGGCAGCCCGACCGCGCGATGCGGAACGCCGCGCGCATGGTCGTATCGAGGTCTGTGATATCCTTGACAATGAAGTTATGCTTGGTGATCGGCGTGGTGACGCCGAAAATGTCGATTTCCTGAAAGCCGTCCGTGCCGAGCTGCCGCCTGTCCACGTTCACCGTGACCGCGACCAGCGGCACGCTGTCCATGTACGCGCAGGCGATGCCCGTGACGAGGTTCGTCGCGCCGGGGCCGGAGGTCGCGAAAACAACGCCCGTTTTGCCGCTGGCGCGGGCGTAGCCGTCCGCCGCGTGGCACGCGCCCTGCTCGTGCGCGCAGAGCACATGCGTTATCGCGCCGCGCTTTCGCGCCAGCGCGTCGTATAAAGCGAGCGCCTGCCCGCCCGGGATGCCGAACACCGTGTCGACCCCGTGCGCAAGCAGCGCCGCAATCACCATCTCCGCGCCTGTCACCCGCATAGCACCCTCCCCCACGTTCAAAGGACATGCCATTCTAGCATATCCCCGAGGTTTTGTCCATGCGCGGGCGCGCATGCCTATTGCTTAAACCCGCTTCATACTGTATAATGATGCCAGCACAAGCGCGCGCAGGTGCAATACAAACCCTGCTCGCGCGTATATTAGGTCGGAGGGACAGCATAGAAAGGAGAAACGGACATGGATGATAACATGAGACACGAGTTAACGGATGCGGAGCTCGAGAGCATCGCGGGCGGCGCAATGATGAAGTCCATCAATCAGGAGGTCAAAGACGGCGCTATGCTTTGCCTCAAGTGCGGCGCGGCGCTGGACGGCGTCGAGCTCGGCGTGGGCGCGAATTCCCGCGTGAAATCCTGCGCCTGCCCCAATTGCCATCAGCGCAACTACTTCAAGCTCGGCGCGGACAACGCCATGACCCAGATGATCTTCAATCAGTAACTTTTCGCGCAAAAGTGCGGGAGACGCACTTTTTCGCGGTTGCACGGTCTGTCTAGAAAACGAGCCATCCTTTGCGAAGGGTGGCTCGTTTTCCCGGGCGACAGACCGCGTAAGGAATGTTTCGCAAGCGAAACCCCGCCCGCCCGGCAGAGCCGGGCGATACGAATATGATCGGGGCTCCGCCCCGATACCCCGGAAAGCTACTAAAAATCGCTGACCGCGATTTTACCCATCCATATGATACATCGCCCTGACCTCGGGCGTGTACTCCCCGCGCTCGTCTTGCACGATCAGCGGCGGCTCGGGGTGCAGCCCGGGGCGCGCGCCCAGCACGCCCTCGCAAAGCACGGCGTGGGGCGCTTTTTTTGCGTCGGGGTAAATGAAGCGCAGCCTCTTTGGCTCGACGCGCGCATTGCGCATCTCGTCGCACAGCGCGAGCGCGCGCGCGGCGGGGAACACGCACGCAAACCGTCCGCCGTTGCGCAGCAGCCGCGCGGCGCAGGATACGAACGCGGCAAGCGGCGTGTCGCCCTCGTGCCGCGACAGGCGCTCGGTCGCGCTCGCGCTCTGCATGCGCCCGGTCTGCGCGAAGTACGGCGGATTGCACACGCACAGATCATACCGCCCGACGGGCAGGAAAGACAGCGCGTCGCGGATATCGCGCGCGTGCACGGCGATGCGCCCGTCCAGCCCGTTGAGCGTCACGGAGCGCGCCGCCATGTCCGCGATATCGGGCTGGATCTCCACCGCGTCAAACCGCGCCGTGTCCTCGCGCGCCGCCATCAAAAGCGACAGTACGCCCGTGCCCGCGCCCAAATCGCACACACGCGCGCGCTTGCGCAGGCTCGCGAACGCCGCAAGCAGCACCGCGTCCATTGAAAACCGGAACGCCTCGGGGCGCTGGATCACGCGCAAGCCCCGGTACTGCAAATCGTCCAGCCGTTCGCCGGGGTATAGCAGCGGCTCGCTCATGGGAACAGCAGGTATTTCGTCATGCAGAAGCCCTGCTGCCCGTTGTATTCCACGGCGCACCAGTCGCCGCCGCGCGCCGTAACCAGCAGGTAGTCGCCCTTGGGCATCTCCAGAATCAAGTCCGCCCGCAGATCGCACCCGCGCCGCAGGTTGAGCGAGGACAGGTTGGAGTTGACAACCGCCAGCACGGGCGAGGCGAGCGTTTGCAGCGTCGCGTCCCGCAGGTCGTTGTACGCCGTGCCCTGCGCGGGCGTTTGCTGCTGGAGGAACGTCAGGAAGGAATTCATCACGTAGCCGTTATAACCCGAATAGCTCGTTTTGCTCCACGCCGCGCCGCGCTCGTAAATGGGGATCACCGCGCCCTTGGGGATGCCGATGAACACGCGCGCGCCCGTGCCCGGGGTCTCGCGCAGGTTGAGCGAGCCGGAAACCGTCGTGACGCGCGCCTGCATCGCTGCCGTTTGCGGCGCGCTCGGCGCGACCGTTGGCGCGACGGTCGCAGTCGTATCGGAAACGAGCGTCAAAAACTCGGTCATCACGTAGCCCGGGAAGCCCGCGAAGCTCGTCTTGCACCAGTCCGCGCCGTACGATTCGAGCGCGACGACCGCGCCGCGCGGAATCGTCGTGAGCACGCGCGCGCCCTTCCACGGGTTCTCGCGCAGGTTGAGCGAGCCGGAGCGCGTCGTGACCCGCGCGCGCATCGCCTCGGGCTGCGCGGGCGCGGGCGTTTGCACGGGCGCGGGCGTGACGACCGGCGCGGCGGCATCAAACGACAGGAACTCCGTCATGACGTGCCCGTTATACGCGCCGTAGCTCACGCGCGACCAAGTTTCGCCGCGCTCGTATACCGGGATCACCGCGCCGCGCGGGATGGACAGGAGCACCTTGGCGGCCTTGGACGGCGATTCGCGCAGGTTGAGCGAGCCGGAGCGCGTGTTGACGCGCGCGGTCAGCGTGTCGCCCGCCGTCGGCGGCTGGGTGGGCACGGGCGTTTGCGACGGCTGCTGCGGGAACAGCAGGTATTTGGTCATCACATAGCCGCTGACGCCGCGATAGCGCATCGCGCACCACTCCACGCCGTACTCGGTGATCACGATGGTCTCGCCGCGCGCGATCTCCGTGAGGATGCCGGAAGTCAGGCTCGGCGCGGGGCGCATGTTGAGCGTGCTCGCGGTCGAATTGACGGTGGCGTAATACTCGCCCTTGCCCGCGTCCGCCGTGTCGGGCGCCGTGCCGCCGCCGAACTCGGGCTGGCTTTCCTGCCCCGGCACGACGGCGGAGAGGATGGAGCGCGTGAAGTTATAGCGCGTGAGCGTGCAGCCCTCGAAATAGAACGCCATGATCTGCGCGTAGTCCGCGCCCTGATTCGCCAGCTGCATCGCGCCGCGCTGGCTCATGCCCGTGCCATGCCCGTACCTTCGCGCCTGCACGAGGAAGCCCGTCTGCGTGCGCGTGACGCTCCACAGCTCGTTCTCGGTGCTGTTGAGGGACATGCCCAGCGGCGTTTCCAGCTCGCCGAAAATGCGAAACGTCAGCGTGCCGGAGGACAGCATGCCGTCCACCATCGCCACGACCGTCACGTCGAGCATGGTGTACAGCCTGCTGGGGGTGGCGTATTTGGGCGTGTGCGCGCGCACGTCGCTCACGCCGGTGATCACGACGTTTGGCGTGCCAAACAGCGCGATCGCCTTGTTTTGCAGCAGCGCCGCGACCGTCTGCGACTGCGCCGCGCCCGCCTGAATCGTGAAGGATTTCACGCGGGCATCGGGGCTTGCGAGGTCGTAGGGGTCGTCCTTGACGGCGAGGTACGGATAAGAGGTCGAGCCCCAGATGTTGCGCACCGACTCCACCTGCCCGCCGTTGGAGGAGGTATAATAGCTGGCGGTGAACGCAGACCCGTGCATCGACACGACGCCCTCGGTGGCGTTGACCGCCGCCACGCAGTTGGCATTGCCGGACGGCGTGCCCGAATACACCTGATCGGACGTGGTGTCCACCACGTCGTACAGCCGCGAGCCGGACGCGCTCATGGCTCGGGCGGTGTACGTGCGCGCCGTGACCGCCTGCGCCTTGAGCGCCTCGATGGGCGAGAGGTTGCCCATCTCATAGGGCAGCACGCCGTACAAATAATCCTCGATATACACGTACGCGATGACGTACAGCTTATATGCGCCGCCCGAAAGCTGCGAAACAAAACGCAGATCGCCGGGGTAGAGGTTGCTAGGCACGCGCGCCTGCGCGATGCGCAGCCCGTTTTGCCCGCTCGTCGCGTGGCGGCAGAGGCGGAATTCCGCGCCCATGTCGGAGGTCACGCCGCCTTGCGTCAGCGTCAAGCGCCCCGTGGACGAGGAAAAGCCGACCGTGACCGCGCCGCCCGAGGGCAGCGTGAAGGAGGAATTACCGTTGACCGTGTAGCTGCCCGACACAGTGACCGTCACCGTGGACGGATTCCCCAGCGAGGAAAGCCACACGCGCACCATGCCGTTTTGCGCGCCGGGCAGCGTCGCAGTGTTCGCATATTCCAGCGCGCTTGCGGGCAAGCAGCCCGCCGTCAGCGCGAGGGCGAGCGCGAGCGCCGCGATTCGCGCGAGCAGTGTCTTTCGCATCGGCATGGGAGTCTCCCTCTTTCGTAATACTTTCGTAATTAACGACAGTATAACACGGCGATTTCTGTTTGTCTATTGGATTTTGTTGGGTTTCGGTTGCGCTTTTGCGGTTTTACAGGTATGATAAGGGCGAGGTGATGGACATGCGGGACTGGCAGACGGTCTGCGTATCGCCGGGGGAATTCCTGCTGCCAAAGAGCGACGCGGACATGAGCGCGTGGGCGGTCGTGGCGTGCGACCAGTTCACCGCGCAGCCGGAATACTGGGAAAAACAGGAAACGCTGCGCGCCGGGCAGCCGTCGGCGCTCGATTTGGTGCTGCCCGAGGCGTACCTCTCGGAAGCCGACGCGCGCGTGCCGAAGATACTGGCAAGCATGCGGAACTATCTGGAAAACGGCGTGCTCGCGCCGGCGGTTGGCGGCATGGTGCTCACCGCGCGCACGACGCAGTCCGGCACGCGGCTGGGGCTGCTGCTCTGCGCCGACCTCGAGGAGTACGACTTTACAAGCGGCAGCAAGTCGCTCATCCGCGCGACCGAGGGCACGATCCTCTCGCGCATCCCGCCGCGCCTGCGCGTGCGCGAGCAAGCGCCGCTGGAATTGTCGCACGTACTGCTGCTGTGCGACGACCCGGGCGCGACGGTGATCGAGCCGCTGTACGCCGCGCGGGACGGCTTGCGCCCGCTGTACGACATCGCGCTTGCGCAAGGCGGCGGGCGGCTGCAAGGCTGGGCGGTCGAGGACGAAAAGCTGCTGTGCGGCGTATACGACGCGCTGTTTGCGCTGCGCGAGGCGCTGCCGGATGGCGGCATCCTGCTTGCCGTCGGCGACGGCAACCATTCGCTGGCGACCGCCAAGGCGCACTGGGAGAACGTGAAAAAGGAACTGCCGCCGTGGGAGGAACACCCGGCGCGGTACGCCATGTGCGAGCTGTGCAACCTGCACGACAAAGCGCTGGTTTTCGAGCCCATCCACCGCGCGGTGTTCGGCGCGTCGGGCGACGACGTGCTGCGCGCGCTGCTCTGCGCGGGCGCGAAAAAGGCGCAGGGCGCGGTCGCCGACGTGACGATTTGCACGCGCGACGGGCAAATCGCGCTGACGCTTGACAAGCCGGAAGGCGCGCTCGCGGTCGGCGCATTGCAAGATATATTGGACGAATTCATGATCACGCGCCCGGGCGTTTCCGTCGATTACATCCACGGCATGGACGCGCTGGAGGAAGTGGTCGAGAAGCAAAGCGCCGTGGGGCTTGCGCTGCCCGCGATGGACAAGGCGCTTTTGTTCCCGGCGGTCACGGCGCGCGGCGCGCTGCCGCGCAAGACGTTCTCGATGGGCGAGGCGCGCGAGAAGCGCTATTATGTGGAAGCGCGGGTCATCGAGCATGCAGAAAAATGACCTCATCAAGCTGACGATCGAAAGCCTTGCCGCCGACTGCGAGGGCGTGGGCAAGGTGGACGGGCAAACGGTGTTCGTCCCCGGCGCGCTGCCGGGCGAGGAAGTCACGACGCGCTGCGTCAAAAACACAAAGCACCTCGCTTACGCCAAGCTCCTGTCCATCCAAACGCCCAGCCCCGACCGGCAAACGCCGCCCTGCACGCACTTTGCAGCGTGCGGCGGCTGCGTCTGCCAGCACATGACCTACGCGCGGACGCTGGTCTTCAAGCGCGAGCAGGTGCGCTCGTGCCTTGCGCGCATCGGCGGTATCCACATCGACGTGCCGCCCGTGCTCGGCATGGAAACGCCGTTTCATTACCGCAACAAAACCGCGCTGCCCGTCGGCGGCGAGCCGGGCGACCCGCGCGTCGGCTTTTACGCGCCGCGCAGCCACCGCATCACGCCGATCGACGCGTGCATGGCGGCGCGCCCCGGCGCGGACGAGGCGGCGCGCGGCGTGCTATCGTGGATGCGCGCGTGCGGCGTGCCAGCGTATGACGAGGAAACGCGAACGGGGCTAGTGCGGCACATCGTCACGCGCGTGACGCGCGCGGGCGAGGCGATGGTCACGCTCTGCGTGAACGCCGAAGCGCTGCCGCGCGAGCGCGAGCTTGTGGACGCGCTGAAAAGCGCCGTGCCGGGGCTTGCGTCCGTCTGCCTGTCGCCCAATACCAAGCCGGGCAACGTTATTTTAGGCGACGGCTTCCGCGTGCTCTGGGGGCGCGAGCGGCTCGAAGAAACGCTCTGCGGGCTGACGTTCTCGCTGTCGCCGCTGTCGTTTTTCCAAATCAACCCTGACCAGACAGAGAAGCTCTACCGGACGGCGCTGGATTTCGCCGATTTGCGCGGCGCGAACCTCGCGCTCGACCTCTACTGCGGCGCGGGCACGATCACCTTGCTCGCGGCGGGCATGGCAAAGCGCGTGATCGGCGTCGAATCCGTCAAAGAGGCGGTCGCCGATGCGCGGCAGAACGCCGAGCGCAACGGCATATCAAACGCCGAATTCCTCTGCGGGCAGGCGGAAAAGCTACTGCCCGAGCTGGTGCAAGGCGGTCTGCGCCCGGATGTGATATTGCTCGACCCGCCGCGCAAGGGCGCGGACGAACAGGCGCTGCGCGCGATCGCCAAGGCAAGCCCCGAGCGCGTGTGCTACGTCTCCTGCGACCCCGCGACGCAGGCGCGCGACGCGAAAATCCTGTGCGCCCTCGGCTATCGCGCCTCGCGGTGCCAGCCGGTGGACATGTTCTGCTGGACGAGCAAGGTGGAGAACGTACTGTTATTTGAAAGGAAGGAATTGCCATGACCACCGTCACCGAGCGCTTCATGCGCTACGCCGCCATCGAAACGACCAGCGACGAGGCAAGCGAAAGCTGCCCGTCAAGCGAATGCCAGTGGACGCTGGCGAACCTGCTTGTGGAGGAAATGCGCGCGCTGGGCATGGAAAACCCGCACGCGGACGCGCACGGGTACGTATACGGGTTCATCCCGGCGAACGTGGAGAACGCGCCCGCCATCGGGCTCATTGCGCACATGGACACCGTCGCCGCCGTGCCCGGGCGCAACCCCAAGCCGCGCGCCGTGGCGTATAAGGGCGGCGATATCCCGCTGGGCGGCGGCGTCGCGCTGCGCCCCGCCGAGTTCCCCGAGCTTGCGCGCTATGTCGGCGACACGCTGATCGTCGCTGGCGGGGACGCCGTGCTCGGCGCGGACGACAAGGCGGGCGTCGCCGAGATCATGACGCTGTGCGAGATCCTGCTTGCCGACCCCGCCATCCCGCACGGGCGCGTCTGCGTGGGCTTCACGCCCGACGAGGAGATCGGGCGCGGCGCGGATCTGTTCGACGTGGCGGGCTTCGGCGCGGAATACGCCTACACCGTGGACGGCGGCGCGGCGGACGAAATCGAGTATGAGAACTTCAACGCCGCGTCCGCGCGCGTGCTGGTGCGCGGGCGCAACATCCACCCCGGCTCGGCGAAAAACCAGATGAAGAACGCCGCGCGCATGGCGATGGAATTCAACGGCATGCTGCCGGTTCGCGAAACGCCCGACAACACCGAGGGCTACGAAGGCTTTTACCACCTCACGCGCATCGAGGGCGAGGAGGAGCGCGCCGAGCTGCGCTATATCCTGCGCGACCACGATGCGCAAAAGCTGGAGGACAAAAAGGCGCGCATGCAAGCCATCGCCGCATACCTAAACGGCGTTTACGGCGAAGGCTCGTTCGAGGTCGTCATCAAGGACAGCTACCGCAACATGCGCGAGCAAATCGAACAGCACCCGCACGTCGTCGAGCGCGCGAAACAGGCGCTTGCCGCCTGCGGGCTTGCGCCCAAGTGCGTGCCCATTCGCGGCGGCACGGACGGCGCGCGCCTGTCGTTCATGGGGCTGCCCTGCCCCAACCTCGGCACGGGCGGGCACAACGGCCACGGCGTATACGAATACGTCGCGCAGAGCGACATGGAAAAGATGGTCGAAGTGCTGACCGCGCTCGTTCGGGCGTGATAAACCTATTCTAGCTCCGTAACATACAGCCGTTCAAACTCCCCGATCGGGATGGGTTTGGAGTAATAATACCCCTGCGCGAAGCGGCAGCCGGCGGCAAGCAGCGCGCGCGCCTGTTCCTCGCGCTCGACGCCCTCGGCGACGCAGCATGCCGAGATATCGCTGCAGATGCCGACCATGCTGCGGATGATCGACCGGCTCACGCCGACCGTCACGCAGTCGTTGATGAGGCTCTTGTCGAGCTTGATCACGTCAAACGGCACGCGCGCCAGCAGCGACAGGCTGGAATACTCCGCGCCGAAATCGTCCAGCGACATGCGGAAGCCCAGTTCGCGGAAGCCCTGCACGGCGCGCGCGATGGTCTCGCGCTCGATGTTGCCGATGGACTCCGTAATCTCGATCTCCACGCTGCCGGGCGGAAGCGCGTGCCGCGCGGCGATCTCCTGCGTTTGCCCGGGCGCTTGCCTGTCCAGCAACGTCTGGCGCGAGAAATTGATGGAGATCGGCAGCACGCGCAAACCGCGCTCCTGCCAGCTCTGCATGATGCCCAGCGCGCTGTCGAGCATGAACAAATCCAGCTCGCGGATGGCGTTGGAGCGCTCGAGCAGCGCGATGAACTCGCCCGGCATGACCACGCCGCGCTTTTCGTCGATGAACCGCGCGAGCGCCTCGCCGCCCACGACCTTGCCCGTCTCGATATCGACGCGCGGCTGGACGTACATGGCAAACTGCCCGTTCTCGATGGTCTTTTGCAGCGTCGCGCGCGTGGTGAAGTATTCGTCCGCCATCGGGTCGCTCTCCATGCCCGCCGTCAGGCGCTTGTTGTAGCGCATGAGGCTCTCGGCGTGGTCGCAGAGCTTGCGGGCGGTGAAATCGCGATCCGCCCATGTGTACCCGACGCAGAAGCGGTTGGGATGCGCGCCCTCCAGCAGGCTGACCGTGCGCCGGCACGCGTCCAAGAACTGCTCGTGCGTGACGTTCTGGTGCAAAACGCAAAACTCGTGCCCCGACACGCGGAAAATCGCCATGCGCGGGAACGTCGCAAGCAGGGTTTTGGCGGCGAGCAGGATCAGCCTGTCGCCCTGATCCGCGCCGAATTTGCGGTTGACGCGCTGCAGCCCGTGCACGTCCATGTGCAAAACGCCAAGGCTGGACAGCGTTTCCGAGCTCATGCCGCGCGCCGCCTGCAGGAACAGATCCCTGCCGCGCAGCCCGGTCATGTCGTCGCGCCCGTTTTGGGACGCGCCGCCCGTGCGCGCGTCGAAGCGCTCGCGCTCGCGCATCGCGATGGGCATGAGGCTGAGCAGCAGCGCGGTCTCCGAAGCGTGCGCGCGCGGGTTCTCGACGCACAGGAACGCGACGGCGACCGTTTGATATAGGACTGGCAGGCAGATGAACCGCCGCGTGCGCGTTTTGCCGCCGAGCGGCTGCGCCGCCGTTTCGCTGAGCAGCACCGCCTCGCCCGTGCGCATCGCCTCGCCGATGACCGGATAGCTCGACACGCGCATGTCCCCTGTGCGCTCAAAGAGGTTGGGCTTGTTGGTCTGCGTCCATTCGCGGACGGTGACGAGCGCGCTGTCGTCCTCGGTCAGGGAGAGCGTGTAGGCGCTGTCCGCCTGATAGAAAGCGCAAATGTTCCGCAGCATCGCGTCCATGAACGCGTCGTATTCCTCGGCTTTGAGCATGTCCACCAGACACGCCAGCTCGGCTTCCTTTTCCTCGACCGTCAGCGGGCGCGTGCCCTCGGCGCTGTGCACGGCGGAAAGCTGGCGCTCGCCCGTCTCATACGCCTCGTCGCGCCTGCGCCCCGCGCCCTGCTCGAAGGTCGCAACGGCATCGGCGCGCCCGGGGGCGAGCGAATCGACGACGTATTCCGCCTGCGTGTAGAGGGTGTCGTAATCGGCGCGGTCGTGCCGCGCGGTCGCGACCCCCGATACGAACGTCACGCGCTCGCGCATGTTGATCGTCTCGCGCAGGCGCTGGACGTTGGCGATGACCTCGGTCACGCGCTGGCGAATCCAGTTGTCGGAGGGCACGTCGAGGAACAACAGCAGCATGCGCGTGGCGGAGTGCTGTGCCATCACGCATTCGCCGTCCAGCAGGATGCGGAACAGGCGCACGATGGAGTGCCGCAGGCGCTCGGCAAGCTCGTCGCTGAGCAGCTCGGCGACTGTGTCCAACCCTTGGATATCGATGAGCGCCAGCGCGCAGCGCGCGTCGGAGCCAGAACGGCGGCGGAGCACGTCCTTGATGATCGCCTCGCCCGTCTCGCGCGAGTACAGGTGCGTCATGGCGTCGCGCTCGACGCGCCCGGGCAGCGACAGCTCGAAGCGCTTGCGCGTGTCGATATCGTGGGCGTAGAGGAACGCGTGCACGGCGTGCGACACCGGCTCTTGCAGCAGGCTGACCGACACCGCCGCCCAGCGGATGCCGCCGCCCGAGGAAACAAACTGGTACTCGGAAGTCGTCGTGCGCACGCCCGCGTCGAACGCCGACAGCAGCGCCTCGCGCGAAAACCGCGCGTCGCAGTGCGGCTTGTCCTCGGGCGCCCACAGCCGCGCGCGCACCGCCTCGTACAGCGCGGTATAGCGTTCTTCACCGCCGTCGAGCGCGCCGGACGCGCGCAGCGCGCGGTCGTCGGTCAAGTCGACCTCGCACGCCGCCAGCATGCGCTCGCGCAGCGCGTCCCACAGCAGGCGCTCCTGCTGGAAATGCGCCTGTTCGGAGAAAATGGCGGGCAATTCTTCCATCAGCCCGATCGCCTTGACGGGCTGACCGTCCCCGTCCCGCATCATGTGGTAGGACATGCGCGCCCAGCCCATCTCGCCGGAGCGCATATAACGCACGATGAACGCCGCGCCGTCCTCCTCCTTGCCCGCGAGCAGCTCCCGGAAAAAGGCGGAAAACGCCGCCGCGGACTCCTGATGCACGAATCCGTCGGCAATGAGCGCCTCCGGCACGGGCGCGCGCATCAGCGCGTCCACATAGCTTTGGCGCTCAACGTCGAACACCGAGAACGCACGCGTCTTGAGGTCGACCTCCCAGAGCGTCTGCGAGAGCTGATCCAGCGCAATGCGCATGCGCTCGCTGCTCTCCAGAAGCGCCTGTTCCTGCCGCTTGATTTGCGTGATATCCGTCAGCACCACGATCATCACGGCGTTTTCCGATTGCTCGTAGGGGATGCGCACGGCGCGCGCGTGCCGCCAGACGACCTCGCCGCGCGCGTCGAACGCGCGGAAGGTGTGGTCGACGGGCTGCTTGTCCCGCGCGCCCTGCCGCATGGCGGCCTCTAGCGCCTTGACGTCCTGCGGGTAGATGCGCGAAAACACCACGTCGCCAGTGCTGTCGCCCTCCGCCCAGTCCTTGCCGCACGACGCGACGAACCCGGGGCTGGCGTACAGCAGGCGCACGGGCGAGGACATTTCCGCCAGCAGCACGCCGCCGTCCATGTACTGCATGAGCGCCTGCAGCTGCACCGCGCTGGACACCGGTGCGGACAGTTCGCCCATGTCCGCCGCGGCGGCGCTGTTGAGCACATGGAAGCGGTTCTTGCCCGAGCGCTTGGCGGCGTAGAGCGCGCTATCGGCGAGCTTGTACACGGTGTCGAATGTGCACTCGCCGCCCTTGACGACCGCCACGCCCACACTCGCGGACAAGGCGACCCCGTTCGCGCCGCCGACCGTCATCTGCAGCGCGTCGATCAGCGCGGCGGCTTTCTTGCGCGCCACGCGCGCCGAAGCGCCGTCGGGCAGGAACACGAGGAATTCGTCGCCGCCCAGCCGCCCGACCACGTCGGTCGCGCGGAAAACGCCCGCGATGACGGCGGCGGCCTCGATGAGCGTCCGGTCGCCCTGCTGATGCCCCAGCCGGTCGTTGACCTGCTTGAAATTGTCCAGATCGATCATATACGCGACGAACACGTCGCCCGGCGAGGACGCGCGCAGCACGTCCGCGATGCGCTTTTCCGCCGCGTCGCGGTTGAGGATGTGCGTCAGAGAATCGCGCGCGGCAAGGCGCGCGAGGCGCTCCAGCTCGCGGCGCGTTTTGTCGATGTTCGTCAGCACCACGAATCCCTTGACGTCGTCCGAATAGGGGAACTTGACCATCTGCACGTTGGCGCGGAACCACTGCGGCGGGTCTCCGGCGCGGTATTCGAGGTTGTCCTCCGAAACGCCCGAGAAGAACAGCGACAGCAGCCTGTCGCGGTTGAAAAACTCGCGGTAGGCGGCGGCGTCCGCGCGGCTGACGATGCGCTGCGCGCCGCGCGCGGCAAACTGCGCGACGGTCGCGACGGGCTGCCCCTCCATGCCCTCCTCGTGCTCGACGCGGTCGCGCGTGATGTTCACCTCGGCGTAGGCGGCGCTGTCCTGCGCCATGACCGCGATGGCGGACTGCCAGCGCGCGTAGGCAAGGTCTTTTTCGCGCTGGATGGTGTTGTCGAAAAACGAAATGACCGAATATAGCGGCTGCCCGCGCCCGTCCTCGATGAGCGCGTAATCGCAGTGATACCACGCCAATTCGCCGTCGGCGCGCCGCGCGCGAACGTCGCACGCGCCCGTTTTCTCGCCGCGGCGCATGGCGTCGTAAAAAGCGGTATATTCTTGTAAACTCTCGGGCGATATCACGCCGGACTTGGCAAATTCCTCGGGCGTGTCGCCCACGTCGTGAAACAGCGCGAAAAGCTTGTGCGCGTCGTATGCGCGCTCGATGCGCCCGGTGCGGATGTCGAAGCGCTGGATGTGCTTGCCGCTCTGGGCGACGACGATCTCGCGCTCGCGGCTGCGCAGCGAAAGCCTGTCGAACTCCTCGTGCTGGCGCGTCGTGTCCAGCGCGGAAGCGCAGAGCACGCCGTCCTCCCATACGCCGACCGCGCGCAGCACGCGCGCGCCGCCGTCCGCGTGCGTCGCCGATATTTCAATGTCCACATCGCCCGGAACGAGCGCCGACGCGGGCGGCGACAACAGCGCTTGCCCGCCCGCCTGCGCAAGCAGCAGCGCCTCCGGAGAGGGGTAGCCCAGCATATCGCAAAAGCGGGCGTTGGCGGAAAGCACTGTCCAACGCCCGTCTGTTTTTACGCAAAAAGCGCCGATGGCGCTTTGCGAAACAAGCGCGGCATACAGCGCCGCGCCCCGTCCCGCGCTTACGTGATCGTCCGGTATCCGCCGCATGGTCGCCTCCGTCCCGCCGCTGGGCGCGTCTTGAGAGCGAACACTATCCGCCGTCATTGTATCACGGCTCGAAACGGTTGACAAGCGAAGATTTTCGACAAAACAGGGCTTACGCATGAACGAGCACGCGGACGTTCAATCCCTTGTAGGGGTCGATGCCCACATCGACCCGCGAACAAATATCCGTGCATGCGGGCGGATGTGGGCATCCGCCCCTACGACGGGGATGGTATCCGCCTGCGTCGAAGGCGACCGCACGATTCCCATATCGTTCATGCGTAAGCCCTGTTCGACAAAAGGCGCGGTCGCGTTATTGCACGCCGCTGGTTTTCTTCTTGAGCTGCTCGTAACCGCCGTCTTCGCGTTCGATGTACACATTGTCGAGCGTCGCCTGCAAATTGGCGCGAAACGCGTCGAGATATTCCTTGCGCAGCGCCGCCTGCTCGCGCTTTTCTTCCTCGGTCAGCCCTTCGGCGCGCTGCTTTTTCGCCAGCTCGTTGATGCGCGCGATCTGCGCTTTATCCATGCGTTTCCCTCCATTTGCGCTGCAGCGCCGCGCCCGCGAGCGCGAGCGCCGCGAGGATGGCGGTATAGACCGCGTACAGCGCGAGCTTGCTGAGCGACGAGCGGTCGAGCGCGAACTCCAGCGTTATGAGCGCCAACGCCGCCGCCGGGAAAGCGGCGAGCGTCGTGAACGCGAGCGCCCTGCCGCCGCCGTCCCGGAGCGCGCGTATGGCAAGGTACGCGAGCGCAACGCCGAGCGCGAGCATGTACCCGACCTGCGACGCGCTAACGAAGCTAAAGCGCATGTGCCGGTCAAACCGCAGGCTCTCCATCAGCACCTGCGACGCGCAGAACCACACGACCGTCGCGAGGAAACGCTCGCCCGCGCGCGCTTTTCGCCGCGAAAGCGACGCAAAAAACAGCGCCAGCGCGAGGAACGCCTCGAAGATATATACGCGCAGGTACGCGTCGTATTCGCCGCGCTCGATGAGAAAGCTCTCGGGCGCGTCCATCAGCGGCGCGCCCACGCCCAGCGACGTGAAATACTCGCCCAGCCGCGCGACGCACACAAACAGCAGCAGCGCCGGGCACAGCGCGTCCAATAGCGCCTTTTTGTCCGCACGCAAAAGCCGCGCGGCAAGCAAACAGCCCGCGCACGCGCCCAGCAGCGCGCCGAGCATCGAATGCCCGCCCTGCCACGGGTACAGCGCCGCAACCGGCGGCAGCAAGTCAAACGACGCGTCACACGCGACGAACAGCAGCCGCGACGCAAGCAGCGCGCAGGGCGCGCACAGCAAAAACAGCACCTGCGCCCAGCCGCGTTGCAAGCCCGTTTTCCTCGCGCGAACCAGCAGGCACGCAAGCGCCAGCGCCGCCGCGAGCGCCACGCATGCGCCGTATACCGGGATATCGACGGAAAGCAGCGTCAGCGTCCACTCGCCCTCCAAGCGCTCTGTCAGCATGTCATTGCCACGTCGCCGGGTCGACGGCGGACGCGAAATAGATGATGTCGGACTGCTTGCGCTCGTTGGAAGCCGATTTGGTCTGGTAGTAATCGCCGTTGAAGATCATGGTCGCGGTGTTGCCGCCGTCAAGGTTGAACGCCTGCCAGCAGCCCAAGTCGAACATGAAGTTCGCGAACTCCTGATGCGTCACGCCCTGCGAATTGGAGATGCGCCCCTCGGCGAGCACCAGCACATACGACAGCGTGTCGAGCTGACCAATGCCCATGCGCGGCTCTTTGCCGTCGGGGTTGTAACCGTAGTCGGGGTCGGTCGTCTGCAATTCGCCGTCGATGACCAGCGCCGGGCCGAACGTGAACGCGTTGACGATCGTCCGCCCGCTGGACGCGAATTCCTTCATCTTATTTACATCGGACTTAACGAACAGGTGGAAATCGCCCAGCTCGTCGATGATGAGGATGTCCTTGGTGCGGTTCGATTTGGCGCGGATCTTCTGCCCCTGCCGGTATTCAAAGGTCGTCTTCGCGGGCGCGTCCACAAAGTAATCGCCGCTGATGGCGATCACGGCGTTGTTGTCGCGCGCCATCGACGACGGGTACGCCACGCGGTCGGAGGTCAGCTTGCCCGCCGTCGCCGTGCGAAGCTGCGAGGGGTGCGCGACGGTGACGTGCACGATGCGGTACACCACGCCATCCTGCTCGCGCGTTTCCAGCGTGACGGAAATGCTGTCGTCCTGATAACCCGTTTCGGAATAATTCGCGGGGTTGGGCGTCATGCCCGGCGTGAAATCGACGGGCAGCGCGTAGGTTTCCTCGGCGAGCGCGCCCGGGAACAGCCGTGAAAACAGCCCGTAGAACGGGTCGGACTCGTCCTCATACTCGCTCATGTGCGCGGTCAATACGTCGGGCGCGGGCGCGAGCACAGGCAGCGAAAGCAGCAGCAGCGCGCAGAGCGCGGAGAGTATGGCGACCGTCGAACGTTTCATAGCGTTTCATCATCCTTTCTGAACACCCACGCTTTTTGAATGCGGAAATTGACGAGGAACAGCCCCGCGTCCACCACGCACTTGGCAATCAGCGAACCCAGCCCCAGCACGTCGGACAGCAGCGTCGTCAGCGCCGCGGACGCGGCGAGCACGGCGACGCACAGCAGCGCGTAGCGCAAAAGCGCGCCTCGGGACTTGCGGATATTGAACACGAATTTCTTGTTGATGGCGAAATTGACGCTCGCCGACAGCACGCGCGCGATCGCCGTCGCCGCCGCGATGCGCGGGGCGAACGTCATGCCGAAAAGCGTCACGGGCGCGCTGAACGACACGGGCAGCAGCCACTTTTCGAGCACGGTGTAGAGCGAGAGATCCAGCAGCGTCGCCACCGCGCTGGAGGACGCGAAGCGGAAAAAGTTCCCCAGCAGGATGCGGTAGATGCGCACCGCGTCGTGGAACGGGCGAAAATGCGAGCTTTTGTTTTCGTCGTGATAGACCGTCTCGATCGGCAGCACGCGCATTGGCACATGCCGCCCCGCGCAGTGGATGAGCATGTTCATTTCATACTCGAACCGCGCGCCGGGGATCTCGCGCATCAAAGGCAGCATGTCCGCCGCGAACCCGCGCAGACCCGTCTGCGTGTCGGGCAGCCAGTGCCCGTACAGCAAGGAAAACATGATGGTCGTCGTGCGGTTGCCCCAGCGCGATTTCCACGGCACGTTGTCCTGCTTGAACGAACGGCTGCCCAGCACCAGCTCCTCGCGCCCTGATTGCAGCGCGTCCGCCATGCGCACGGCGTCGCGCGCGGTGTGCTGCCCGTCGGAATCGGCGGTCACAACGCCTAAGATTTCCGGCAGTTCGGCGATGCGCGCAAAGCCCGTCTTGAGCGCCGCGCCCTTGCCCTGATTCTTCTCATGGACGAGCACTTCGCAGCGCTCGATGCCCGCCACCTCGTCAAAAAAGGGCTGGTAGGCGGCGGATGAACCGTCGTTGACGACGATCACGCGCCCAAACCCGCTCTCCGCCAGCTCGCGGACATACCGGGGAAGTCGCTCGTCCGGCTCGAGCGAGGGGATGAGCACCGCCGTTTCAGAGGCATTCATGCGTACAGCTTCTTTCTGTTACGTAATCATATAGGTGTCCAGATAATCGCTCGTCAGCGGCGTAATGTCCACGCCGCAGACCGTCAGCGCGAGCGCCTCGAAGTCCGCGCGCGCGGCGAACCCGAACGCGAACCTCTCGCAATACGCCTTCAAAAACGCGTCCGCGCCGCCCGGCAGCAGCGTGTCGAGCGCCACGATGAGCGCCGCGCCGCGCCCGTACACCACGCTTTGGTACTCCGCAAGGCTGGAGAACCAGTCGATGGGGCTGCCCGGGGTCGCGCCGTCCGGGATGCTCTCGCGCATGGGCGCGTGCACGCGCTCGGAAAGCAGCGTCTCATACGCCGAAGCGCCGTAGCGCGCGCGGACGTACCGCAGCGTCGCGTACTCGGCGAGCGCCTCGTCCTGCCACGGCTCGCGGAAGGAATCCGAGCCGACGAGCGCGTAGAACCACTGGTGCGCCGTCTCGTGCGCGACGGCGAGCTCGAGAGAATCCTCCCAGCCCGCCCCAAGCAGCGTCTGCGACAGGAACGACAACCCCGCATACTCCATGCCGCCGTACGGGAAATCCACCGCGCAGACCGTGTACAGCGAGAACGGGTACGCGCCGTACAGCCCGGAAAAGGTCTCCAGCGCGCGCTTGGCGCAGTCGAGCATGCGCGCGGCGGCTTGCGCATCCTGCGCATACGCCATGACGGCGGTGTCGCCCTGCATGCCGCGCGCGACGTGGAAGCTGTCCGAAATCACGAGCGCGAAATCGCGCGCCGCGAGCGCTTCGCCGCGCCAAAGCCCGTCCTCGCCTTGCGAAAACAGGCACGGCGCTGCGGCGAGATACCCTTGCGGCATCGAGAGCGTGACGCGGTAGTTCGCGCAGTCCGCCACGAACGGGTCGCCGATGGGGCAGAACGCGTCCTCGCGGTACGCGCCGTTCTCATAGCGCGCGAGCACGGGCAGGCAGTTGCCCAGCGCCCACACGCCGCCCGCGCGCCCCAGCCTGCTCGCGCAGTCCGGAATCGTCAGCAGCATGCGTAGCCGCAGCGTTCCGCGCGCGCCCGGCGCAAGCGGCGGCACGGTCACGCGCAGGACGGTCTGCGCGTCGTCGGCAAACGCCGCGGGCGCGGGTTCGTCCTCCCACCATACGCCGTGCAGCGTCATGTCGGCGGGCGAAAACCCGCCTGCATAGCTCCGGTCGTAGATCTCCTCGAGCGCGGCGGGGCTGGTGTCCTCGCGCTGATACGCGCCCGCCCACAGCCGCAAAACGACGCTCTCGAGCGTATCGTCCGCGCGGTTCTGCATCGACAGCGCCATCGATATGGCGAGCGTGCCCGCGTCCGCGTCGAAGACCAGCGAAAAATCGTAGTCGTCCAGCCCTTCCGATGCGGCGCGTAGCGCTGCAGACGGCGGCGGCACGGCGAACGCGCGGGGCGCGAGCAGCACGGCGGCAAGCGCCGCGCACAGCACGGCGGTAAGCGCGAGCCATAGCCTTTTCCCCCGCGTCCGCAATCACTCCCTTCGCTCGGTCAGTATACCCAATTCTCCGGCATGCGTCAAGCGCTCGAAGATTTGTTTACTTCTTATTTACAAGGGCGCACGCGCGCGCTTCCGAATCGGTCATGGAGACGACCAGCGTCCTTTGGTGCGTGTACCGCACAAACCCGGCGGGCGCGCCGCCCGGTTTCTTGACGTATTTGCGCAGCGTATAATCCACCGGCACGGACACGCCGCGCCCCTTGGAGTAATACCCCGCCAGCCGCGCGGCGAACAGCAGCGTTTCCTCCGAAACGGGCGCGCCCGCGCAATGGACGATGACGTGCGAACCGGGCATATCCTTGGCGTGCAGCCACACGTCCTCGCCGTCCGCGCCCTGCGTGAGGCGCTCGTTCTGCGCGCCGTTCTTGCCGACGCTGACGCGCGCGCCGTCTGGCGCAATGAAGGACAGCGGCTTGCTCTCCGGGCGGCGCTGCTTTGCCCGCCCGCCTTGCCTGCGCAGGAACCCGGCGGCAATCAGCGCGTCGCGCACGTCCATGAGGTCTTCCTCGGTTTCGCACTTCTCCGCGTCCTCGGCGGCGTTCTCCAGCAGCGATATCTGCGCAAGCGTCAGTTCGCGCTGTTCAAACGCCGTTTTGCGCGCCGAGCGCGCCTTCTGATAGCGCTTGTAATACTTCTGCGCGTTCTGCGCGGGCGAGAGCAGCTTGTCCAGCACGATCTCGCGCGTTTCGCCCGCGTAATAATCAAACACCGAAACGGACTCCCGCCCGGGCGCGATGGCGTGCAGGTTCGCCGTCAACAGCTCGCCCAGCACGCGGTATTCCTCCATGCGCTCGGCGCTCCGCAGCTCCTCCTCCTGCAAGGCGAGCTTTTTTTCGCAGCGCTCCAGATGCGTCTTGATCGTCCTGCGCAGCGAGGACGAGCGCTGGTGCATGCGCTCGCGCTTGTCGCGCCCGGCAAAGTGCGCGTCCAGCGCCAGCGAAAGCGTGGGGAACGCCTTTTGCGCGGCGGTATCGCGAGAGAGATACGGAAACGCGAACACGTCGACCGGCGCGCCCGCGTCATCATACAGAACGCGCGCGTCAGCAAGCTCGGGCAGCTTTCGCAGAAGTTCCGCGAGCCTTTGCGACAGCGCGGGAACGTCCAGCTCCGCTATGTCGGTCTTCGCGCGCCCCGTCAGGCGGTAGGCGATTTCCGCCGCCGACGCGCCCGACAGCCCGGACAGGATGTCGGCAAGCGCGCGATCGAGCGTGCCCGAACGCCCGGACAGGCGCGCATATATCTCGTCCGCCGACGCATCCGGCGGCAGCTTGTCCTGCGCGGGCGGCATGATGAACGGCAATCCCGGCAGCGCCTGCCGCACGCGGCTCATGTCGTCGGTGACGTGCCGGATCGCGTCGATGATGCGCCCGTCCTTGACGAGCGTAAGGTTGGAATACCGCCCCATCGTTTCCAAATATAGGAAGCTCTCCTCCGCGTCGCCCAGCTCGCTCGCGCCCTCGAGCGCGACGCGCAGCACGCGGTCGCCCGAAAGCTGCTCGATTTTCAGCACGCGCGCGCCCGTCAGGTGTTTGCGCATGAGCATGCAGAACATCGGCGCTTCCATCGGGTTTTGATATTCCGCCTGCGTGATGTGCGCGCGCGCGAAGCTCGGGCTGGCGCAGAGCAGCAGCTTGTGGTTCCTGCCTTTCGCGCGCACGAGCAAGATCAGCGCGTCCTTTTCGGGCTGCGTCACGCGCTCGACGCGCCCGCCCGACAGCGCCGCGTCCAATTCGCGCGCCGCGAACCCCAGTGTCAATCCGTCGCTTGGCATGCACAGCCCCCCTGACCGGGGTATTTTAGCACAGCGCGCGACAAAGCGCAACAAGCCGCCCTTTTGTTCGCACGAAGCGATTTACATTGCCCGCTTTTTATGCTAGAATGAGAATGAGATTGTATGGTGGAGGACTATTGCGATGCGCGAGATGGGCGAGACTGGGCGCGAGGTGCGTTTGTCGGTCGTCGGGCTGGGAGCGCGCGGCTTGCCGCAGCTGAAGCTTTTGCTGTCGATGCCCGACGTATCGGTGGTCGCGGTCTGCGACATATACGAAGACCGCGCGCTGGCGGGGCGCGACGCGGTCGTCAAAACGGGCAGGCAAGCGCCGCTGGTGACGACCGATTATCACGAGGCGATCGCGTGCAAGGACGCGGAAGCGGTCGTTATCATGACGAGCTGGCAGACGCACATCCGCATCGCGTGCGAAGCGATGCGCGCGGGCAAGATCGTAGCGATGGAGGTCGGCGGCGCGTCGTCGGTCGACGAATGCTGGAAGCTCGTGCGCACGAGCGAAGAAACGCATATGCCGTGCATGCTGCTGGAAAACTGCTGCTACGGGCGCGAGGAAATGGCGCTGCTGTCGATGATCGGGCAGGGCGTGTTCGGCGAGCTTGTGCACTGCCGGGGCGCGTACGCGCACGATTTGCGCGACGAAGTCGGTCTGGGCGATAAAAACCGGCACTATCGGCAAGATAACTTCCGCCTGCGAAGCGGCGAATTATATCCCACGCACGAATTGGGGCCCATCTTCAAATACCTGCGCATGCAGCGCGGCAACCGCATGCTGACGCTGTGCGCGATGGCGAGCAAGGCGGTCGGGCAGCGCGACTGGATGCAGGCAAACCGCCCCGACCTTGCGGGCATGCGCTTCCGGCAGGGCGACGTGGTCACGACGATGATTTCCTGCGCGGGCGGCGAGACCATCCTGCTCACGCACGACTGCACGCTGGCGCGCCCGTACTCGCGCGGCGGCGTGGTGCAGGGCACGCGCGGTATCTGGCAGGAGGACGGGCGGCTGATGTACGTCGAAGGGCGCACCAAGAAAATCGAGGGCGACTGGACGCACCGCTTCGAGAGCGACGAGCCGTACATGCGCGAGTATCAGCATCCGCTGTGGCGCGAATATGACGCGTTCGGGCAGCGCGGCGGGCACGACGGCATGGATTACCTCGTGCTGCGCGCGTTCATCGAGAGCATTCAGGAGCAAAAGCCCTTCCCCATCGACGTATATGACACGGCGGCGCTGATGGTCGTGACGGCGCTGAGCGAGCAGTCCATCGCGCTGGGTTCCGCGCCCGTGCCCGTGCCCGATTTCACAGACGGGCTGTGGATGGACAAGCGGGAAAAGCATGCGGGACGGTATCAGCTAGACGCTTAACACTCCAATCATAACTAACTCGGCGGGATGCGTCGAAGGGCGCTAGCGCCTTCGACTTCATTCCGCAGGGGCGGGTTTGCCGCCCCGAGGAGCAGGCATTAGCCTGCTTCCTTACACGGTCTGCCGCCCGGGGAATCGTGTCATTTTCCGCAGAAAATGGCGCGATTCCTAGACAGACCGTGCAACCGCTCGAAAGCGAGTCTCCCGCCATTTCGAGCGAAGGAGGTATCCTATGTGGCGTGGCGCGCTCAAGCGCAAGTTCAGCCTGTTTGACAAGCGCGGGCTGGACGCGGACACCGTCAAGACGCTCAGGCTGCTGATCGTCGGCGTGATGGGCGGGGTGATATGGGGCAATATCACCTCGGGCGTCGCCATGGCGGGGTATCTCAAGCAGCTGCAGGCGTCGGACTTCCTGTACGGGCTGGTGTTCGCGCTGTCGCCGATTGCCAACGCGTTCCAGTTCGTCGCGTCCTACCGCATGGAGCGCACATTGAAGCGCAAGCGCATGTTCCTGATTTCGGGGTTCGCGCAGCGCCTGATCTGGCTGCCGTTCGCGCTCGTGCCGTTCATCTTCCCGCTTTCGCAGGCGCAATTGCGCCTGTCCGCCGCCGTGCTGTGCGTGGCGGTGTCGGCGGCTGCCGCGCCGTTTATGAACGTGTCGTTCTACTCCATCTGCGCGGACGTTGTGCCCATGCGCATTCGCGGGCGCTATTTCTCCACGCGCAACCTGATTTCGACGTTCGCGGGGTTGATCGTCGGGCTGCTGGTGGGCGTGCTGCTGGACGCGCTGCCGGGGTTCGCGGGGTATTGCGTGGTGTTCTGCATCGCCGCGGTCTTCGGCGCGCTGGATGTGCTCTGCTTCGTGTTCATGCCGCTGCCGCCCATGCAGAAAACGCCCGATCAGGGCGGGCTGGTGCCGATGCTTCGGCACGTCGCGAGCGACAAAAGGTACATGCGCATCGTGCTGGCGATGGCGGTCTGGAATTTCACGGTGCAGCTTTCCTCGCCGTATTTCAACGTCTACCAGCTCGACGTGCTCAAAATGTCCAACTTCAGCGTCATGCTGCTGGGGCAGATCACGAGCAACGTGTTCACCATCATTTTCGTCAAGCGCTGGGGCAGCGCGATGGACGGCTTCGGCAACAAGCCCGTGTTGTGCGTGGCGGCGCTGCTGACGGCGTTCATGCCGTTGATGTTCTTCTTCATCGGCGAGGGCATGGCGGTGTGGATCTTCCTTGGGAACGCGCTGTCGGGCGCGACGTACTGCGCGATCGACTTGAGCGCGCAGAACCTGTTCCTCGGGCAGGCGCGCGACGACAACAAATCGATGTATTTCGCGGTGTATTTCCTGTTCACGCAGCTTTTCGGGCTGGCGCTGGGCTCGTCGGTCGGCGGCTGGCTGCTGGACAACGTGCTGGCGAACATGGAGGCGTGGAACTGGACGATCTTTGGCGTGACGCTCTCGCGGTATAACTACCTGTTCCTGCTGTCGGGCGTGCTGCGCTATTTGACGATTTTCCTGCTGCTGCTGCGCATCGCCGAGGAGGGCGCGGGCAGCGCGCGCGAACTGGGCGCGGCGATGCTGCGTGCCGTGCGCAACTTCTTCCACGGCATGGTCGCGCTGGCGCATCGCCGCCGCGCGCACCGGTTTTTGCGCCGCGAACGCGGCAAAAATGGCGGGCAATAGAATACGCATCCGTGCGTATATATTGTTGGACGGGTCTATCTCGGAATCCGGGTCGACCAGAAGGGAGCGCGCGATCGTACATGGATAAGCGGCGGGCGGCTATGGATTTTTCGCTGGAAAACAGCGCTTTTCGCGCGCGGCTGAAAGCGGCGTGCCAGAACATCGCCGGTGAGCGCGCGCGCGAATTGAGCGAGGACGAGCTGTATTACGTCGCGGCGGCGGGCGATCTCGCCGCGCGGCTCGCGAAAGACGAAGAAAAGAAACAAGACGGCGAAGCGTAACGCGGGCTGGGCGCGCGCTATTTATTGAGAATTTCGGGGCGGGCTATGCGTCCGCGCCTGTTTTGTCATGTCCGCTTGTCCAGCCTTCTTCCAGCAGTAATATCCCCGCCATGCGCAGGCTTTTGTTGTGCAGGCGGTAGGCGCTGCGCAGGTCGTAATGCAGCTCCTGCGTGACGCGCTCCCACGGGTACAACAGCACATAACGCAAGTCGAGCAGCGCGCGCGCCTCGGGCAGCGGCACGCGCGCAATCAGCGCCGCGCACTCCTTTTTGACGCGCACGAGCGCCGCGTAGCGCGCTTTCACGCGCTCGGACAGGTCGGCGGCGCGAACGGCGGCATCCTCGACGCGGCTTCCCTGCCACACGCCGCCGGTCGGCTGCCTATCGACGCTGACGGTCACGCGCTGCGCGCCCTCGCGGATGCCGCGAATTTGCGTCAGCAGCACGGCGATCTCCGCGTCCAGCGCGCGCACGCGCGAGAGGTATTCCTTGGCGCGCTCGGCGTTCTCCCTGCGTTCATCCTGCCTTTGCATCGAACCCGCCCGTTCCTCTCTCAAAAACGTCCTCCAATGGCTGACGGAAGCGCAGAAGCTCCTTAATGGCGATCGCCTCGCGCAGCGAAAAATCGTACTCGCCGCGCAGCTTCATGCGCAGGCTCTGCGCGCTCATGCCAAGCTCGCCCGCGAGCCTCGCGGCGCTGAACCCCATGTCCGCCATTCGCCTCTGCATGTTCCGATATACCCACTTCACCCGCGTTCGCCTCCCTCAAATGAGAACATATGTTCTCTTTTTTGCAGTATAACACGAACGCGTCGCGGTGTCAATGGGGAAATTGGCGGAGGGACGGGAAGGGGATAGGGATTAGGGAATGCCGTAGGGGCGGGGCTCTGCTCCGCCCGCATACACGAATATTTTCTCAACGGGTCGATGTGGGCATCGACCCCTACAGGGGGATTGAACGCCCGCTCGCTCGTTCATGCGTAAACCGTGTTCCCTCCCCGTACACCCATTGACGCGACGCGCCCGCGCGCGTATACTGATGAAAACGTACAAAAGGGGAATCGGCATGCAGGAGTTCCAGTATTCCGCGTTCATCAGCTATAAGCACGGCGATAAAGCGTGGGCACGCTGGCTGCAAAGACAGCTGGAGCGTTACCGGCTGCCGTCCAAGCTCTGCAAGCAGTACGATTTGCCGCGCAAGCTCAACGCGGTCTTTCGCGACGAAACGGACGCGGCGGCGGGCGTGCTCAAGGACGAGCTGCATCAAGGGCTGTCGCAGTCCAAATTCCTGATCGTCGTCTGCTCCAAGAAGCTGGCGAAAAGCGCCAAGTACGTCGATTTCGAGGTGGAGGCGTTCAAGGAGCGCCGGGGCTTTGAATACATCGTGCCGTTCATCATCGACGGCGAGCCGCACGCGAAGAATCCGGACGAAGAATGCTTCCCGCCCTCGCTGACGACGCTGCCCGAGGACGTGCTCGGCGCGAACGCATATCTGGATGGCAAGCGCGACGCCCTCCTGCGCGTGGTCGCGCGTATCTTGAGCGTGCGTTTTGACGAGCTAAAGCAGCGCGAACAACGACGCACCCGAATCCGCACGGCTTGGCTTGCTGCCGCCTGCGCGCTGGCGCTGTGCGCGGGCGCGTTCGCGCTGGACTATTCCCTGCCCAAAACGCGGCTGTACGCCGATTATACGCTGCGCTTCGGCGTGCCGGTCGGCATTGGCGATATCACGCGCGAGGACGCGCGCGTCATGACCGCGCATTACGTAATTGTCGAGCGCGAGCGCAAGGTGCGCGAGCTTCGGCACGAGAACGCCTTGGGCGCGCTGACCACGCACGAGGACGCGGAAGCGGCGGACCGTCCGGCGCGCGCCGTCTACGAGTACACCCCGGCGGGCGCGCTCGACCGCGCGAGCTATTACGACGCGGCGGGCAAGCGCGTTCTGACGATGGACTATTCCGACGACCTGACGGTCGTCAATCTGGTCGCCAGCACGGACAGAATGCGCCCGTATGTCATGGCGGCGAGCACGGCGGGCGCGCGCGCGAGCCTCTATGAGATGGCGGACTTCGAGCAAAAGAGCGCCATCGTGCGGCATCTGCTGACCTACGACGAGAACGGCTTCCTCATCGAAACGCGCTACGCGCGCGACCTGTTTGACACCCCGGTCGCCGACGCGGACGGCGTGTACGGGCTTGCGTACACGCGCGACGCGCTCGGGCGCGTCACAAGCGTCCGTTCGCTGACGGAGGCGGGCGACGCGGCGTCCGTCAAAGAATACGAATACGACGGCTATCAAATCGCCTCGGTCACGCGTTCCTACGCGGGCGGTTTCCTGCGCATGACGCGCGAGCACGACGCGCGCGGCAACCTGACGGGCGCGCGGTATGCAGACGCAGCCGGCGCTCCGGCGCTCTGCGAGGACGGCTACGCGCGCATGGCGGCGGCGTATGACGAAAACGGCTGCCAGACGAGCGCCGCATACTTCGACGCGTCCGGCGCGCCCGCGCCGTGCAGCGCCGGGTACGCGCGCGTAACGCGCGAGTACGACGCGCTGGGACGCGTCGCGAGCGAGCGCTACTTCGACGCGTCGGGCGCGCCCGTCGCAAGCGTTTCCGGGTACGCCGTGCAGCGGACGGAGTACGACGCGCTCGGGCGCGTCATATACGAAAGCTATCTGGACGCGCAGGGCGCGCCCGCGACGTTGGAAGGCGGGTACGCGGCGGTCGCTGTCACGTACAACGAGCAGGGGCTGGTGGCAAGCGAGCGCTATTTCGACGCGCAGGGCGCGCCCGCGTGGATGCTCGGCGCATACGCGGGCATCACGCTTGCCTATAACGACAAGGGGCTGCTCACGCGCGCGGAATACGTCGGCGCGGACGGCGCGCCCGCAACGCACCCGGACGGATACGCGGGCGAAGCGTGGCAGTACGACCCGCGCGGCAACGTCGCGCTGTGGACGTTCCTTTCGGCGGATGGCGCGCCGATCGACACGAAGGACGGCTACGCGAGCATCGCGCTGACGCACGACGACGGCGGCGCGCTGACGCGCCTTGCGTATTTCGCGGCGGACGGCGCGCCCGCGACGCTCGCCGAGGGCTACGCGGCGGAGGAAATGACGCGCGACGCGCGCGGGAACATCACGCGCTGGGAATACTTCGGCGCGGACGGCGCGCCCGTCATGACGACGGGCGGTTACGCGCGCATCGACAGCGCGTTCGACGCGGAGGGGCGTTTGTCGTCGGTCGCGTATTACGACGCGGACGGCGCGCTGCAAGACCGCTTCGCCTACGGCGCGTCGGGGTATCTCTATGAGCATGAAAAGCCCGGCGAGCAGGGCGAGCGCGTAACCTACCGCTATTCCGAGCAGGGGAGCATCCTCGCGCACCGCACGGAGGACGCGCAGGGCGCGGCGACGACGATGTACTTTGACGAAACCGGCGCGGTCACGATATACGAAACGGAGGACGCGCAGGGCGGCGTCGTTCGCCTGCGGCTCAACGCATCGCGCGACGTGCTCTGGCGCGAAACGTTCGACCCGCAAACGCGCGTCGCGCGGCGCACGACCTACGACGAGCAGGGCAGGATGGCGCTGATCGAGACGTTCGACGAGCACGGCGCGCCCGTCGCGGGCGAAAACGGCTACGCAGGGCGCGCGCGCACATACGACGCGGCGGGCAACGTCGCCAGCGAAACCTATCTGGACACGCGGGGCGCGCGCATGCGCGGCGCAAACGGCTACGCCGAAATCAGACTGTATTACAACGAAAACGGCAGCGTCGCGCGCGAGGAATACTACGACGAAAACGGCGACCCGGTCTGCTGCTTTGACGGCTACGCGAGCGCTGAAATGGACTACGACGAGCAGGGCGAGGTCGCGGCGTTTCGGATGTACGACGAGGACGGACGCGAAATCAAGTAGGAAACCGGGGAACAAAAACGAGGCGGCAAGGGCGCGTAACCCCTGCCGCCTCGTATCATCTCATCCTTTTCCGTTACTTGATCCGCACGGCGTACATCCGCGCGTTGTCTTTGGAGCAAGTGCCGATGAGCAGCATATCGCGGTAAACGGCGGGAGAGCCTTGCACCGCGCCGCCCAGCGCCAGCTCGTAGCATTTTTCGCCCGACTGGGCGTTGAGCAGGTGCAGGTTTCCGGCGCTGTCGGCTTGAATGATCCACGCGTTCCCCGCTTCGTCATACACCGCCACGGGCGAGGAAATCGCGCCCTCTTGCAGGCGGTACTGCCATTCGAGCGCGCCGGTTTGCTTGTCCAGCGCGACCATCGTCGCGCCGTCCTCGGTCTGATTGACGGTGAATATCACGAGGTCGGAAATGCTGTGCTGACCGACGACAGGGCTTGCCTTGCAGCCCGAAAGCTGGTCGCCGTCAACGCTGCACTGCATTTCATACGCCCACATTTCCTCGCCCGAGAGCGCGTCGAAGCGGCGAATCTTGACGGTCGTGCCCTTCTTGACGCGCGTGTTCCCGGTGTACAGCGCCAAATCGCCGCTTTCGTCGAAGTCCAGCGCGATGGCGGCGTCGGTGTTGTCGTCAACGTTGGCGGCCCAGACGGTCTTCATCGTGTCGGTGTCCACGCAGCGCAGCGCGCCGTAGGTGTCGGCGAAGTAGGCGTATTGGTTGTACATCGCGACCGACGCTTCCACGCCGGTAGATTTGTCCTCTTCCGCCTTGACCTTGCTCTTGAGCGTGACGGTGGTCGGCGTGATCTTCAGCGTGCCGGAATAGGTGTCGGTCTCCTCGTCAAGCTCATATTTGAACTCGGGCGCGAGCGAGGTCGTGTACAGAAGCCCGTTCTCGCCCGCCACGACCAGCGTGCTCTCGTCGTTCTTCTGGTGCGAAATCAGCGCAGAGCCGTCAAACGCGCCGTTGGTCGCGTAAGCGTAGGTCGATTTCTGGCGGCCGTTGAGGAACAGCAGCTCTTTCTGGTCGATGAGGTTGTACAGGTAATACCCGATGTCGCCGCTTTTATTGGCGAGCTTGGAAATCGCCTGCCCCACGCCGAGCATCGGCATGCCGAAGGTGTCGATGGTCACGGAGGACTTGATCGGGAAGCCCAGCTCGATGGGATCGCGCGTCTGCGTGCCGTCGGCGAGGTCGAGGAAGTAGATTTTGCCGTCCAGCCCGCCGAAGATGACCTCCTTGAGCGCCGTCTTTTCCTTCTTTTCGGCGCTGATGTTCATCATCTGCCGCACCTGCTTGGACCACAGCACGATGGACGGCTGCCCCGTCCAGCCAACGCCGTAGAGCGTGCCCGAATCGGCGGTGCGCAGCGAACCAAGCTCGGTCTGCCAGACGATTTCAAGCTCTTCGTCCGTGACCTCGACCGTGCCAAACGCCGCGTTGCGGCGGAAGGAATCGCCACGGAAGGCGAGCACGCCGCCCGCCCAGCGCATGTAGTTATCGGGTCCCGGCATGGCGATGCTGCTTTCGCGCTTGTATTCGCTGTTCGCCTTCGTGCCGACGAACACGCGCTCGGTCATGCTGAAATCATCGGGCGACGCGCCCTCGGCGGCGGCTGCGGGCAGCAGCGGCATGGGCGTGGCGGTCGGCTCGGGCGTGGCGGTCGGCGCTTGCGTCGGAACGTCGGTGGGCGCGTCGGTCGCGGGGATATCGGTCGGCATCGTCGGCGCGTCCGGCACGGTCGGCGGCGGCGTGATCAGCGCGGAAACCGCGGGCGCTTGCGTCAACGGCACGAGCGTGGGCGGAATCGTCGGCGGCACGGTCGGCGTGGGCACGTCCGTCGGCGGCGGGGGCGTGACGGTCGCAAACGAGGTCGGGATGACGAACGCCGCGTCCGTGGCGGGCGGCTCGGTCACGGGAACGTCGGTCGCGGGCGGCATCGTCGCCGGCGGCGGCGTTATGACCGGGACTTGCGTCGCGGCGGTGATCGTGAGCGTCAGGCTCTTGTCCGAGCGCGTCCACGTTTCGCCGTCGAACGCCGACACGAACACGTCGCCCACGAACGGCTGCTCAAAGAGCACGTCCACGGTGTACGTATAGCTGGAAGTATTTTCCTCTGTATTGTTCTGCACCGTGCCGATCAGCACGTCGCCGCGCGCGTTCTCGATGCGCACGTCGCGCGCGGTGGCGTTGGTGGTGATGACGAAGGTGAACTTGCTCCCGGCGGCGCCGGTCAGCGTCGTCGCTTGGAAAGAAAAGACCTGCGCGGGCGTTTTCGCCTGCGGGCTGATGAGGTCGAGCACGCCGCTGTATACGGTGTTCGCGGCGCTGACGACCGTTCTTTTCACGCTGTTGAGCGCGCCGACGATGCCGTCCTCGCCCTCGGGCAGCAGCGCGAAGCCGCAGACGATCACCACCAGCGCCAACAGCACGGCGCAAAGCACGATCAGCTTCTTCTTGCCGCGCTTTTCCTCGGGGTAATAGCGCTCGTTATAGCGTTCCTCGTAGCGCTCGCGCTGCGGCATGTACCGCCCGCTTTCCGAGAAGCGTTCTTCCTCGTCGCGCAGGGCTTCGGGCGGCATGCGGTAGGACGCGCGGGATTCCGTCCTCGGCGCGTCGTAATCGCTCTGGCGCTCGGGACGCGGGGCGCGGGGCGCGGCGGAAGCGCGATTCCCGCGCGCGGGCGCGCCATGCCTGTCCATGCGGCGGTTACGCGTCTGCCCGCCCGGTTCGCGCAGCTCGTTTCGATTGTCATCGCTTGTCATGCGTTTATCCTCCATCGTCGCCTCGCGGCAGATAGACCCGCGTATAGTATACCAGAAAACGCGCTTTCCTACAAGCGCGGCATGCCCTCCGACGGATATATTACGAAATTGTTACAATTCGTTCGCCTGCTCGTGGCGCTTGAGCCAGATCATCAGCACCGCGATATCGGCGGGCGACACGCCGGGGATGCGCGACGCTTGCGAAAGCGAGCGCGGGCGCGCGCGGTCGAGCTTCTGCCGCGCCTCGATGCGCAGCGCGTCCATATGCAGATAGTCCGCTTCGGGCGGCAGCAGCCTTTCCTCCATCGCGCGCGCCTGCCGGATCTGCGCCTCCTGCTTTTGCAGGTAGCCCTCGTATTTGACGGCGATCTGCGCCTGCTCGCGCGCGGCGGCGGAGAAAGAAGCGACGCCCGCGTCGGGCAGCGTGTCCAGCGTTTCCTCCGGTCTGCGCAGGCGCTCTTGCAGCCCCGTTTCCTTGAGATACGCGAGCAAACGCTCGGTATCGCGGCGCTTTTGTTCCATGCGCGCGAGGCGTTCATCGCTCGCCAAGCCTAACTGATGCGCGCGCTCGGTTAGCCGCAAATCGGCGTTATCCTGCCGCAAAAAGAGCCTGTGCTCGGCGCGGCTGGTCATCATACGGTACGGCTCGTCCGTGCCCTTGGCGGTCAGATCGTCGGTCAGAACGCCGATGTACCCCTGATCGCGCGTGATGACGAACGGCGGCGCGTTCCTGACGTGCAGCGCGGCGTTCACGCCCGCGACAATGCCCTGCGCGGCGGCTTCTTCATAACCCGACGTGCCGTTGATCTGCCCCGCGAGGAACAGCCCGGGCACGCCGCGCACCGCGAGCGCGGGCGTGAGCGCGGTCGGGTCGATACAGTCGTATTCGATGGCGTAGGCAAGCCGCGTCAGCACGCAGTTTTCCAGCCCCGGCAGCGTCCGGTACATCGCCCACTGCACATCCTCGGGCATGCTGGAGGACATACCCTGCGCGTACCACTCCGGGCTGCAAAGCCCCTCCGGCTCGAGGAACACCTGATGGCGGTCTTTGTCCGCAAAGCGCGTCACCTTGTCCTCGATGGACGGGCAGTAGCGCGCGCCCGTGCCGTGGATGCCCCCGGAATACATGGGCGCGCGGTGCAGGTTTTCGCGGATGATCTCGTGCGTGCGGAGGGTCGTCCACGTCAGATAGCAGCGGCGTTTGTTGACGATCGGCGCGTCCGTCAGGAAGGAGAACGCCGTCGCCGGCTCGTCGCCGGGCTGCTCGTCCATTTTCTGGAAATCGATCGAGCGCGCGTCGATGCGCGCGGGCGTGCCGGTCTTGAACCGCCGGATCGTCAGCCCCAGCCCCGCAAGGCTCTGCGACAGCCCGTGCGCGGGCGACAGCCCCTGCGGGCCTTGCTCCCACCGCGCCTCGCCGATGATGATGCTGCTGTCGAGGTACACCCCCGCGCAGACGACGCACGCCGCGCACGGGATTCGCTCGCCCGTGGCGGTTTGAACGCCCGACACCCTGCCGCCGTCGGTCAGGATTTCCTTGATTTCGCCCTGCCGCACGGTCAGATTTTCCTGCGAAAACACCGCGCGCAGCATGCGCTCGTGATAGGCGCGCTTGTCCGCCTGCGCGCGCAGCGAGCGCACCGCAGGGCCTTTGCCCGTGTTGAGCATGCGGCTTTGCAGCGTGGTATCGTCGATCGCCAGCCCCATTTCGCCGCCCAGCGCGTCCACCTCGCGCACGAGCTGTCCCTTGCCGGTTCCGCCAATGGCGGGATTGCACGGCATGAGCGCGATGGCGTCGAGGTTGAGCGTGAAAATCAGCGTGCGCACGCCAAGGCGCGCGGCGGCAAGCGCCGCCTCGCAGCCCGCGTGCCCCGCGCCGATGACGACCAGTTGGTATGCGTTCATTTATTTGGCGACGATGTTGAGCAGCCTGTCCGGCACGAACACGACCTTGACGACCTGCTTGCCCGCGAGGATGCCCTGCACCGTCTCGCTCTTCAAAAGCTCGTCCGCCGCGCTCCTGTCCAGCCCCGCCGCGACCATCATGCGCCCGCGCACCTTGCCGTTGAGCTGCACGGCGATTTCGACCTCGCTCTTTTGCATGGCTTTTTCGTCGTAGGTCGGCCATTTCTGCGTGTAGACAGGCGCGCCGAATTCCATGTTTTCCCAGATTTCCTCGCACATGTGCGGCGAAACGGGCGAGAGCAGCAGCAGCAGCGCCTTGAGCTCGCCGCGCGTCACCGCGCCCTTGGCGTAGTATTCGTTGACGAGCGTCATCAGCGCGGCGATGCCGGTGTTGAACTTCATGCGCTCGAAGTCCTCGGTCACTTTCTTGATGGCGGCGTGCACCGACGGCGCGAGGTCCTTGGAATACCCCTCGCCTTCCCCGACCATCTCCTGCAAGCGCCACACGCGGTCGAGGAAGCGCCTGCACCCGCGCGCGCCCGCCTGCGACCACGGGATCGCCTGATCGAACGCGCCCATGAACATTTCGTACATGCGCACCGCGTCCGCGCCCAGCTCGTCCACCAATTCGTCCGGATTGACGACGTTGCCGCGCGATTTGGACATCTTCTGCCCGTCCTCGCCCAGCACCA
>CAZEIC010000008.1:38014-45321 GCA_964512175.1 uncultured Oscillospiraceae bacterium | reverse complement strand
ATATCGAGAAGGACACCGTGCCTTTCCGCCTGAACTTTGACGACACGCTGCGCGAGCCGGAGCTCATGCCGTCGCGCTTCCCGAACATGCTCGTCAACGGCGCGTCGGGCATCGCCGTGGGGCTGGCGACGAACATCCCGCCGCATAACCTGCGCGAGATCTCGGCGGCGGTCGCGCTGCGCATGAAAAAACCCGACTGCACGCTGGACGAGGTGATGGCGCTCGTGCCCGCGCCCGATTTCCCGACGGGCGGCGTGCTGCTCAATACCAAGGAAATCCGCACGGCGTATGAAACGGGACGCGGCAAGCTCACGCTGCGCGCCAAGATCGATATCGAGAAGGGCACGGCGGGGCGCACGCTGCTGGCGATCACAGAAGTGCCGTATCAAGTGCCCAAGGCGGCGATGCTCAAGAAAATCCTCGATTTATCGGAGGAAAAAAAGGCGGCGCTGTCGGGCATTTATGATATCCGCGACGAGTCCGACCGCACGGGCTTGCGCGCGGTCATCGAGCTGCGCAAGGACGCAGACCCCGAGCGCATCATCGCCATCCTGTATAAATATTCAGACTTGCAGGTAACGTTCGGCGTGAACATGGTCGCCATCGCGGACGGCAAGCCCGTGCAGATGGGGCTGCTTGCCGCGCTGGATTACTACATCGCGCACCAGAAATCGGTCGTGACGCGGCGCACGCAGTACGAGCTTGCGCAGGCGCAGGCGCGGCTGCACATCCTGGAAGGCTTGATGAAGGCGGTCGATTGCCTTGACGAAGTGCTGCGCATCATCCGTTCCTCGCAAAACGGCAAGGAAGCCAAAACGCGGCTCATCGCGCGCTTCCTGTTCTCCGACATTCAGGCGCAGGCGATCCTCGATTTGCGGCTGCAACGGCTGACGGGGCTTGAAATACTGGCGCTCCAGAAGGAATACGACGATATCAAGAAGCTGGTCGCCAAGCTCGAGGGCATCCTCGCGAGCGATAAAAAGCTGCTCGCCGTCATCGAAAACGAACTGACGCAAATCGCCGCGCAGTACGGCGACGACCGCCGCACAAGGCTGTGCGACGACGACCACGCCGGCACGCTCGCGCTCGCGCAGATGCAGGAAGCGCCCGTGCCAGAAGAAGCCGTCGTGCTGCTCACGCGCGCCGGGGCTTTGCGGCGCATGCACCCCAAGTTCTACGAAAAGCTCGAGCCGCCGGCAAACGCCGCCGAAGCGCCCGCGTGCGTGCTGCGCGCGCAGAGCGACCATACGCTGTATATATTTACGCAACTTGGGAATTGTTATACATTGTCCGTCGGCGCGCTCGCCGAGAACAACCGTCCCAAGGACAGGGGAACGCTGCTGTCGGGCGTGCTGGCGGGACTGGAAAAGGGCGAGCGCGCGGTCAGTCTGCTCTGCGCCGCGCCGGGCGAAATCGAGCGCTTCGGCGACCTGTGCTTCTTCACGAAGAAGGGGCTGGTCAAGCGCACGGCGGCGTCCGAGTACGCCATCCGCCGTGCCAAGTTCGCCGCGCTCTCGCTCAAGGCGGGCGACGAGCTGCTCTGCGTGCTGCCCGCGGACGCGAGCGCCGATATCGCGCTGTGTACGCGGCTGGGCATGGCGATTCGCTTCGCGCAGGACACCGTGCCCGCGACCGGGCGCGCCTCCGCCGGGGTCAAGGGCGTGACGCTCGCCCCGGGCGACGAGGTGCTCGCCGCCTGCTTCCTGCAAAACAGCGACCAATGGCTGCTCCTTTCCGACCGCGGCTACGCCAAGCGCCTGCCCGGCGCGATGCTCGACCGGCAGGGACGCGGCGGCAAGGGCGCGCGCTGCTTCCAGTTCCAGAAGGGCGGCGTCAACGGCGCGTGCCTCGCCTGCGCGCTGCGCCTGACGGGCGTGCAAAACGTCGTCATCCTCCAGAAAGGCGGCGCGGAAACGCCCATCCTCTCGGAAGAAATCGCCTGCCAGTCCGCGTCCGACCGAGGCAAGCCCTATGTCATGGCGCTGATGGACGACGTGGTGACGGACGCGTATATTGTATTATAAAGGAGGGTCTCGCTATGATGTACCCCTACATGACGCTGTCGGACGGCACGGAGATCACACACTCGCACTTGATCGCCGAGGACGCGCGCCAGAAGGTGATCGTGCATTTCGAGCGCCCGACCGACGCGGGGTTCGACAGCGCGCGCTGCGAGCTGCCCGCATATTCATGGACGACTGTCGAGGGGTATTCCGAACAGGAAATCGCCTTTTTCGAGGAATTGCTCCGCAGCAACGCGCACCTGCTCTTTCGGTACGCGCGGGACGGAGGGGTGCACATTGCCTAGCTTGTTCACGGTCAGCGGCTATAAGGTCTTTTTCTGGTCCAACGAAAACGACGAGCCTTTGCATGTTCACATCGCAAAAGGCAGACCGTCCGCAAACGCCACCAAAATCTGGCTGACGCGAAACGGCGGGTACGTGCTGGCAAGCAACGGGAGCGACATCCCGCCGAAAGAATTACAGGAACTGATGGAGTTCGTCGCCGCGCAGTTTTTCATGATCTGCGCAAAATGGAAGGAACATTTCGTCGTCGAGCACATCCGTTTCTACTGCTGACAAGGAGGCGTTCGCATGTTCCGCGACTTGGAAACCAAACGCCTGCTGCTGCGCGGCGTTTGCCCCGGCGACCGCGATTTCATCTTCCGGCAGTTTTCCGACCCCGACGTGACGCGCTTCCTATACGACGAAGAGCCGTTTGCGGACATTGCGGAAGCGGACGGCTTGATCGCCTTTTACACCGCGCCCGAGCCGCGCGCGCAGCACCGCTGGGTGCTGACGCGCAAGGATACCGGCGAGCGCGTCGGCACATGCGGGTTTCACGCGTGGGACGCAGCGCGCGGATACGCCGAAATAGGCTATGACCTCGCGCCGAGGTTTCGGGGGCGCGGGCTGATGACCGAGGCGCTGCAAGCGGCGCTGCGCTTCGCGCGCGAGGACATGCGTTTGCGAAAGATCGCGCTGCACATCGCGCCGGAGAACGCGCGCTCCCTCGCGCTCGCGGAAAGGCTCGGCTTTGAAAAAACCCCGGAAACGGTCGAATACCGCTTCCGGGGCGTTGATATCCCGCATGTCGTGTATGCGCTTTACTTGTACCCCAGCGAAACCAAATAGTCGTAGCTCTTTTTCAGGCAGTCAAACGGGCTTTGCCCGTAGCACTCGTCCTGTTCGACGAGCGCGTATTCCACCGTGCCCGCGTCTTCCAGCGTCCGGAGGATCGCCGGGAAGTCGAGGCTGCCCGTGCCGACCGCCGCCATGCGCTGCTCCCAGCCGACGATCGCCATGTCCTTGAGGTGCACGCACTGAATACGCCCTGCGTGGCTTTGCAGCCAATCGCGCACGTCCACGCCGCCCGCCTGCAGCCAGTACGTATCGGCGGTCACACCCATCACGTCTTCGGGCAAGCCCTCGAGGATATGCTCCATCATGAACCTGCCGTCGGGCATGCGCGCGAACTCGAAGTTGTGGTTGTGGTACATCAGGCGCAAGCCCGCGTCCGCGATCCTGCGCGCGGCGGGCAGGAAATCCTCGGCGAAGTACCGCGTCCATTCGGGATTGCGGTAGCGGTCGGGCATCGAGCCGATGCCGATGTATTTGCAGCCAAAGAGCTTGTGCTCGGCAATCAACGCGTCGGTGTCATGCAAAATCCGCGCCTCCGCGCTGTGCGTCAGCACGATTTGCAGCCCGTTCTCGTCGCACAGCGCCTTGAGCTTTTCGGGCGCGATCTTGCCGATGGCGGAGATTTGGATCGCCTTGTAGCCGATCGCCGCGACGCGCGCGAGCGACCGCGCGATATCGCTTTCCGTCTGCATGTACTGCCGCAGCGTGTATCCCTGCGCGCCAATCGTGATCATGCCGTTCCCTCCGTTCAGATGCTCGTGCGGATGCCCACGCCCAGCCGCGCGGACTCAAACAGCGCGTCCACCAGCCGCATCACGCGCAGCGCTTCCTCGGGCTTGACGATCAGTTCCGCGCCGTCGTCGAGCACGGCGACGATGTTGCGGTAATACTCCGCCCAGTCGGTGTGCACTTCGGGCAGCGGCAGCTCGGTCACGGTCTGCTTGGGGCGCGGCGCCATCGTGCGCGTGGGACCTGCGGCGGTGTACACGATGTCCTCGTCCCACGCCATCTTTTCCTCGGAATTGAGCTTGACGATCTTGCCGTTGCACTCCCAATCGTCCACCGCCATCGTGCCGCCCGGGGCACACACATGCCAGCGCGGGAGGTTAATGAAGCAGTTCGTCGCGATCTCGATGACCGCAGACAGCCCGCTTTCAAAGCGCAGGAACGCCTTGAAGTTGTCGTCCACTTCCTGATGATGGACGTGCATGGCGTGGCAGTCCACGCTCACGACGGGCGATTTTTCGTAATCCAGAAGCTGGTCAAACAGGTGGATGCCCCAGTCGTAGATCATGCCGCCGCCGTTGGGCTTGTGTCCGCGCCAGCCTTCCAGCGAGCGCCGCGAGCCCAGCACGCGGGACTCGATGTAGTACGGCGTGCCGATCACGTCGCTCTTGACGACCTCGCGCATGATGCGGTAGTCCTTGTCCCAGCGGCGGTTCTGGTGCACCGAAAAGAGCTTGCCCGTTTCCTTGGCGACGGCGATGATCTCCTCAAGCTCGGCGGCGTTGAGCGTCACCGGCTTTTCGCAGACCACGTTTTTGCCCGCCTTCAGGCAGGCGATGGAGATGTCTTTATGGAAATCGTTGGGCGTGGCGATGGTCACGATATCCACGCTCTTGTCGTCCAGCAGCGCCTGCAGCGTCGGGTATTCGTGCATGCCCAGCGCGCGCATTTTTTCATACGCCTCGGGGCGCACGTCCACGCCGCCCTTGATGGTCAGTTCGGGCACGCGCTTTTTGATTTGCTCCTGATGATAACCGCCCATGCCGCCAAAGCCGATGATCGCCCATTGATGAAGCATTGCCGTGAAGCCTCCTGTGTCGTTAGTAGCATCCGTAGCATTCTATCACGCGAACGCCGTTTTGCAAAGGGTCAATTCGTCACTTTTGCTTGCTATTTCCCCTCTTTTTGCGCCGACCGCCGGACAAAAGCTGCCCCGACGCGACCGCGAGGAACACCACGCCCAGCATCACCGTGCACAGCGCGTTCACCTGCGGCGACACGCCGACCTTGACCGAGGAATAGACCTTGAGCGGCAGCGTCGTCGTTTCCGCGCCGTTGACGAAAAAGCTGATGACAAAATCATCCAGCGACATGGCGAGCGACAGCAGCGCGCCCGAGAGCACGGCGGGCAGGATCTGCGGCAGCGTCACGGTGAAGAACGCGCGCCGCGCGCCCGCGCCCAGATCGCGCGCCGCCTCGACGAGCGAGAAATCCATCGTCGCCAGCCGGCTTTTGACGAGGATGAACACATACGGCACGCAAAACGTGGTGTGCGCCAGCACGAGCGTCACCATGCCAAACGGCAGCCCCAGCGCCGTGAACACCGCGAGGAACGCGATGCCCAGCGTGATTTCGGGAATCATGATCGGCAGCGTGGACACCTGCTCGCCGACCGCCAGCGCGCCCGCCGCAAGCTTTTGCGCGCGCGTTTTCGCCGCCGCGCGCCGCGACAGCCCGACCGCGCCAAGCGTCCCCAGCACGCTCGCCAGCGACACGCTCCACGCCGCGACTTCCAAGCTCGTCGCCAATGCGCCGCCGAAGCCGCGCTGCGCGTCGAAGAGCTGCTCGTACCATTGCAGCGAAAAGCCCGTGAACGTGATGTTCACGCGCGAAGGGTTGGCGTTGAACGAAAAGAGCACGACCATCACGATGGGCAGGTACAGCGCGATCAGCACCAGCGTGAGGTAGATGGGCGCAAAGATTCTCGAGCGCTTCATATCAGAACACCATGCTTTCGGTCTTGCCGCCGGATTTCCTGTATATCGCTATTACGACGCCCGTCAGCGCCAGCATCACGACCGACAGCGCCGACGCGAACGGCAGGTCGCGGCTCTTGAGCAGCTCGTCGTGCACGATGTTGCCAAAGAGCGCGGCGTTCGAGCCGCCGAGCAAATCGCTCAAATAAAACAGCCCGATGGACGGGATGAACGTCAGCACCAGCCCCGCCAGCACGCTTGGAAGCGTCATGGGCAGCGTGGTCGTGCAAAACGCGCGCGCGCGCCCCGCGCCCAAGTCGCGCGCCGCCTCGACAATCGTCCAGTCCATGCGCTCCACGCCCGAGTACACCGGCAATATCATGAACGGGATCATAGCGTACACCATGCCCACCAGCACCGAGCCTTCGGTATACAGGAGCTTGAGCGGGCGCGCGATCAGCCCCAGCGACAACAGCAGGCTGTTGATGGGCCCGCTTGCCGAGAGCAGCAGCTTCCAGCCGTAGATGCGAATCAGCGCGTTCGTCCAGAACGGCACGATGACCAGCAGCAGCAGCCACGTCCGCGCCTTGGGCTTGGCGCGCGCCATGAAATACCCGAACGGATAGCCGATCACGAGCGACAAAACCGCCGTGCGCGCCGCAAGGCGCAGGCTCAAACCCAGCACCTTCAGGTATTTCACGTCGAACATTTTGGCGTAATTGTCAAACGTCAGCGGCAGCGACACGCCGAACGCCGCGCCGCGCGTCATCAGGCTCAAGCCGATAACGTACAGCAGCGACACGCCGACGAACGCCGCGCCCCACAGCGCCATCGGCGCGGCGAGCCAGCCCGACGTGTGCCGCAAATCGCCCGTTTTCATGCCTCCGCCTCGCTTTTGACCAGCGCCGCCGTCTGCTCGTTCCACCAGCAAAACACGCGGTCGCCCGGCGCGAGCGCTTCCGTTTCCTCGCCCGAGCGCAGCGCGACAAGCTCCTGCCCGCCGGGCAGCGTAATGACCGCGCGCCTGCCGCCGCCGGCGTAGCGCAAATCGGTCAGCGTGCCGGGCACGGTCATGCCGGCGGACGGCTTCGCGCCGTAATGCAGGCGCTCGGCGCGCACGCACAGGCACATCTTCTCGCCCAGCGCCACCAGCTCGTCCGTCCGCGCGGGCACGGATACCCCGCCCACCAGCAGCGACACGCGGTCGCCGGCGATGGCGTCCACCGCGCCGCGCAGCAGGTTCGTCTGCCCGATGAACGTCGCCGCGAACTCCGAACGCGGATGCTCGTACAGCTCGTGCGGCGTGCCGAGCTGCACAAAACGACCGTCGCGCATGAGCGCGATGCGGTCGGACATGTTCAGCGCTTCCTCTTGGTCGTGCGTGATATAGATGAACGCGATGCCGAGGCGCTTCTGGATGCTCTTTAATTCCTGCTGCATCTGCCTGCGAAGCTGCAAATCCAGC
>CAZEIC010000008.1:17636-38004 GCA_964512175.1 uncultured Oscillospiraceae bacterium | reverse complement strand
AGGATGACCGCGCGCGCGATGGCGACGCGCTGGCGCTGACCGCCGGAAAGCTGCTGCGGCATGCGCGCGTCAAAGCCCTCGAGCTGCACGAGCGAGAGCATCTCCTGCACGCGGTGCGCGATCTCGTCCTTTTTGAAGCCGCGCACGCGCAGCCCGTAGCCGATGTTGCGCGCCACGCTCATGTGCGGGAACAGCGCGTAATTCTGGAACACCGTGTTGACGTTGCGCTTTTCAGGCGGCAGCGCCGTCACGTCGCGCCCCGACAATAGCACCTGCCCCGCGTCCGGCGACTCCAGCCCCGCGATGATGCGAAGCGTGGTCGTCTTGCCGCAGCCCGAAGGCCCCAGCAGCGTCAAAAATTCGCCCGCCGCGACGGACAAATCAAGACCGCGCAAGACCTCCGTTCCCCCGAAGGATTTGCGCAGCCCGCGTAGCGTTAAGATTTCCGGCTCTTGCATATGCTTTTCTTCCATGCGTTCACACGCCGTCCGCAAGCTGCTCGACCAGCCCCGAAAGGTGCGCGCGCTCCTCTTTGGCGATCAAAGAAAAGGCGGCGCTCGTATCGCCGATGTACTGCGCGGCGAACTGCTCGTAGGTGCGGATCGCCTCGCGCTCGCGGTCGGCGGCGTAGGCAAGCAGCGCGCGCGCGCTGAGGAACGCGCCCTTGCGCTGGGCGGCAATCAGCCCGCCGGGGTGCAAAACGCCCGCCGCGTGCGCGGCGAGCATCAGCGCTTCCTCGCTTTCCACGCCGCCGTTCTGCAGCGATTCAAAGCGCGTAAGGTGCGTCTGCTCGTCGCACAGCAGCGCGTCGATGGTCTCCGAAAGCTCGGGGAACAAAAGCAGCGCGCGCTCGTACAGACGAATGGCGCTCTTTTCCATTTCGACGGCGATGAACAGCGCGTCGGCGACGCTGCCCGCGAGCGCGCTCACGCCTTTTGCGCGAAAAATTCGTTGAGCTGATGCACCAGCTCGTCGGCGTTCGCGCCGTGCGCCGCGCAGGCGTCCTGCAGGCTTTCGCCCGTCGCGTGCGGGCAGCCAAGGCAGTGCATGCCGAATTCCATGAAGATGCGCGCCGTCGCGCGGTCGAGCTTCAGCACCTGTCCGATGCTCACTTCCTTGGTTACGGTAGCGGTCATGATCCATTCCTCCGTTTCGTTGATAGGGCTACATTATATTACGGTTTGAGGCTCTTTGCAAACCCTTTCGTGTCGCGCACGATGTACAAGGGTCTGCCGCGCGCGTCCTCGTACACGCGCCCGACGTACGCGCCCAGCCCGCCGACGCACACCAGCACACACCCGGCAAGCCCGGTGTTCAGCGCCGCGAGCCACCACAGCCCGCCCGGCACGCCGCACAGCGCCAGTATTACGAGCACCAGCGCGCACAGCCCCGCCAGCAGGCAAAAGAGCATGCCCAGCCGCGTCGCGACGCGCAGCGGAATGTCCGTCAGGCTGATGATGCCGTCCGCAGCCAGCCGCAGCATTTTGCCGAGCGTGTAGTGCGTTTTCCCGGCGAAGCGCTTGTCGCGGTCGTAAAGCACGGCTTCCTGCTCGAACCCCGCCCACGCGAACATGCCGCGCAGGAAGCGCGCGTGCTCGGGCATGCCGCGGATCACGTCGGCGACCTGCCGGTCGACCAGCCGGAAATCGCCGGTATCCTCGGGGATCATGCCGCGCGAGAGCGCCGACAACAGCTTATAATACCAGTGCGCCGTGAGCTTTTTGAGCGCCGATTCGCCGTCGCGGCGGCGGCGCTTGCCGTAGACCACCTGCGCGCCCGCGCGCCATTTCTCTGCCATCTCGGGGATGACCTCGGGCGGGTCCTGCAAGTCCGCGTCGATGATGACCAGCGCGTCGCCCGCGGCGTAGTCCAGCCCCGCCGACACCGCGATCTGATGCCCGAAATTGCGCGCGAAGTGGATCACGCGCGCGTGCGCGTCGCCCTTGGCAAGCTCGTTGAGGATGGCGGGCGTTTTGTCGCGCGAGCCGTCGTTGACGTAGACGATCTCGTAGCCCTCGCCCATGCCCGCAAGCACGCTCGTAAGGCGCTCGTGCGTCATTTGCAGCGATTCCTGCTCGTTATAGCAGGGCACGATCACCGAAAACACGGGGTTTGACAGCTTGCTCACCGCCTTTGGACGAAGTATGTGCGCCGAACGCCTTGTAGGGGACGATGCCCACATCGTCCCGCGATTCGGCGCGAATCGCGGAAGGGACGGGCGGAGCAGAGCCCCGCCCCTACAGCATCTTGATCAACATGTTTTTCTGCGCGTCGGTCTCCAGCGCCATGAGCTTATCTTTCTCGAGCTGCTTGAGCACGTCGGAGAAGCGCTTGAAGCCGATGGCGCGCTCGGTAAAATCGGGGTACGCGCTCTGGATATCGGCTTTGAGGATGGACGGGTTGATGCGCTCGAAGCCGTCGTCCTTATAATGCTGCAATTGCTCGCGGAACGCCGTCTGCCAGTTGTCGCGCGTGAGCGTCGCCAGCGCGCCCTGCTGCGGCGCTTCCTGATTGAGTGAGACGAGCACGTTGTAGTTGTCGCTCTTGACGCGGATCGTGCCGAACTGCGAGGACAGCTTGTTGAGCAGCTTGCCAAAGGACGGGCAGCCGTATGCCTTTTCCGAAAAATCGGGGCGCAGGCGAAGCAGCACGCCCTTGAGTTCGCTGGCGTACATCACGCCGTCCTCGTCGGTCTGCTCGGTCAGGATGGATTCCACCAGCTTGCACAGCGCCGCGTCGTCCATCTGCTCGTCGGGCAGCGAGGACGCTTTCTTGCCCTTGCCGCGCTCCTCGATGCGCCGCGCCGAGCTGCCTACGGATTCCAGAAACTGGAATTCGTTGCAGGCGTTGATGAAGATGGTGCTCGCCGCCTCGCTGCGCGAGATGCCCAGCACGAACTTGCCCTTGGCTTTGAGCCTGCCGACCAGCGGCGTATAATCGCTGTCGCCCGACACGATGCAGAAGCTGTCGATCATGTCGTTGGTGAACGCGACTTCGAGCGCGTCGATGACCAGCAGGATATCGGCGTTGTTCTTTTGCGCCGCGCCGAAGCGCAGGGACGGCACGACCGTGAAGGTGTTGGACAGCAGCAGCTCCTTCAAATCGGAAAATTTGTCGGTGTAGCCGTACACCTTGCCGATGAGGATATCGCCGCGAATCTTCACCTTGTCCAGGATGCTGTTGAGCGTCGCGACCTTCGCGCCGCAGTTTTCCAGGTCCACAAAGACCGCAAATCGGGGTGTGCTCAAGGTTTCTTCTCCTACACATTATTCCAGCGTATAGTATAGCATGTGTGCGGGGGATTTGCAAATTTTACTCCGCGTACAGCCCCTCGTCCGGCAGCGCGCCGCCGACGGAGGCGGGGTTCGCGCCGTGCAGGATGGCAAGGAACGGCGCGGCGACGCTCTGCATGTCCTCGCCCGTGATGAACACGAGCTGGCACTTGGGCAGCGCGGCGAGCGCGATCTTTTCCGACGGCAGGATGCCGACGGCGGCGATCTCGGCGGCGGCTTTCTCCGGGTCTTCGCCCGCGAACGCGACCGACGCTGCGCAGTCCGTCATGAACCGCGACACGGCTTCGGGGTGATTCTCGAAGAATTCCGTCCGCGCCACGACGCAGCCCATCGTCAGTTCGCCGCCGGGCATGCCCGCCTTCTCCGCCGCTTCGGCGAACGCCTCGGTCAGCGGCAGCGCGACGCGGAAGCCCGCGTCCTTCATCAGCAGCGCCGTGACGTGCGGCTCGGGCAGCAGCACGATATCGGCAAGCCCAGACGCAGCCAGCGCGGAGACTTCGGCGTGCTCGGTCTTGAAATCGAGCGTCGCCGAAACGCCGCTTTGCGAAAGCGCGAACGCGAGCGCGTATTCCGGCGTCGCGCCCTGTCCCGCGAGCGTCACGGTCTTTCCTTCAAGGTCGGCGAGCGTATGCACGCTGTCGCCGCGCTCGAGCACGTAGAGCACGCCCAGCGTGTTGACCGCCAGCATTTTCACGCCGCCCTTGGTCTTCTGGTAGAGCGTGGCGGCGAGGTTGGTCGGTACGGCGGCGATATCGCACGCCCCCGAAATCAGCGCGGCGGCGAGCTGGTCGGGCGCGGTCGCGACGTTGAACGCGTACGTCCCGTCGTTTTGCGCCATCATGTGCGCCATGCCCATGCCGGTCGGCCCCGAGAGTGTCGCGACGCTCACCGCGTCCTCGCCGGCGGCGCACGACGCAACGGACAGCGCGCAGGCAAGCGCCAGCGCGAATATCAGCAGTTTCTTCATCATGATCTTTCGCTTCCTTTCGTGTCGGGGATGTCTCCCCGTTTACAGTATACCCCCTTTGCGCAAGCCTTGGCGCGGGGCGGCGAATTTTTCTTTGCGCCGAACCAAATTTTATGCTATGATGGACGTGAGTTATGACGACTCGCAGTTTCATAGCACTTCGGGCAAGCGCAAGCCGCGCCCCTTCTGTTTGTTTTTGCGCGGCGCGGGGCATTTTTCCGTCCAAGCCCGACCGACCCTGAAAGGAGGCACGCCCATGCACTGGCAAGAAGAACTCAAAAGCAGCGTCACGACCGTCGAGGCGCTGAAAAACCATCTGTCCCTGACCGACGAAGCGGCGCAAAAGATCGCCGCCGTCGCGCGCGAGTACCCCATGGCGGTCACGCCGTATTACCTGTCTTTGATCGACAAAGACGACCCGAACGACCCCATACTGCGCATGTGCGTGCCCGCGCCCGAGGAGGCGGACGGGCTGGGCGACGCGGACACCAGCGGCGAGGGGCGCAACACGCGGCTCACGGGCTTGCAGCACAAGTACGAGCGCACGGCGCTGGTGCTCTCGACGAACGTCTGCGCGATGTACTGCCGCCACTGCTTCCGCAAGCGCATGGTCGGATTGACGGGCGACGAGATCGCGCGGCAGCTTTCGGACGCGCTCGCCTACATCGCCGCGCACAACGAGATCGACAACGTGCTCATCTCGGGCGGCGACGCGCTGATGCTCGGCAACGAAACGGTCGCCGCGTACCTGCGCGGGCTGTGCGCGATCCCGCACATCAAGATGATCCGCATTGGCTCGCGCATGCCGGTCGTGCTGCCCGAGCGCCTTTCGGGCGACGCGGAGCTGCTGGACATCTTCGAGGAGTTCGCCAAGCAAAAGCCCCTGTACCTCGTCACGCAGTTCAACCATCCGCGCGAGCTCACAGAGCAGGCGCTTGCCGCCGTGCGCGCGGTCGCTTCGCGCGGCGTGGTCGTCAGCAACCAGACGGTGCTGCTGCGCGGCGTGAACGACGACCCCGAAACGCTCGCCGCGCTGATGACGGGGCTGGTTACGTTCGGTATCGTGCCGTACTACGTGTTCCAGTGCCGCCCTGCGCGCGGCGTGTGCGGGCGCTTTCAGCTGCCGATTCGCGCGGGGTATCGCGTCGTCGAGGGCGCGAAAGCGCTGCTCAACGGGCACGCCAAGCGCTTCCGCTACGTCATGAGCCACGTCACAGGCAAAATCGAGCTGCTCGGGCCGCTGCCAAACGGCGATTTCTGCTTCAAGTACCATCAGGCGCGCGACGAGCGCGACGACGGGCGGCTGTTCACGCGCGCGCTTTCGGAAACCGACGCGTGGCTGCCCGAGAAAATCCGCCTGTAATCGCAGTTCGTCCCGCTGACCTCCCGCACGCCGGGAGGTTTTTTCATGGGACGCTTGGTCTGTCGGCGACAATATGGTATACTAGTCCGCGGTATGGAGGTGCAAGGCATGGAATGGCTGGCGACGGCGGCGTTCGGGCTGGAAGGGCTTGTCAAGAAGGAGCTCATCTCGCTCGGCATGCGCAACGTGCGCGCGGACTTGGGCGGCGCGCGCTTTACGGCGGACGCGGCGGGCGCGTTTCTGTGCAACCTCTGGCTGCGCACGGCGGACCGCGTGCTGCTCGTCGTCCGCGAGGGCGAGGCGACGACCTTTGACCAGCTTTTCGAGCTTGTCAAGGGCGCGCCGTGGGAGGACTACCTCGAGAAGGACGCGGCGTTCCCGGTGTCGGGCAACTGCGCGCGCAGCCAGCTCATGAGCGTGCGCGACTGCCAAGCCATCGCCAAGAAGGCGATCGCCGAGCGCATGCGCGAAAAGTACAAGCAGGCATGGCATCCCGAAACGGGCGCAACGTATCAAGTCAACGTCGCGGTGCACAAGGATATTGCGCGCGTCACGCTCGACGCTTCGGGCGACGCGCTCTCGCGGCGCGGGTATCGCACATGGAACGGCGAAGCGCCGCTGCGCGAAACGCTTGCCGCCGCGATGGTTGCGCTCTCGCCGTGGAAGCCGGGCGAGCCGTTGCACGACCCCTGCTGCGGCACGGGCACGCTGCTTTGCGAGGCGGCGCTGCTTGCCGCAGACCGCGCGCCGGGACTGACGCGCGCTTTCGCGTGCGAGCGCTGGGGGATATTCCGGGATTGCGGCGCGGCGGGCATGCGCGCGGACGCAAAGGCGCGGGCGCGGCTGGACGCCGTTACGGGCATCACGGGCGGCGATATCGACCCCGAGGCGATAGAGCTTGCGCGGCGGCACATCGCGCAGGCGGGCATGCAGGGCAGGATTCTGGTGAAGCTTGAGGATTTGCGCGACGCGCCGCCGCTTTCGCCGGGGACGCACGTCGTCTGCAACCCGCCCTACGGCGAGCGCATGGGCGACAAAAAGGCGTGCGCCGCGCTGTACCGGCAGATGGGCGCGTACTTTGCGCGGCAGGCGTGCGCGAGCATGACGGTCATCGCGAGCGACCCGGCGTTTGAAAAGCAGTTCGGGCGGCGCGCAGACCGCAAGCGCAGGCTCTACAACGGCAGGCTGGAGTGCGAGGTCATGACGTTCAACCGAAAATGACCCCGGAATGTCCAATTTCTGTCACAATTCTCATCAAACTTTCATGTTTGTTCATGATTTTTATGGTACTATAGGAAGGGCGGGCGCAGCAAAGCGCGCGCATGACAGATTCGGAGGAAAGCAATGTCCAGACTCATCGGCATCGACCTTGGCACGACCAATTCCTGCGTCGCCACGATGGAAGGCGGCGACTGCGTGATCATCCCCTCGCGCGACGGCGGGCGCACCACGCCCTCGGTCGTGGCGTTCACCAAGGACGGCGAGCGCCTCGTAGGGCAGGCGGCAAAGCGGCAGGCGGCGGCGAACGCCGAGCGCACCATATCGTCCATCAAGCGCGAAATGGGCTCGGATTACAAAGTAAAAATCGACGGCAAGACTTATAACCCGCAGCAGATTTCCGCCATGATCCTCGCGCGGCTCAAGGAGGACGCGGAAAGCTATATCGGCGAACCTGTGACCGACGCGGTGATCACCGTGCCCGCCTACTTTTCCGACAGCCAGCGGCAGGCGACCAAGGACGCGGGCACAATCGCGGGCTTGAACGTGCTGCGCATCGTCAACGAGCCGACGGCGGCGGCGCTCTCCTACGGGCTGGACAAGCAGCAGGACCAGAAAATCATGGTCTACGACCTCGGCGGCGGCACGTTCGACGTTTCCATCCTCAACATCTCGCACGGGCTGATCGAGGTCGTGGCGACGGCGGGCGACAACCGCCTCGGCGGCGACGATTTCGACCAGTGCATCGTCGAGGAATTGTGCCGCCAGTTCAAGAAGGACACGAAAATCGACCTCAAGCGCGACGCGGCGGCGTACCAGCGCGTGCTGGAGGCGGCGGAAGCGGCGAAAATAGAATTGAGCGCAGCGCAGCAGACGCGCGTGACGCTGCCGTTCCTTGCCAGCAACGCGCAGGGACCTTTGAACATGGATTATCCGCTTTCGCGCGCGCAGTTCGACCAGCTTACAAGGCACCTCGTCGAGCGCACGCAAGCGCCCGTCCGGCAGGCGATGGCGGACGCGGGCGTATCGGGGTCAGACCTCGCGCGCGTGCTGCTGGTCGGCGGCTCGACGCGCATCCCGGCGGTGCAGGAAGCCGTCAAGCGCATGACGGGCAAAGAGCCGTTCAAGGGCGTGAACCCCGACGAGTGCGTGGCGCTGGGCGCGGCGATCCAGTCGGGCGTGCTGTCCGGCGCGGTCAAGGGCTTGGTGCTGATGGACGTAACGCCGCTGTCGCTCGGCATCGAGACGGTCGGCGGCGTGTTCTCGCGCGTCATCGACCGCAACACCGCGATCCCCGTCAGCATGAGCCAGATCTTCACGACCGCCGCGAACTTCCAGACCTCGGTCGAGATCCACGTTTTGCAGGGCGAGCGCGGCGCGGCTTCGGGCAATAAGACGCTCGGCAAGTTCATGCTCACGGGCATTCGCCGCGCGCCCCGGGGCGTGCCGCAGATCGAGGTGACGTTCGCCATCGACACCAACGGCATCGTGCGCGTGTCCGCTAAGGATCTTGGCACGGGCAAGGCGCAGGAGATCACGATCACCGCGAGCAATAACCTCTCGCGCGACGAGATCGCCAGCGCCATGCGCGACGCGCAGGCGTACGCCGCAGAGGACGAAAAGCGCCGCGAGGAAGCCGAGCGCAAGCATTTCAAGGGCGCGCGCCGCAAGGACGAGGGCGCGAGCGGTAAGGACGACGATTTCATCGACGCGGACTATCAGGACAAGGAGTAGGACGATGTTCGGGTATGTGGTCGCCAACCCGGCGGCGCTTTGCGAGGAAGACAAGCTCGCCTACCGCGCGTGCTACTGCGGCGTGTGCCGCGCGCTGCAAACGCGGCACGGCGCGGCGGCGCGCGCGGCGCTGACCTACGACATGGCGTTTCTGGCGCTGCTGTTATCCTCGGCGCGCGGCGAGCCGTTCTCCCGGCGCGAGGCGCGCTGCGCCGTGCACCCGGCGAAGGAGCACGCGGAGCTTTCCAATCAATACACCGACTACGCCGCAGACATGAACGCCATCCTCGCCTATTACAAGGCGCTGGACGACTGGCGCGACGACAAGCGGCTGTCGATGCTCGGCGCGGCGCAGCTTCTCAAAGCGCCCGCCATGAAAGCGGAGGCGGCGTGGGCGCGGCAGGCGAGCGCGATCCGCGAGAGCTTGGCGGAACTGTCGGCGCTGGAAAAAGCGGGCGAGCCGTCGCCCGACCAGCCCGCGCGCGCGTTCGGGCGCATGATGGGCGAGCTGTTCGCTTATGACGAGGGCGATCAAGACTTGCGCGCGTTCGGCGAAGCGCTCGGGCGGTTCGTGTACCTGATGGACGCGGCGGTCGATTTGCGCGGCGATATCAAGCGCGAGCGCTACAACCCGCTGGTGTCGCTCGGGCGCGAGGGCATCCGCGACTGTCTGGACGCGGTGATGGCGGAGTGCCTTGAGCGCTACCGCGCGCTGCCCGTGACCGCGTATGCGGCGATTTTTGAGAACATACTCTATTCCGGGGTGTGGACGCGCTACGAAACGACGCGCGCGAAGAGGGGGACGAACCAAGGATGACGCAAGACCCGTACAAGGTGCTGGGCGTGCAAAGGGGCGCGAGCGAGGAGGAAGTCACCAAGGCGTACCGCCGCCTCGCCAAGAAATATCACCCCGACCTCAACCCCGGCGACCCGACCGCCGAAAAGAAAATGGCGGAGATCAACGAAGCCTACGAGCTGATCAAGAAGGGCAAGGCGGACGACCCGCAGGGCTACGGGCAAGGCTACGGGCAGGCGTATTCCGGGCAGTCCGGGCAGCAGTACAACCCGTTCGGCGGCTGGGGGTTTGACCCGTTCGGCGGTCAGCAGCAGCAGCGGCAGTCCTCCGGGCAGCGCTCGTACATGGACGCTGTGCGCACGTACTTGCAGGCGGGGCAGCCCGAGGACGCGCTCAACGTCCTTGCCGGCATGCCCCAGCGCACCGCCGAGTGGTATTATTACAGCGCCTTGGCGAATTCCGGCGTTGGCAACACCGTGACCGCGCTCAGCCACGCGCGCAACGCCGTCGCCATGGAGCCAAACAACATGGAATACCGCAACGTCCTCTCGCAGCTCCAGTCCGGCGGGCAGGCGTACCGTCGCCAAAGCTCGGATTTCGGCTTCCCCACCATGCCGTATAACAAGCTGTGCGTGGGCATTTGTCTGGCGAATCTGTTGTGTCGTTTTTGTTGGTGCTAAAGAACTAATAATATCGGAGGCAATTTCTGATGGCGAAATTCAAGGCATGGCTGCAACGCGCAATGGCGGGGCGCTACGGCGCGGACAGCCTGTATTACTTCCTGTTGATCCTCTATTTCGCGCTGTTCGTGCTCAACCTGTTCGTCGGCTCTGCCATTCTGGTGCTGCTGATGTATGCGCTGCCCGTCGTCATCATTTTCCGCATGCTGTCGCGCAATGTCGAGAAGCGCCGCGCGGAGAACGAGAAATTCCTCGCGCTGCGCGACCGCGTGACGAAATCCTTCCGCCTCGCGCGCAACCGCGTCCGCGAGCGCAAAACGCACGTCTATAAGAAGTGCCCGTCCTGCAAAGCCATGCTCCGCTTCACGCGCAAGCCCGGCAAGCACACGGCGACCTGCCCGCGCTGCCATCAGCCGTTCGAGTTCGAGGTAAGATGAGCGCGCAAGGATGACGTATAAACGATAGGAGAGGCGGGCGGCGAAACGCCGCCCCTACGACGGCGTGCGATTTTATCCCGATCGTAGGGGCGGGGCTCTGCTCCGCCCGCCGTTCTACGTTGTAGGGGTCGATGCCCACATCGACCCGCGAGCCTGTACCCGTTCATGCGGGCGGATGTGGGCATCCGCCCCTACGACGGCGATGGAATCCGCCTGCTATGAAGGAAATCACCCCTCTGCCATGTCGTTCATGCGTACGCTGCGCGGCGAGGGCAACGCCGTTCTTGACATTTGCTCGAAACCTGTGGTATACTCGCCGTGCTTCAGGCGATGCCTGTCGCATGCGCGCCCGTAGCTCAGTTGGATAGAGTGACAGACTCCGACTCTGTAGGCCACTGGTTCGAATCCAGCCGGGCGTACCAAAATAGTGGCTGTGGCGTACATGCGCCACAGCCACTTCGCGCAAAAGAATAACAAAATAGCAAACGCCGCGAGAGGACGCGCTCGCGGCGTTTGTATACCCATTCGCGCGCTCACACCCTTGCGAGCGCGGAATCCAGATCCTGCAGGATATCGTCGACGTCCTCCAGCCCGACGCTCAAACGAATCAGCTCGGGGCGCACGCCGGCGGCAACCAGCTCCCGCTCGTTGAGCTGTCCGTGCGTGGTGCTCGCGGGATGGACGACGAGGCTTTTCGCGTCCGCGACATTGGCAAGCAGTGAAAACAGCCGCAGCCCGTCAATGAACCTGCGTCCCTCGGCGACGCCGCCCTTCACGCCGAAGCTGAAGATCGCGCCCGCGCCGTTTGGCATATACTGCATGGCGCGCGCGTGGTATTCGTCGGTTTCGAGCATGGGGTAGTGCACGTAGGCGACCTTGTCGTGATTCGCCAGAAACTTCGCCGCCGCGAGCGCGTTTTCGTTATGCCTGCGCACGCGCAGCGTCAGCGTCTCCAAGCCCTGCAAAATCAGGAACGCATTGAACGGCGAGAGGCACGCGCCGAAATCGCGGATCATCTGGCTGCGCATTTTCGCGGCGACGGGCGCGGGCTGGTCGGCGTAGACGGTGCTTCGGTTCTGCGTATCGGGCGCTTGCATGCCGGGAAAGCGCGGGCTGTGGAAATCGAACGTGCCCATGTCCACCGCGCACCCGGCGATCGTCGTGCCGTGCCCGCAGGCGTACTTGCTCAGCGAGTGCACGACGATATCGGCATACCCGCGCGCGTCGAAAATCGGCGGGATGCCGAAGGTGTTGTCGAGCACGACGGGCAAGCCGTGTCTGCGCGCGATGTCCGCGATGCCCGCGAAATCCGGGATGTTCAGGCGCGGGTTGCAGAGCGTTTCCAAATAAATACACTTGGTGTTCTCGCGAATCGCCGCCTCGATGCCCGCAAGGTCGTCGGGCGCAACGAACGTGGTCGTGATATTGCTGACCTGCGGCAGCCGCGAGGCAAAGAGCGTGTACGTGCCGCCGTAGAGCGTGGCGATGGACACGATGTGATCGCCCGCCGCGCACAGCGCGTACACCGCCGAAACGACCGCAGCCATGCCGCTGGCGAACGCCACGCACGCCTTTCCGCGCTCGATGGCGGTCATGCGCGCCTCCAGCGCCGCGACGGTCGGGTTGTCGATGCGCGAATACGTGTAGCCGCTTTCCTTGCCGGAAAAGACCCCGGCGGCGAACGCCGCGCTCTCGTAGCAGTACGCGCTGGTCTGGTAGATGGGCACGCTGCTGGCGTGCGTCGCGCCGTCAGGGACGAACCCGGCGTGCAGCTGCGCGGTGTCGAGGCTGGACATGGCATTTCCCTCCTTGATCGCGAAAACCCGCGTATCTTTCCCGCATTATAGCGCGAAAGCCCGCGCGTGTAAAGGCTGGCGAAACGGCGCAAACCGTGATATACTGTAAAAAAACGGGAGGAACACGCATGACGGAACTGATAAGCGCCCTGCGCCGCCCCGCGCGCTACCAGCGCTCGGACGCCGCTTTCTGGGACGACGAACACATCTCCAAAATGATGCTGGAAGCGCATCTGGACGAGCATTTCGAGGCGGCGAGCCGCCTGCCCGCGACCATCGAAAAGAGCGCCGCGTGGATCGTGTCGCTGCTGTCGCCCGGCGCGGCGCTGCTCGACTTGGGCTGCGGGCCGGGGCTGTATACAAAGCGGTTCTCGGAGGCGGGGCTAGCCGTGACGGGCGTGGACCTTTCGCGCCGCTCGATCGCCTACGCTAAGGCGCACGACGCGCGCACGCGGTACATCCGCGCCAATTATCTCGAAGACGACATCCCCGGACGCTACGACGCGGTCACGCTCATCTACTGCGATTACGCCGCGCTGACGGACATAGAACGCCAAGCGCTGCTCGCGCGCGTCAAGGGGCTGCTCAACCCCGGCGGGTTTCTGCTCTTTGACGTGTTCACGCCCACGTTCCACAGGGATTTCAAAGAAAGCCGCGAATGGTCTTTGCACGAGCGCGGCGGCTTTTGGAGCGATATGCCGCACGCCTGCCTCGAGGCGCACTACGCCTACGATGGCGACGCGTATGTCGACCAGACCGTCGTTCTGACCAAGGACGGCTTGCGCGAATACCTGATTTGGGACACTGCGTTCACCAAAGAAACGCTGCAAGCCGAGCTGGAAAGCGCGGGCTACTCCGCCGACGCGTGGTACGCCGACGTGTGCGGCGCGCCTTATCGCGAAGACAGCGACACGTTATGCGTTATAACGTCAGCGCGCTAATTCACTCTTCAACGGCGCGGGCGTGATGTTCCCCAATATCACCGGGCGGCACGCGCCGGTCGCGGCGGGCGCGTTGCCCGGTCTGCCGCGCATCGTTTCATAGGCGAGCACCGCGAAGGCGACCGCCTCTTTCGCGTCGGAATCAAAGCCCAGCGCCTCCTGCGTGACGATGGCGCATTCCGGCAGCCGCGCGCGCAGCATGGCGATCAAGGTATCGTTATGCGCGCCGCCGCCCGCGAGGATGACCTCCCGCACGTCGCAGCGCGGGAACACGAACGCGCGGTAGTTGTGCGCGATGGACGCAGCGGTATACGCCGTCGCCGTCGCGATAAAATCGCACGCCGAAACGTCCGGGCGCGCGGCGATCTGCGCGGCGATGAACTGCGCGCCGTATAGCTCGCGCCCCGTCGCCTTGGGCGGCGCTTGCGATATGAACGGGATCGCCATCCACGAAGCGAGCAGGCTTTCATGCACCGCGCCCCGCGCGGCGATTTTCCCGCCCTCGTCGTATGGCTTGCCGAAGAAATGCTGCGTCAGCCCGTCGATGATGAGGTTGGCGGGGCCCGTGTCGAACGCGAACACGTCTGAAAGCCGGCAGTTCGCCGGGAGCACGGTCACGTTGCCGATGCCGCCGAGGTTTTGCAGCGCGCGCGCGTGGGCGGCGCGGTAGAGCAGGAACTCGGTGTACGGAACCAGCGGCGCGCCGCGCCCGCCCGCCGCCATGTCCATCGCGCGCATCGAGGACACGACCGCCGCGCCCGTCTCCCACGCGATGACCGCAGGCTCGCCCAATTGCAGCGTGGACGCGACAAACCCCGGCTCGTCCACCGGGATGTGATACACCGTCTGCCCGTGCGAGCCGATGCAATACAAATCGCGCGTGTCCACGCCCGCCGCCTTGCAAACCGCCTTGGCGGCTTCCGCGAAAAAGCGCCCGATCTCGACGTTCAAAGAGCACGTCAGCCGGATGTCAGATTTTTCCAGCGAGCAGCAGTCGAGGATGCGCGCTTTCAGCGCGGGCGGCGTGGGCAGCGACAGGAACTTGACGAGCCGCGCGCCGCCTTCTTCATTTATATCGACAAGCGCCGCGTCGCACCCGTCGACCGACGTTCCGTTCATCAGACCGACCACCAGCGCCATACAAACCCCTCCGAATCAAACAGAATAAACCGCCAAGACCGCCTCGTGCAGCGCGCGTCGGAAATCGCCCGTCGCGCGCGGGTTCAACTCGGGATAATACAGCCGGTTGGTGAACGCCGCCACGCCGAGGTTCTTTTCGCGCGAAAGATACACGCTCGTGCCCGTGAACCCCGTGTGCCCGCAGCCATAGGGGTACATAACGCCCGTCTGCCAGCCCAGCCCGCGCCCGGGCTCTTGCTCCCGCTGCGCCGCGATCAGCAGCGGCGAGGCGGTGTTCATATAGAAGCGGCACAGGCGCTCGTAGCCCTCGGCGGTCGCGAAAACGCCCGCGTGCCCGGCAACGTCGTCAAAGAAATAGTGCGCGTTGCAGTCGTGCGTGTCAAAGCGCACGGTTTCGTTATCCGGGCGAAAGCCGGGGAACGCCAGCCCGCGCGCCGCGACCATGCCTTTCTCCGTCGGGTCGCCAACGCCCGTCGGCACAACGTCCCACGCCCTGTCCGGGCGGTAGGTCACGCGCGAAAGCGCCAGCGGGCGCACGAGCTTCTCTTGCAGGCATTCCGCCAGCGGCAGCCCGGACAGCCTTTCCAGCAGCTTGCCAAGCAGCATGAAGTTGAGGTCGGAATACACAACGCCGACCGTTCTTTCGGTGTTTTGCAGCGCGAACTTGAGCACGGAAAAAAAGTCCTCGCCCCGGCGCGTGTAGAACGGATACCAGTCGACCAGCGAGGACGTGTGCGTCAACAGCCGGTAGACCGTCACGCCGCGAAAGCGCTCGCATAAATATTCGTCGCCCGCGATTTCGGGGAAGCAATCGGCAATCGGCGCGGAAAGCGACAGCGCGCCCGCGTCGATATATAGAAGGATTTGCGTCGCCGTCGCGATCTTCGTCAGCGAAGCGACGTCGAACACCGAATCCACCCGCGCGTCGCCGACCGCGACCGCGCACAGCGTCTTCTCCCGGTCGAACACGCGCACGACGGCGCTCGGGAAATAGCCCGCGTCCGCGTAGCGCGCCGTCACGTCGCGAACGCATGCGGATAACGCCGATTCCGTCCAGCGTGCCATGTGATCGTTTCCTTTCGCGTTTTTCCGCCGCGAGTATAGCACAAAACCCCGCGCGCCGCAAGCGCTTGGTACGGGGTACGGGGCGATGTGGGCATCGCCCCCTACGACGGGATGGTGCGACGCGAGAGACAGACATAAACAACCTCCGTAGGGGTCGATGCCCACATCGACCCGCCGCAACGCAACTGGGGCAGCCGTATTGCGCATGGGCGGACAATTGTGATACACTACGCAAAACACGCAAAGGAGCGCTTACCATGCCAAACGCCGCCGAATTGCTGTCTTCGCTCGCGACCGAGCAGCTTTGCCCGGAAGCCGCCGAGATCGACACGCTTTCCCCCTTGGAAATCGTGACCGTCATGAACGCGCAGGACGTCGGCGTGGCGCTTGCCGTGCGGCAGGCGCTGCCGGAAATCGCCAAGGCGGTCGAAACGATTACCAAGCGCCTGCGCGCGGGCGGGCGGCTTTTCTACATCGGCGCGGGCACGAGCGGGCGGCTCGGCGTGCTCGACGCGTCCGAATGCCCGCCGACGTTCAGCGTGGAAAACGGGCTGGTCGTGGGCGTGATCGCGGGCGGCGACGGCGCGCTCAGGAACGCTATCGAGGGCGCGGAGGACTCCGAGGACGGCGGCGCGCGCGACCTTGCCGCGCACGGGCTGAATGACAAAGACGCGGTCGTCGCCATCAGCGCCAGCGGCTTCGCGCCCTATTGCGCGGGCGCGCTGCGGTACGCCGCGCAAGTCGGCGCGGCGCGCATCTCGCTGTGCTGCAACAAAGGCGCGCGGCTGTCGGGGTTCGCGGAGATCGCCATCGAAATGCCGACGGGGCCCGAGGTCGTCTCCGGCTCGACGCGCCTCAAGGCGGGCACGGCGACAAAAATGGCGCTGAACATGCTGTCCACCGCCACGATGATACTGCTCGGGAAAACCTACAAGAACATGATGGTCGACGTGCGCGCGACCAACCAAAAGCTGCGCGAGCGCGCGATAACGCTGACGATGCGCGCGGCGGACGTTTCGCGCGCCGAAGCGGAAAGCCTGCTTGCGCAAGCTGGCGGCAGCGTCAAGACCGCCGTCGTCATGGCGCTGCTGGCGCTGCCCCGCGAGGAAGCGGAAAAGGCGCTCGCCAAAAGCGGCGGCAGCGTGCGCGAAACGCTCGCTACTTGAGAAAATCCTTATACATCATGCTGGGCTGGATCGCGTCGTTGTTGTTGTATTTGCCGCTGGTGTACAGGTCGTATTCGCCGTCGATGGTGTGATAATAGATCTGGCAGATCTCGACGAACGGGTAGATGCGCACCGGCTGTACGCAGTACATTTCGAGCGTCCAATACCCCTGAAAGCCCACGTCGCCAAAGCCCGCCGTGATGTGGATGCACACGCCGAGCCTGCCGACCGACGAACGCCCCTCGAGCATCGGCACAAAGCCCGTCGTGCGCGTGTGCTCGTGCGTGCGGCCGAGGTAGAGCGTGCCGGGCTGCAATACGAAGCCGTCCTCCGGCATGGTGATCCTGTGGTAAGCGTTCTGGCGCTTCATGTCTAAAATGGGCTCGTCATAGACCAGAAGCTCGTTGTGCAGCTTGAGGTTGTAGCTGTTGGGATTGACCTGCGCGAGCGAGAACGGCGTGATGTCGATGCCCTTGCCCTGCCGCGCGACGATCTCCCTGCCCGATAGGATCATGCGCTCACCCCGTTTCCTTTGAATGGGAAAATTATACGGGCGCGCGCATAAATTGTCAATTGATTCTTGACAAAACCGCAATCTGCCTGTATGATAGGCGCAATTCCATATTTTCGCGATGACGGAGCTATGCGACGCAAGCGCGCCAAAGAGAGCCGGCGGCAGGTGTAAGCCGGCGCGGGCGAGCGTTCCGCAGCCTCACTCCCGAGCATCCTCCCCGAACCGATTTCGTAAGGGAGGGCGGCGCGCCCCGATACCATGGCGAGAGGCATGATTGTGCCTTGTCGAGCGGCTGTAACAGGCAAACTGGGTGGTACCACGGTAGCAATATCGTCCCTGAATGAATTTCAGGGGCGTTTTTTGATGGAGGGAAACATGCGGTCGGTGCACATTGCGGACATGACGCTGCGCGAGGGCGCGCACATGAGCTTTCGGGAGAAAATCGAGGCGGCGCGCCTGCTGGACAGGGTGCGCGCGGACGTGATCGAGCTTGCGCCCATAAGGGACGAGCGCGCCGACCCGCTTTTGTACAGGACGATCGCGCCGCTGCTTGCGCATGCGACACTGTCGTGCCCGGCGGGGCTGACGCACGAGGAAGCAGACGCGGCGATACGCGCGCTCGCGGGCGCGAAAAAGCCGCGCCTACACGTGCTGATGCCGGCAAGCGCCGCGCGGATGGAGTATGCGCTGCACAAAAAGCCCGAGCAGGCGCTTTCGCTGCTTGCCGACATGACGGCGTACTGCGTTTCGCTCTGCGACGACGTAGAAGTGACGCTGGAGGACGCGTCCCGCGCCGAGCGCGCGTTTCTGCTTTCCATGGCGAAGGCGGCGGCGGACGCGGGCGCGAAGACCGTCACGCTCTGCGACGGCGAAGGGCTGCTGATGCCGGGCGAGGCGCGCGCGTGGGCGGAAGAATTTTCCAAGCTGCCCGTGACGCTCGGGCTGGAATGCGGCAACGCGCTGTCGATGGCGGTCGCGTGCGCGTGCGCGGGCATCGCGGGCGGCGCGTCGCTCGTCAAGTGCACGGCGGGCAACGGCGCGCGCCCGTCGCTCGAGGCAGTCGCGCGCGTGCTGCAAACGCGCGGGGACGCGCTCGCGGCGACGTGCGGGCTGAACCTGCCCGAGCTTTCGCGCGCCGCGCGGCAAATCGTCGGGATGACCGGCTCTGTATCAAGCGCCGCGCCAAGTTCTGACCCTGAACCACCCGTTATGGAGACTGCTCCCGCAGATACGCCGTCCATCGCCGACGTGACAGCACGCGTGCGGGGGCTGGGGTACGAGCTGTCGCCCGAGGACGCGGCGAGCGTATACGCGGCGTACGCGCAGGCGGCGAAGAAAAAGCGTGTCGGCACGCGCGATCTGGAGGCGATCGTCGCCAGCCACGCGCTGCAAGCGCCGCCGACGTACAAACTGGTGCGCTACAGCGTGCACTCGGGGAACACCATCGCCGCCACGGCGCACATCGAGCTGGAAAAAGATGGAAACATACTGACCGGCTTGAGCGCGGGCGACGGGCCGATCGACGCTGCGTTCCGCGCGCTGGAGAGCATCCTCGGGCATCATTACGAGCTGGACGATTTCCAAATCCAGTCGGTCACGCAGGGGCGCGAGGCGATGGGCGACGCGCTGGTCAAGCTGCGCGCGGGCGGACGGCTGTACTCGGGCAAGGGCGTGTCCACCGACATCATCGGCGCGAGCGTGCTGGCGTATGTGAGCGCATTGAACAAAATCGTATACGACCTCATGTAGGGGCGGGGCTCTGCCCCGCCCGGACAAAATCACACAGCCCTCGGGCGGAGCAGAGCCCCGCCCCTACGAGACGCACCACCAGAAAGGGCGCATCACATGAAACTCTCCTTCACCACCTCGGGCTGGCAGGAATTTAGCTGGCAGGACTTCGTCGCCATGGCGCGCGACTTGGGCTTTGACGGCATCGAGCCGGGCGGCGTGGAGCGCGAAACGCTCTGCGGCGGCAGCGCGCCCCTCTCGCCCGCGCAGATCGGCAAAACGTCGCGCGCGCTCAAGGACGCGGGCGTGGCGATCCCGTGCGTGGACGCGGGCGCGGACGTTGGCGACCGCGCGAGCGCCGGGGACATCCTGCGCGCCGTGTCGATCGCCGCGGCGCTGTCCGCGCCGTGCGTGCGCGTCATCGCGCGGCAGGGCGACGAAGCCGCCGTGCGCGATAACTTGAACGCGCTGCTGCCCGCCGCCGAGCAGGCGGGCGTGTGCCTGCTGATCGAAACGGCGGGCGCGTATGCCGACACCGCGCGGCTGCGCGCGCTGCTGGACGAGTACGCCAGCGATTCGCTCGGCGCTTTGTGGGACGCGCATCACCCGCTTAGGCTGCGCGCGGAAACGCCCGAGGAAACGGTGCAGAACCTCGGCGCGTACATCAAGCACGTCCACCTCAAGGATTCGACGGACGCTGCTCAGTACGCGCTGATGGGCGAGGGCGCGCTGCCCGTGCCCGCCATATTGCTGGCGCTGCGCTCCATCAATTACGAAGGTTTTCTCTCGCTCGAATGGCGGCCGGCGTGGCTGCCCGAGCTGTCCGACCCGGGCATCGTGTTCCCGCATTTCATCAACTACATGAGCCGCTATCAGGGCGAGCGCCAGACGAGCGCGCTCTACGAAAACCGCGCGCGCACGGGCAAGTTCGTCTGGAAAAAGGACGCGCTCATCGACCGCACGTTCTCGCAGATGCTCGATAGGCAGGCGCGCGAGTTCCCCGACCAGCTCGCCTTCCGCTACACCACGCTCGACTACACGCGCACCTACGCCGAGTTTTCCCGCGACGTGGACGAGTGCGCGCGCGCGCTGATATCGCTGGGCTGCAAGCCGGGCGCGCACGTCGCCGTCTGGATGACGAACGTGCCCCAGTGGTTCATCACCTTCTTCGCGGCGACGAAGATCGGCTGCGTGCTGGTGACGGTCAACACCGCGTACAAAATCCACGAGGCGGAATACCTGCTGCGCCAGTCCGACACGCACACGCTCGTCATGGAGTCGGGCTTCCGGGATTCCGATTACCGGGGCATCATGCTGTCGCTCTGCCCCGAGCTGGACGACGCGCCCACCGGACAGCCGCTGCACGCGCGCAGGCTGCCGTTTTTGCGCAACGTCGTCACGGTGGGCTTCCGCATGCGCGGCGCGTATACGTGGGAAGAAGCGCTCGCGGCGGGCGCGAAAACGCCGCTGGAGGAGGTCGCGCGCAGGGCGTCGCAGGTGTCGGTCAACGACGTGTGCAACATGCAGTAC
>CAZEIC010000008.1:13998-17626 GCA_964512175.1 uncultured Oscillospiraceae bacterium | reverse complement strand
TGATGCTCACGCATTACAACATCGTCAACAACGGCAAGTGCATCGGCGACCGCATGGATCTCTCGACCGCCGACCGCATGATGATCCAAGTGCCGATGTTCCACTGCTTCGGCATGGTGCTGGCGATGACCGCCGCCATGACGCACGCGGCGACGCTGCTGCCGCTGCCGTACTTTTCGCCCAAGCCCGCGCTGTCGTGCATCCATCAGGAGCGTGTGACGGCGTTCCACGGCGTGCCGACGATGTTCATCGCCATGCTCGCGCACCCGGATTTCCCCAAGACCGATTTTTCGTGCATGCGCACCGGCATCATGGCGGGCAGCCCGTGCCCCGTGCCCGTGATGCGCGACGTGGTCGAAAAAATGCACATGACCGAAATCACCATCGTCTACGGGCAGACGGAGGCCTCGCCCGGGTGCACGATGTCCGAGGTCGACGACCCGCTTGCGTGGCGCGTGGAGACCGTCGGGCGCGCGCTGCCGGAGATCGAGTGCAAGATCGTCGATCCCGAAACGGGCGAGGAAGCCCCCGACGGCGTGACGGGCGAGTTCGTCGCGCGCGGGTACAACATCATGAAGGGTTACTACAAAATGCCGCAGGCGACCGACGCGGCAATCGACAAAAACGGCTTCCTGCATACCGGCGACCTCGCCATGAAAACGCCCGACGGCAATTACCGCATCACCGGGCGCTTGAAGGACATGATCATTCGCGGCGGCGAGAACATCTACCCCAAGGAGCTGGAGGAGTTCATCTACACGCACCCCAAGGTGCTGGACGTGCAGGTCGTCGGCGTGCCGGACAAGCGCATGGGCGAGGAAATCTTGGCGTGCGTCATCCCCAAGGCAGGGGAAACGCCGACCGAGGACGAAATCAAGCAGTACGTCCGCGACCACATGGCGCGCCACAAAACGCCGCGCTACGTGCTGTTCATGGACAGCTTCCCCATGAACGTCGCCGGGAAAATCCTCAAGTACAAAATGCGGCAGGACGCGGCTGCCGCGCTGGGACTGACGGAAGAGGGCTGACGCTCTCCTACCATATAGAAAGAAGGCGGAACCATGGACATTCGCATCGAGCGCACGAAGACCCCTGCGCAAAAGCCCGCATATGACGCGGCGCTCGGCTTTGGCAAGGTATTTACCGACCACATGTTCCTGATGGATCATACGCGCGAAAAAGGCTGGCACGACGCGCGCATCGTGCCGCTCGCGCCGCTGCCTTTGCACCCGGCGGCGACGGTGCTGCACTACGGCACGGAGATCTTTGAGGGCTTGAAGGCGTACAAATGGCGCGACGGCAGCGTGCGCCTGTTCCGCCCCGACCGCAACATCGCGCGCATGAACAACTCCGCAGACCGCCTGTGCCTGCCGAGGCTGGACGAGGATTTCGCGCTGGCGGCGCTCAAAACCTTCGTCGATCTGGAGCGCGATTGGACACCGGACAAGCCCGGAAATTCGCTCTACCTGCGCCCGTTCATGTTCGGCAACGACCCCTTTCTGGGCTTGCACACCATCGACCGTTCGATGTACTGCGTGATCGCCTCGCCGTCGGGCAGCTATTACAAAGAGGGCGTGAAGCCGGTGCGCATCATGATTGAAAACGAGGACGTGCGCGCGGTGCGCGGCGGCACGGGGTACGCCAAGTGCGGCGGCAACTACGCAGCGAGCACGCGCGCGGCGGCGCGCGCGGAGGAGCTGGGCTACACGCAGGTGCTGTGGCTGGACGGCGTGGAGCGCCGGTTTGTCGAGGAAGTCGGCGCGATGAACGTGATGTTCAAGATCGCGGGCAAGGTCGTGACCCCGGCGCTGCTTGGCTCGGTGCTCCCGGGCGTGACGCGCATGTCGTGTATCGACTTGCTCAAATCGTGGGGCTATGAAGTGGAAGAAAGGCAACTCAGCGTAGACGAGCTGTTCGCGGCGGCGGACTCGGGCGCGCTGGAGGAAGCGTGGGGCTGCGGCACGGCGGCGGTGATCTCGCCCATCGGCTCGCTGACCTACCTTGGCAAAGAACACATGGTCAACGGCGGACAGACCGGCAGCGTCACGCAGCGGCTGTACGACGGGCTGACGGGCATCCAGCAGGGCGTATTGCCCGATACGTTCGGCTGGATGACGAAGGTATAAGCATGGCGAAACTGCGCGGCGAAGCGGTCGACATGACGCGGGGCGATATTCCGCGCCTGATCGTCCGCTTCGCCGCGCCCATGATGCTGGGGTTCATCTGCCAGCAGCTTTTCCAGATGGCGGATTCCGCCGTGGTGGGGCGGCTGCTGGGCGTGAACGCGTTCGCGGGCGTGGGCGCGACGGGCACGATGTGCTGGCTGATGCTGTGCATCCCGCTGGGGCTGACGCAGGGGTTCGGCGTGCTGTTTGCGCAGGCGTTCGGCGCGCGAGACGAGGGCAGGCTCAAACGGCTTGTCTACAACGCCGCGCTGCTGGCGGGCGCGATCGCGCTTACGCAGACGGCGCTGGGGCTTTTGCTGGCGGAGTGGATGCTCGCGGCGGTCGGCACGCCGCCCGAGGCGAGCGCGCACGCGCTTGCCTACCTGCGCGCGTATGTCGCGGGCGTGCCCGTGTACATGCTCTACAACCTCTGCGCCTGCGCGTTGCGCGCCGTGGGCGACAGCAAAACGCCGCTGTACGCGGTGATCGCCGCAAGCGTCCTGAACATCGCGCTGGACGTTCTGGCGGTGACGGCGCTTTCCATGGGCGTGGCGGGCGTGGCAATATCGACGGTGCTTTCGCAGCTCGGCGCGGCGCTTGTGTGCCTTGCGCGGCTGCGCAAATATCCGGGCGTGTTCCCAAGCCGCGACGCGATGCGGGCGAGTGCAAAAAGCATGCGCGCGCTTTGGCGCTTCGGCGCGCCGCCCGCGCTGCGCAACGCCGTCATCACGCTGGGCGGGCTGCTGGTGCTCCCGGTCGTCAACGGCTACGGCGTGCTGTTCGTGGCGGGCGCGTCGGCGGCGCATAAGTATTACGGGTTCATGGAAATGGCGGGCGGCGCGCTGGAGGCGGGCGTGGCGACGTTCGTATCGCAGAACGTCGGCGCGGGCGACGGCGAACGCGCGCGCCGGGGCATCCGCTGGGCGACGCGCATGGCGCTCGCCGCGTCCGCGTGCATCGGCGCGGTCATCTTTTTCTTCGGCGAGCCGCTGATCTCCGTGCTCGTCGCGGGGTCGCAAGAGGAGCTCGCGTCCGTCGCGCGCTTCGGGTTTGATTACCTGCGCGGCATGGCGGTATGCCTGCCCGCGCTGTATTTGCTGTTCGTGTTCCGCGCGTCGCTGCAAAGCATGGGGCGCACGCTCGCGCCCATGCTCTCGGGCTTCATGGAAATGGCGTTCAAGCTCGGCTCGGTCTACCTGCTGTCCGGACTGCTGGGCAAGTGGAGCGTGTATCTGTCGGAAGGCTTTGGCTGGCTGGCGGCGGCGGCGCTGTTGATTTGCGCGTACCTGCGCGCCGTCAGAAAAAAGTAAGCTGCTCCTGCTTTTGCGGGAATTCGCGCAGGTAGGCAAACACCTGCTCATTGTCGTGCATCATGCCCGCGCGCTCGCAGGTTTCATGGAAGATCGCCGACAGCGCCGCTTCATTGGGGCTGGGGACTTCGTAGGCATTCCCATATTTTCCCT
>CAZEIC010000008.1:683-13988 GCA_964512175.1 uncultured Oscillospiraceae bacterium | reverse complement strand
ATGCGCATGGTTCCTTCGCTCCTTATCGTTTATCTTGTATCAGCCGCTCAGAAGAGGCTGAGCTGTGTCGTTTCCTTTTCCGCGGGGAAGGCGGAGAGATAGGAGAATATGTCGCCCACGTCGTGCATGACGCCGTGCGCCCGGCACTCCCGGTCAAATAGGCGCATCAGCGCCCGATCGTTGGGACTCGTGCATTCGTAGGCATAGCCGTAGGCGCTTTGATAGCGCTGCTTCAGCCCCGGAAAATGGCGGTCGAGCGCGGCGTAGTAGTATTCGCGGTCGCCCTCGCGCAGCGTCAGCCCCATGCCGAAGCAGATGATACCGCGCACGCCCGCGCTTTCGCAGTCCGCGAGGATGCCGCGCACGTTCTCCTCGGTGTCGTTGATATAGGGCAATATCGGCGACAGCCAGACGACCGTCGGGATGCCGCGCTCGCGCAGGATATGGAGCACCTCCACGCGCCGCGCCGTCGTGCAGACGTTGGGCTCGACGATTCTGCACAGCGCTTCGTCGCGCGTCGTCAGCGTGATCTGCACGACGCACTTCGCCTTTTCATTGATGCTTTCGAGCAAATCGAGGTCGCGCAATAGGCGGTCGGACTTGGTCTGTATCGCCAGCCCGAAGCCCTTTCGCTCGATGATCTCCAGACACCTTCGCGTCAGGCGCACGCTCTCCTCGCAGTGCATGTACGGGTCGCACATCGCGCCCGTGCCGATCATGCACTTGCTTCGCTTGCGCGAAAGCGCGTCCGATAAAAGTTCGGGCGCGTTTTGCTTGACCTCAATGTCCTCGAAATCGTGTTCGATGTGGTAGCACTTGGAACGGCTGTCGCAGTAGATACACCCGTGCGTGCACCCGCGGTACGTGTTCATGCCGTTGTACTGCGACAGTATGCCCTTGGCGGTAACGAAGTGCATGCGGAATCTCGCCCTATGAAAGGAAGCGCCGCGTATGCTCGGTCGTTTCGATTTTCAACGTTTCGCCGTCCTGATGAATGAGCAGCGTCGGGACGGGCTGTGTGGCAAGGTCGTTCGTTAAGCCGTCGGGCTTTGCCTCACTGGGCTGCGCGAAAATCGCTACGCCTTGAATGATCGCGAAGCGTTGCGCCTTGAGCTTGGCGACGGACAGCCCGTGGTTCTTGCAGTATAAAACGGCGCACTCCGTCGCAAGCGCCCTCTGTAACGCCTGCGTTTCTTTAGAATATCTCGGCTCGCTCATGATCGATCGCTACTCCTTTCCGAACTCGTAGTGATTGCCGGTGCTGTTATAGACGGCGCTTCTTTTCTGGGCGTGAAAACAACGCAGAATCGCAATATCGCCGTCCGAGCACAGGAGAGAGGCGACGTCCGTGCCGGGGTGCGTATGCCCGCTCCAACGATACCCTTGCGCGGCGAGCGCTTTCGCGTCCGCTTGGCTCACGTTGGTCATCCGCGCGTTGCCGCGAATCACGAGCCTTTCGCCGCCCTTGGTAAACAGGGCATATTCCACGCCCGTTTTCGCCGTCAATGCGGACAAGTCCTTCATGCTCGCGTCAGTCTTTGGGACGACCGCCCGGCTGTCAAACGCCGGAAGCATCTCCAGTAAACGCTCCTGTCGCTTGGAAAGCGGTCTGTCAAAGTGAAGAACGGCGTATGGCTGTCCCTTGGCGGTGTTCCGCTGCTCGATCGGGTGCAAAATCATCGGCGCGTCGCCCTCCCATAACGATTATAACATATGAGAAAGCGTTTGTAAACGCGCCCTACACGTCGTACTTTTTCAGCAGCGCGTCGAGCGCCTCGCGCAGCAGGATCGCCTCGCCGATGCCCTCGCGCTTGGAGGCTTTCGTCAGGCGTTTCAATTGTTCCTGCGTATAGTGCGAGGTTTTGGTGATCATTTTTTCATCGCGCGAGAGGCACACACGGTCGCGCCCGTTCATTTTGCCGCGCACCATCGCGCCCTCCGCCTTACGCACAAGCTCCTGATAGCTCCCCGCGTCGTCAAAGGCGGCGGCGATGCCGACGGAAAGCGTCTGCCGCTTGCCGTCCGGCAGCGCGACGTTGTAGCCGCGCCGCGTTTCCTCCATCAGCAGGAACACGTCCTCCTTTTCCTCGCCGCCCAGGAACAGCGCGCCGAACTGGTCGCCGCCGTAGCGGTACAGCTCGCAGCGCCCGGCAAGCGCGCCGCGCAGGTATTCGCCCGTCTCGATGAGCACGCGGTCGCCCTCGCGATAACCAAAGTCCTCGTTGACCGCCAGAAAGGAGTCCAAATCGATCATCGCCAGCACCACGTCGCACTCGTTCTCCAGCGCCTGCGTGAGCCTGCGCTCGAATTCGCCCGCCAGCGGCAGCCGCAGCGCCTCGTTGACGGCGTTCGTTTTCTCGTTTGCCATACCTCCAAAATCCCCTTTCGATTATGTGATGTTTGCAGTATAATTCTAGACATCTTATTTGTCAAGTGTTATTTCTAGTTCGGTCGTTGACAGCGCGGCGGCGCGTGGGGTATACTGTATTGTTATAAGAATTTCGGCTGGCAAGCCAGAGGCGGGGAAACGATGATTGAGCTGGAGCAATACAAGCAGGATTTGGAAAAAATACGCGCGCAGCTTTCCGAGGCGGGCGACGGGCTGCATTTGAGCGATTTGGAGCGCGAGCTGTCGGAGCTGCGCGAGGAAATGGCGGCGGCGGGCTTCTGGGACGATCTGGCGCGCTCGTCGCAGGTCAGCCAGCGCATCAAGCGCGTGGAGGGCAAGCTCGCGCATTACGCGCGGCTGCAATCGGAGTGCGACGATATCGACGTGATGATGGAGCTGGCGCTCGACGAAAACGACGAATCGATGGTCTCGGAGGCGGGGGAAGCGCTGCAAAAGCTCGCCGACGAGGTGGACGCGCTGACGCTCGAAACGCTCATGCGCGGCGATTACGACGACGCGGACGCGATTCTGTCTTTGCACGCGGGCGCGGGCGGCACGGAGGCGCAGGACTGGACGCAGATGCTCTACCGCATGTACACGCGCTACTGCGAACGCCGGGGCTTTCAGGTAAAGCTGCTGGACTACCTCGAGGGCGACGAGGCGGGCATCAAGTCCGTGACGTTCGAGGTGTCGGGCGAGAACGTATACGGCTATCTGCGCGGCGAAAAGGGCGTGCATCGGCTCGTGCGCATCAGCCCGTTTGACTCCAACGCCCGCAGGCACACGTCGTTCGCGTCGCTGGACGTCGCGCCCATGCTGCAAGACGAGGGCGCGATGGCGATCGACATGCAGGACATCCGCGTGGACACCTATCGCTCGACGGGCGCGGGCGGGCAGCACATCAACAAGACCGACTCCGCCGTGCGCATGACGCACATCCCGACGGGCATCGTGGTGTCGTGCCAGAACGAGCGCTCGCAGGTGCAGAACAAAGAAAAGTGCCTGCAAATGCTGCGCTCGCGGCTGCTGGAGCTGCACGAGCGCGAGAAGGAAGAAAAGATGGCGGACATCAAGGGCGAAATGAAGAAAATCGAGTGGGGCAGCCAGATTCGCTCGTATGTCTTCCAGCCGTATACCATGGTCAAGGACCACCGCACGGGCTTTGAATCAGGCAACATCACAGACGTGATGGACGGCAACCTCGACGGATTCACGACGGCGTATTTGAAGATGATGTAATGAAAAAGACGCTCGTGCTGGCGCTGGCGTGGCTGCTGCTGTTTTTCGGCGCGGCGTGCCTTTGCGCGCGCGGGATGGCGACGAGCGCTTCCTACCTGACACGCCTCATGGAAAAGCACGCCGAAGCGGGGCTGGACGCGGACGAGTACGGCGCGCTGTCTTCGGCGCTGTCTTCGTATTTTCGCGGCGCTTCGGACACGCCGCAGATCGGGAGCGCGTATCACGATTACGAGCTTTTGCACCTTGCCGACGTGCGGCGTTTGATAGCGCTGGCGCTGCCGGTCGGGCTTGTCTGCCTGCTGCTTTCGGCGGCGCTCGCGTTCCTTGCGCGCAAGGCGCTGCTAAACAAGGCGCTCCCGGCGCTCGGGATGGCGGGCGGGGCGCTGGCGCTCTGCTGCGCCGCCGCAACGCTGGATTTCTACCGCTTTTTCGGAGCGTTCCATCGGCTTTTGTTCACCAACGACCTCTGGCTGCTCGACCCGCGCACCGACCTGCTCATTCAATTGATGCCCGAGCCGTTTTTCCGCGAATGCGCGCTGGCGCTGGCGCTCCTCTGCGCCGCCGTCTGCGCGGTCTGCGCCGCCGCCATCATCATCATAAGGAAGAAAAGAACGTGACGTATCAACAGCTTTGCGAGCGAAAGCTCCCCGCGCTGCAGCAGCAAGCCGCCGTGCGCGTGCTTGCCATCGAGTCCTCGTGCGACGAGACCGCCTCCGCCGTGGTGGAAAACGGGCGGCGCGTGCTGGGTGCCGCCGTGTTTTCGCAGATCGACCTGCACGCGCTCTACGGCGGGGTCGTGCCGGAGATCGCCGGGCGCGCGCACGTCGACGCGGTGGATCGCGTCGTCGATTTGGCGCTATCCGAGGCTGGCATGACGCTGTCCGATATCGACGCGCTCGCCGTGACCTGCGGGCCAGGGCTGGTCGGCGCGCTGCTGATCGGCGTGTCGTGCGCCAAGGGGCTGGCGCTGGCGCTCGGCAAGCCGCTGGTCGCCGTCAACCACATCGAGGGGCACGTCAGCGCGAACTTCATCGCCAGCCCGGAGCTTTCGCCGCCGTTCCTTTGTCTGGTCGCGTCGGGCGGGCATAGCCACATCTTGGAAGTCGCCGATTACGGCGCGTACCGCCTGCTCGGGCGCACGCAGGACGACGCGGCGGGCGAGGCGTTTGACAAGGCGGCGCGCGTGCTGAAATTGCCGTACCCCGGAGGTCCCTTGCTCGACAAGCTCGCGAAAACGGGCGATCCCGACCGCTACAAGCTGCCGCGCTCGAAAATCGAGGGCAAGTACGACTTAAGCTTTTCGGGGCTGAAAACGGCGTTTATCAACCTCGAGCACACGCTCTCGGCGCGCGGCGAACGCTACCGCCCGGAGGACATGGCGGCGTGCTTCCAGAAAGCGGTCGTATCGGCGCTGTGCGACAAAACGCTGCTCGCGGCGCGCGACACGGGCGCGCGAAAGCTCGCGCTGGCGGGCGGCGTATCGGCAAACTCCTTCTTGCGCGCCGAGATGGAACGGCTGTGCGCGCGCGAGGGCATAACGCTGTACATGCCGCCGCTGTCGCTCTGCGGGGACAATGCCGCGATGATCGGCTCGGCGGCGTATTTCCGGCTGATGCGCGGCGAGCTGGCGGCGCTCTCGCTCAACGCGCAGCCCGCGCTACAGCTTGTATAACAGGCACAGCGCCCAGCAAACGGGCGCGGACAGCGCCGCCTGCGAAAGCCGGTAGCAAAGCAGCCGCCGCGTTTTCACGCCCAGCGGCGCGAGGTACGCGGCGTTTTGCGCGAGGATGGACAGCCCGCCAAACGAGCACGCCGCGCAGGCAAGCGCCGCGCGCGCGGCAAGCGGCAGCGGCAGCCGCGCAAGCGCAGACACGCCCGATGCGACCTCGCACGCGCACAGCGCCACCGCCAGCGCCGCGCCCGACAACGCGGCGGACAGCAGCACGCCCGCGATACTTGCCAGCGCCATGTATCCCGCGATGGGCAGCATGGCGGCCGCCGCCTGCGCAAGCGCCTCGCCGGGGGAAACGCGCGGGATCAGCGCCCGCGCAGCCGCCGTCTTGGCGACCTGCTGCCGCCCGCCCGCGCACGCGCCCACGACGAGCGCCGCCAGCCAGTGCGCCAGCAGCATCGGCATGCCCGCGCGGCTATCGCCCAGCCACTGCGCGACCGTGCCCAGCAAAAACCCCGGGCTCATCACGCCCGTCACGGCGGCAAGGCGCGCAAGCGTCCGCCCCGTGGGCTGCACGCTCGCCAGCAGCCGCGCGCCCCCGGGCGAGCCGGTCAGCAGCGCGAGCGCCGCGCACGCAGCCGGCTTTCCGCCCCCGCCCGCGAGCATCAGCGCGCAGGCGAGCATCGGAAACAAAGACGGCACGACGGCGGTCGCCCACGCGGTGAGCGCAGCCAGCGCGGCGCGCGCGCAGGGCGCGGGGCGCGCGATCATCACGCCCATCAGCGCGCCGACGACGAGCGCGCGGGCAAAACCGGGCAGACGGTTTCTCATGGCACAGGATATGCGTGGAAATTTGCTTGCATGAAAGCGCGCGCAAAGCGCGTTATATAGGCGTGGAAGGACGGTGAACCCTTTGATTCGGAAAATCGCGGCGCTCATGTTGGCGCTTTTGCTGCTCGCGGGCTGCGCGGCGGCGGAATTCTCGCCCGAATACGCGGCGCTGTCGCGCTCGGGCGCGCAAATCACCGCGACGGTCGCGCTTGACAAGCTCACGACCATGCCCGATTCGGTGCGCGCGTGGCTCTCGGGGCTGAAGGCGACGCTCGTATCTGCCGCTGACGGCGCGGCGCTGTCTTTGCAAAGCGCCGGGAGCGACCTGCTTTCCTACGCCGAATCAGGCGGCGTGGCGGCGCTGATTTCGGGCGGCGAGCCGACCTATTACAACGTTTCGCCCACCGCGCCCGCCTTCATCACGGAAGACAGCCTGCATGCGGCGCTCGCCGCGCTGTATGACGGCATTTTCGAGCCGCTCGCGGCGTACCGCAAGACGCTCTACACCTCGACGGTCATCCGCCGCGTCGGCACGGCGAGCCAGAAGGACGTGTGCGCGCTGCCCGCCGAGGACATGACTGCGGTCTGGCAGGAGGTCTGCGCAAACATCGAAAGCGCGCTGACCGCCGTGCTGCCCGAGGGCTCGGAGCAGTACGAGCGCGCGAGCGCGCTGTTGCGCTCGCTGACGTTCGAGAGCGAGGCGGAGTTCTCGCGCTATGTGGACAAGGACGGGCTGACGCTGGGCATGAAGTTCGTGGGCGATATCGCGCGCGCCGGGCAGGACGCGCGCAAGGCGCAGATCTTCTTCTGCGTCAAGCGCGACAAGGGCGTGAACATCACCGTCCAGCTTCCCGCCGTATCGGGGCGCAACACGTTCAAGCTCGTCATCACCAGCGACACCACGCTCGGCAAGAGCCAAAACAGGCTGGAAACCGACGTAACGTGGTCGCGCGCGCTGGACGGCGTGAAGACCAGCGGCGCGGTTTCCGTGTCGCTCAAGAACGCGTTTTCGACCGGGACGGAGCGCTGGACGGGCACGGTGCGCGTCGAAAACACGGCGGGCGGCGTAAAGACCGTGTACACCGTCAAGCCCGACGTGTCCGTCAAGGACGGCGCGGGCGGCGGCACGGCGACGGTCGCGCGCAAGACGGGCTCGACGACCACGCTCTCGGGCACGGTCACGCTGGAAATCGCCCCCGACGCGCTGCCAACGTGGGCAAAAAGCGCGCAGCCGCCCACGATGGGCGAGGAATCGCTGACGTTCGCCGCCGCGCGCGCGGGGCTCGCGGTGCTCTCCGCGCTGCCGGACGCAGACAAACTGGCGTTTTTGCACGCATTCGGGCATGAGGAATGGCTGGAAAGCGACCTTGCGCCCGCCATCAACGAGGGCGACGAATGGCTCGTCGCCGATGAGGAGGAACGGAAATGAAACGAGTGCTCGCGCTCATGCTCACAGCGGTGATGCTGCTGGCGGCGCTGCCCGCCGCCGCCGCGACATTGGATTACACGCTCGAGGAAAAGCTGGAGCGCCAGCTTGCGGCTGGCTCGGGCTTCCGAGGCGAGATCGCCTTCACGGCGACGGGCGACGCGCTCGCCTCGCTGGACGCGGCGACGTTCGCCTCCCTCAAGCTCGCGCTCTCGGTGATCAAAGTGCCCGTCACCTACATCCGCACCACGGGCGCAAGCGCCGCGACCGTCGCGCAGGCGACGCTTTCGGCGGGCGGCAGCGAAACGCCGCTTCTGCAGCTCGTCGAGCGCGGCGATATATACACGCTGCAAAGCGCGCTGCTCTCCGGGAGCGCGATTGCGTTTGAGAAGGATTCCGGCGTGCTCGAGCGCGCGCTCTCGCAGTCAGACAGCGAGTGGCCCGCGCTGCTCCCCGCGCTTTTGCGGCTCTACAGCGCCGACGAAGCCTACAAAACGCGGCTGGAAACCGCGCTCTCGCCGTACCTGACCAAGCTCGGGCTGTTCGTGCAAGGGTACACCAAGGTGCAGGTCGTGCAAGGCGACGGCAAGACGCTGACCGCCTCGACCGTCGTCATCCCGGCGGCGGCGTTCATCGCGCAGACCAAGCAAACGCTGGTGGACGTGTACGCCGACGACGCGCTGCTGGCGCTGCTCGCCGAGCGCTTCACCGCGCGCGAAACCGCCGCGTACCTCCAGCCCGGCATGCTGCCGACGTTCCTTGCCACGCTCGATTCGCTGGCGCTGTCTGGCGATATCGCCATCAAGCGCGATTTTGACGCGCAGGGCACGCTCGTGCTCTCGGACGTCACGTTCCCGTTCGCCGAGGGACAGGCGCTGCGCGCGCTGTCCGTCCGGCAGACGACGGGCGAGGACGGCGCGACGCTGACGACGGTTTCGGGCGAACTGAAAAAGCAATACGAAACCTCGCAAAACGGCGCGCTGTTTGAGATTTCCGCGCGCTCCGACGCGGGCGATCCGGGCGAAACGCTGCTGTCGGGCGAAGCGACGCTGACGCGCGAGCCGTCGCCCGACGAGGGCTTCCAAGTCGGCGACGCGCAGACGGCGCAAGCGCCCTTGCGCGCGGGCTACAGCCTGTACATCAACGACGGCGCGGAAACGTTCGACTCGGTCGCCGATCTGTGCGCGCGCCAGCGCGAGATCACGCTGGTGCTAAAGCCCTTGGAGGGCGATACGTGGAACGCGCTGTCGCTTTCCTGCAAGCTCGCGATGCAGTCCGGCTCCGCCAAGCGCGCCGCCATCAGCATGACGGGCGAGCTTTCGCTGTCCGACCTGCAGACGGGCGCGACGCTGCGCGCCAACCTCACCGGGCGCACCGCCGCGCCGTGGACGGTCGTCGCGTCGGAAGCGGCAAACGCCGCGCGCATCGACCTCATGGACGCGCAGTCGCTCAAAACCTACCTCGACCAGCTTCTGACGACGCTCAAAACGACGCTGACAGCGCTCCCCGCGACGCTGCTGCAAGTTCCACAGGGCTAATACGTAGAGGGAATAGGGATTAGGGACAAGGGGAACGTAGGACGGGGCGCGGCGCTTGCCCGCCGCCTTCCTCGTTCCACTATTCCCTAATCCCTTTTTCCTATTCCCTCTTTCCATATAAAGATTGCGGTTTTTCACGTTTTGTGATATCATTATTCTTGGAAAACAATGTGATTCAGGAGGCATTTATGCAGGTACATGTATACGAAAGCGCGGAGCAGGTAGGGCGCGCGGCGGCGATGCTCTTCGCGTCTCAAATCATCCGCAAACCAAACAGCGTGCTCGGGCTGGCGACGGGCTCTTCGCCCATCGGCTGCTACAAACAGCTTATCGAATGGCACAAGGCGGGGCTGCTGGACTTTTCCAGCTGCGTGAGCTACAACCTCGACGAATACTGCGGGCTGCCCGAAACGCACGAATGCAGCTATCACGCCTTTATGCACGACAACCTCTTTGCGCACGTCAATTTCAAGCAAAGCTTCCTGCCCGACGGCAACGCGCCCGACCTCGCCGCCGAATGCCGGCGCTATGACGCGGCGATCGCCGCGGCGGGCGGCATCGACATGCAGCTGCTGGGCATTGGCCGCAACGGGCACATCGGCTTTAACGAGCCAGGCGCAACGATGGTCTACGGCACGCAGGTCGTACAGCTCACAAAGAGCACCATCGACGCCAACCGCCGTTTCTTCGAGAGCGAAGCCGCCGTGCCGCGCAAGGCGATATCGCTGGGCATCGGCGGCATCATGGCGGCGCGCGAGGTCGTGCTGCTGGCGATGGGCGAGGACAAGGCGCAGGCGATCCGCGAAGCGGTGTTGAACGACATCAACCCGCAGGTGCAGGCGTCGATTTTGCGCACGCATCCGCACGCGACCATCCTGCTGGACCGCGCCGCCGCGAGCTTGCTGTAATCCCTGTGGATAACTTATCCCGATAAACCAACCGTTTGCGGAGTTATCCACAGTTTTCGTGGAGCGTTGTCCAGAGGGCGTTCTAAATTTCTCCAATGTGTGCATAGAATGGTGGATAACGGGCGCGTCGGCGCGGATACGCGCGAACGGTTCGCGAGCGCGGCGCGCTTGGAAGGGCGCGTTTGCCGGAATGCCGCCCGAAGCCGCGGAGGAATTGTGGATAACTACGCTGGTTATCCACAGCTTCTCCCGAGCGAAAATGCAGGCGATATCTGACGAAAACCGCGTTTTCCACAGTATCCACACCCCCTACTACTACTACTACGAATATATTCCTACTACGACAAGGTAAAGGAAGTGAGCCGCTTGCGCATACAGCTGGACGCCACGGAACTCAATTTCGGCATGAGCATGGTGAGCCGCGCGCTGTCGGTACGCCCGATTCGGCAGGTGTACGACGGCGTGCTGCTGGAAACGATGGAGGACGGGCTGCTGCTGACCTGCACGGACGGCGAAATGACGATCAAGACGCTGATTCCGGCGCAAATCGAGGAAGACGGCTGCGCGCTGCTGCCCGCAAAGCTCTTTGGCGATCTGGCGCGCAAGCTGCCCTCGGGGCAGGTGACGCTGCAAGTCAAGGACGGCGCGCGCTGCCTGATCACGGGCGTTGGCTCGCGCACCAGCATGGCGTGCATGGATGCCGAGGATTTCCCGGACGTGGCGCAGGTGCAGGGCGGGTTTGCGACCGTGCTGCCGCAAAACAAGCTGCGCGACGCGATCTCCAAAATCACCTTCGCCATCTCCAACGACGAAACGCGCAAGATCCTGACGGGCTGCCTGATGGAAACGGCGCACGAGGAAACGCGGCTCGTCGGGCTGGACGGCTTCCGGCTGGCGCTGCAAAGGATCTACGCGAGCCACAGCCTGCCCGAGGGCACGGACGCGATGGAGGCGGTCATCCCGGGCCGCGTGATTGCCGAGCTTGGGCGCATGCTGCCCGACACCGAGGACGAAGTGCAGATCGTCTGCTCGGGCGTTTACATGATGGCGAGCTTCCAAAACACGCGCGTGTTCTCGACGTTGCTCACGGGCGAATACATCAATTACCGGCAGATCATGCCGGTGTCGTGGCAGACCGAGATCCGCGTGCGCAGAGCGCCGTTTGCCGAGGCGGTTGAGCGCGCGGCGCTGATGGCGCGCGAGGGCAAAAACAACCTGCTGCGCATGCACCTTGCGCCCGAGGAAATGAAGATCACTTCGGTCGCCGAGCGCGGCGAGGCGGACGAAACGCTGTCTATCGACTTTTCGGGCAACGAAATGGCGATCTCCTTCAATTCCCGGTATCTGGCGGACGTTTTGCGCAACATCGAGGACGACGAGCTCGCCATGCGCTTTAACACGAACGTCAGCCCGTGCCTTGTCTGCCCGGTGGAGGGCAACCAGTACACCTACCTCGTGCTGCCGGTGAGGACGTTCGGATGAACAGATTGGGCGGTCCCAGACCGCGCGGCAAATCGTACGGAAGCCCGCTGAAAATCCTGCTGATCGGGCTGGGCGCGTTCGTGGCGCTTCTGTACGGCACGGTGCAATATACGTTCATCCGGTACATGCTGACGATGTTCCGGTTTCCGCATTTGCACAACCCGCAATGGCTGGCGCTGTTCCTCGGCGTGGCGGTCGCGCTGCCGCTGCTGCTTGTCTGGCCGCTGGTCGTCACCATCAAGCGCAAGCGCAAGGGCTGGATCGTGTTTTCGGTCGTGTCGCTGGTGCTGTGCATGGTCATGGGCTTTGGCTACGGCAACATGACGACGGTCGCGCCGCCGTTTGAGTCGCTGTGCGCCGACACGCAAAAGTATATGGCGCTGGACGACGTAGCGGCGGAGGCGGTTGAAAAGCTGCCCGCGCTGCTGCCCGAAACCGTGCCCGAGGACGCGCAGTATTCCTATAAGTTCGGGTATTTCTTCTATCCGTATTACTATCTGGATATCTCGGTGGAGTACGCGCTGCCCGAGGCGGAGTACGCCAAGGAAAAGGCGCGCGCGCTCGCGCTGCTCGCGGGCGGCGAGGAAACGGAAAACGGCTTCACGCTGAAGCTGCAGTCGCCCGTCACCGAAACGGCGTTCGCGGGCGAGACCGTGCCCGAGGGGCTGACGGCGTACCAGACGCTTTCCTGCGCGCATGACGACGCCGCGCGCACGCTGCGGCTGTCGGTGTCGGTGGACATGGAGGAAGCGGCGTATACGATGCTGGAAAGCTCGCAGGGGAAGTGACGGGCGCGCCGCTTGAATTTCCGCTTGTATTTCCCCGCGTTCTATGGTATGATAGCATGCGTTGACTTCAAGGAGGGTGTATTTTATGACTGCCTTACAGTTGGTTTTGAACATTTGCCTCATCCTGTCGTCGCTGGTGCTGATCGTGACGGTGCTTTTGCAGTCGTCTGAGTCGGACGGCATGTCGGCGATCGCGGGCGGAAGCGAAACGTTCTTCGGCAAGAACAAGAACAAGTCCTTCGAGGGCAAGCTCGCGCTGGCGACGAAGGTATCGGCGGGCGTGTTCATCGCGCTGGCGCTGGTGATGCTGTTCGTGGCGTAAAGGCGCAGCCTTTACAAGACCGCCAAAGGGGCTGACGCTTGTTGTCAGCTCCTTTTTTGGCAGGAGTGATACCGCATGAATTTTCAGGACGACTATATTTTGCGCATGATCGAAATGATGGGCGACATGATGCGCAAGCTGGGCGAAATGCTCGACGAGCGCGAGCAGGCGGCGGAGCTGTCCAAAATCAGCGAAGAATACTGCGGCATGCCGTTGACCGCGGCGCTCGCCGTATCGGACGAGACGCTTTTGTCGCTGACCACGCCGCGCGCGCGGTTCATCATGAGCGAGATTTTATACGTGCGCGCCGCGTGCGCCGTGCGCATGGACGAGGACGAGAAGACCGCGCTGTACGCGCGCGCCATGCGCCTGCTTTGCTCGCTGTCCGGCGAGCCTGCGCTCGCGCGCGGGCGCTGGACGCGGCTGGAGGATTTGACCGATCTGTGCGAGCCGTCGCCCGGGGAGTGGCTGGCGTGCGCGGCGTTTTACCGCGCCGCCGAGCGCTACGACCGCATGGAGGACGCGGCGTTTCACGCCGCCGAGGGCGACGGCGATTTGATCCCGGCGTGCAAGGCGATGATGGCGTCGCTGCTGCCGCTTCAGGAGATGGCGCTGACGCTCGGCGGGCTGCCCAAGGAGGACGTGCGCGCCGCCGTGCGCGACCTTGCGGCGATGGAGGGAAGCGCATGATCATCCTGAACAAGGTCGTA
>CAZEIC010000008.1:0-673 GCA_964512175.1 uncultured Oscillospiraceae bacterium | reverse complement strand
GATCATCCTGTCGGTGCAGCACGTTCAAAAGGCGTTCGGCGTGAACGTCGTGCTGCGCGACGTGTCCTTTACCCTGCAGGACGGGCAGCGCATGGGCTTGGTCGGCGTGAACGGCTCGGGCAAGACGACGCTGCTGCGCATATTGACGGGCGAGCTTACGCCCGACGGCGGCACGATCGCGCTCAATAAGGGCATGAAAATCGGGTATCTGTCGCAGGCGATCTCCGTGACCCCGGGCAACACCGTGATCGGCGAGCTGGAGGACGTGTTCGCGCCGGTGCTCGCGATGGAGGCGCGCATGCGCGACATCGAGCACGAAATGGCGCGGGACGAGGGCGCGCTTTCGCGGCTCGGGAACGAATACGCGCGGCTGTCGGAGGCGTTCGAGGAGGCGGGCGGGTACGCGTGGCGCTCGTCGATACAGGGCGTGCTCGCGGGCTTGGGCTTTCAAAAGCGCCAGCACGACCAGCCGGCGGAGCTGCTTTCGGGCGGCGAATTGACGCGGCTGTGCCTTGCGCGGCTGCTGCTGCAAAAGCCGCTCTCGCTCGGAGAGAAGCACGCATAAATGAGTTCGGCGCCGATATCTATACGCATATCGAGCGCGAAATCCTCCTGCGCGTCGTCGACAGCAAATGGATGGAGCATATCGACAATATGGATCAGCTTCGTCAGG
>CAZEIC010000007.1:42237-47477 GCA_964512175.1 uncultured Oscillospiraceae bacterium | reverse complement strand
TCCTCGAACCGGCAAAGCCGGTTCTGCGGAATGAATCGGTGGCTTCGCCCCCGATACCCCCGAAAATCTAGTGAAAATCGCTAACCGCGATTTTATTCTTTTTCGTAAGCGATTGCCCTGCTTTATTTGTCGAACGCGCGCGACGGCGTACACAGTACGATCTCGCAGCGGTCGTCGCCGCGCGCGACGCTCTTGCGCAGCGCCGCGGTCACTGGGCGCGAAAACACCTGCGAGAACATGTCCTCGGCGTAGCCCAGCGAGCAAGAGCACCAGAGCGCGGGCGGCGGCGTTTCGGCGTGCTTGATGAACGCGCAGTAGCAGCGCGGATAGCAGAGCGCCAGCGCGCCGTCTTTGTACTCGACGTGAACGCGCCGTCTGCCTGTTTGGTCGCCTGCTCGGCGAAGGCTTTCATGTCGCCGCACGCTTCCCACAGCGCGCGCAGCGCCTTGACGTTCGCGGGCGAAGGCTTGCAGCGACAGCCTTTGCGGATCGCCGCCGCGCCGTCGTCCATCTCGCTTTCCAGCGCCTCGCACGCCGCGCGCGCCCACGCCGCCTTTTGCTTTTCACTGGGCGACGCGGAAAGCGGTAGGGATGCCAGCAATGCGTCCGCCGCGGCTTCGCCCGCGTGCGCCGCCACGCTCGCATGCAGGCGCTTTGCCTGCGTGTGCTTCAGCTCGGGCATGGATCAGTCCTTGGTAAAGTCGATGTTGTACCGCTTGCCCTCCGCCATGAGGACGCCGTCCGTCAGCTGCACGCGCAGGAGGCAGGTGTTGGGGTCGTCTTCGTTGGTGTGCCCGTTGTCATACCATGCGGCAAACGCCTTGCGCACTTCCGCCATGATCTCCTTGTTCTTTTCGTCGCGCACATACCCGATGTTTTCGCCGATGCCGTGCCCGGTGAACCACTCGCCGCAGACCGCGACTTCGGGATTGACCTTGATTTGCTGCATTTTGCCAGAGAGCGCGTAGGTGACGGTGTAGAACGCGCCGTCTTTGTAGTAGCCGTCCACCGTGCGCACGTAGGGCTTGCCCTCGAAGACCGTCGCGACCGAGATCAGCGAGTCCTTCTGAAACCGCGCCGTCATGATCTCCAGCGCCTGTTGCTTGTCATTTTTTTCCATTTGTGAATAACTCCCTTTCCGCATAGAATGATGAAAACATATATTCGCTCTCTCCGCGTGTTTTCCTTCTTTTGCGGTTGTATTTCGCGGCGCTTGTGTGCTATAATCATCTGGAATTCTTTTGAAGGAGAAACGGCTATGAAGATCGGCGTTATCGGCTGCGGTACGATTGCCAATGCCGCGCACATCCCGGCGTACATGAAGAACGAAACGGCGGAAATCAAGTATTTCTGCGACATCATCCCCGAGCGCGCGCAGGCGGCGGTCGAGAAATACGGCTGCGGCATCGCGGTGGTCGACTATCATGACGTCATCAATGACCCCGAGGTGGAGGCGGTGTCGGTCTGCACGCCCAACAACGTGCACGCGCCGATCACCATCGACGCGCTGCGCGCAGGCAAGCATGTCCTGTGCGAAAAGCCCGCCGCGCGCACCTATCCGGAAGCGCTGCTGATGCAGCAGGCGCAGCACGAGACGGGCAAGACGCTCAACATCGGCGTGGTCAACCGCTTCAACGAGAGCGTCCGCAAAATCAAGCAGTATATCGACGAGGGTCGGCTGGGCGAAGTGTACCATGTGTACGCCTCCTTCCGCGCGCATCGGTCGATTCCGGGGCTGGGCGGCGCGTTCACGACCAAGGCTATCGCCGGCGGCGGCGCGCTGATCGACTGGGGCGTGCACTATCTGGACATCGTGATGTATTGCACGGGCGATCCGGTCGCCAAGACGGTTTCGGGCGAAACGTTCTGCAAGCTCGGCAAGGACATCGCGGGGTACACCTGCAAGAGCATGTGGGCGGGTCCGCGCAAGCTGGACGGCGTGTACGACGTGGACGACTCGCTGACGGCGATCGTGCGCACATCGGGGCCCGTCATCACCGTGCACGGCGCGTGGGCGCAGAACATCGGCGTGAACGAAACCTACATCGACTTCATCGGCGACAAGGCGGGCATCCGCTTGGATTACGGCGGAAAGTTCACGCTCTACACCGCCGAGCATGACGCGCTCGTATCCTATACGCCCGATTTTGAGCTGGGCGACATGTTCCAGAAGGAAATCGACAGCTTCGTCCGCTGCGTGCAGACGGGCGAGAAGCTCGCGTCGCACATCGACACGGTGATCATCACCGCCAAAATGATGCAGGCGATTTACGATTCCGCCGAAGCGCACAAGGAGATCGCGCTGTAATGGCGTTATTCGTCGATCGCGCGCCCATGACCGCCAAGGCTGGCAACGGCGGCAACGGCTGCGTGTCTTTCCACAGAGAAAAGTTCGTATTAAACGGCGGGCCGGACGGCGGCGACGGCGGCGACGGCGGCGACGTTATCCTGCTTGCTGACGAGAACATGCACACGCTGCTCGATTTCCGCTACCGCGCCAAGTACGCCGCCGAAAACGGCGAGGACGGCAAGGCGGCGCGCGGCTCGGGCAAGGCAGGCGCGGCGCTCACAATCAAGCTGCCGGTGGGCACGGTCGTGCGCGACAAGGAGACGGACGCGGTCGTCGCGGACATGTACGAGGCGGGGCGCAGGATGACGCTGCTGCGCGGCGGGCGCGGCGGCTTTGGCAACGCGCGCTTTGCCACGCCCACGCGTCAAGCGCCCAACTTCGCCAAGCCCGGCATCAAGACCGAGGCGCGCGAGTTCGTGCTGGAGCTCAAAACCATCGCGGACGTGGGCTTGGTCGGGTATCCGAACGTCGGCAAGAGCACGATCCTGTCGGTCGTGACGGCGGCGCGCCCCAAGATCGCCAATTACCACTTCACCACGCTCGTTCCCAACCTCGGCATGGTGCGCAGGCACGGGCAGGATTTCGTCATGGCGGATATCCCCGGGCTGGTCGCGGGCGCGAGCGAGGGCGCGGGCTTGGGGTATGATTTCCTGCGGCATGTCGAGCGCACAAGGCTGCTGCTGCATGTCGTGGACATTTCCGGCTCGGAGGATCGCGATCCGGTCGCCGATTATGACCAGATCATGCGCGAACTTTCGCAGTATGGCGCGCTTTCGAGCCGCCCGCAGATCGTCGCCGCCAATAAGATGGACATCACCGGCGCGGAGGACAACCTCGCGCGGCTCAAGGCGCACATCCCGGATATCCCGGTGTACGCCGTGAGCGCCGCGACGCGGCAGGGCTTTGACGAGCTGATGGACGCGGTGTCGCGCAGGCTGTCCGAGCTGCCGCCGCCGACCGCGTTTCAGGAAGAGGAGCTCGACGTATCGCGCGAACGCGGCGGGTTTGAGATCCAAAAAGACGGCGCTGTGTACGTCGTTTCGGGCGCGTCCATCGAGCGCCTGATCGACAGCGTGAACTTCGACGACGAGGAAAGCATGCGCTGGTTCCACAAGACGCTCAGGCGCTCGGGCGTGATCGAGGCGCTGCGCAAGGCGGGCGCGGGCGAGGGCGACACCGTGCGCGTCGCCGACATGGAATTTGATTTCGTAGAATAAGGAGAACATTGATTTGGAATTGACCGGCAAGCAGCGCGCGAGCCTTCGCTCGCTGTGCAACCCCCTGCCCGTGGTGCTCTTTATCGGCAAGGACGGCGTGACGGACGCGGTCTGCAAGGAAGCCTACGACGCGCTCGAGGCGCGCGAGCTCATCAAGTGCGCGGTGCTGCCAAACGCGCCGTTGTCGGCGCGCGAGGCGTGCCAGACGCTTTGCGAGCGCGTGCACGCGCAGCCGGTGCAGGTCATCGGCGGCAAGTTTTCCATCTTCCGCCGAAACGAGAAAAACCCTTGCATCGTCTTGGATTGACGGCTGACGACCACAATATGTAGTAAAAGAGAGCAAGAAATCTTCAAGATATGGTATTGACAACGCGCACAGCACCTCATATAATGGGGTGCAATTTCTTTTACAGGCGACGCCGGAAAGGGACATCCATATGATTACCGGAATCAAAAAACGCGACGGCCGCGTGATGCCGTTTGACAGGAGCAAGATCGAGCAGGCGATCATGAAGGCGTTCATCGCCTCGGGCAGCCTCAAGGGCGAGGAGACGGCGCGCGCGCTGTCCCAGCAGGTGGAGCGCGAAATCGAGAACAACGAAGGCATCAGCACCACGCCGACGGTCGAGGAAGTGCAGGACACCGTCGAGCGCGTGCTCATCGACAAAGGCTTTGTGCGCACCGCCAAGGCGTACATCCTCTACCGCGCCGAGCGCAGCCGCGTGCGCGAGATGAACACGCGCCTGATGCGGATTTTCGAGGACATCGCGTACAAGGACGCGGTCGATTCCGATATCAAGCGCGAGAACGCCAACATCAACGGCGACACCGCGATGGGCGCGATGCTCAAGTTCGGCTCGGAGGGCGCGAAACAGTTCTATGATATGTACGTGCTCAACCCCAAGCATGCGCAGGCGCACCGCGAGGGCGATATCCACATCCACGATCTGGACTTTCTGACGCTGACAACCACCTGCTGCCAGATCGACCTGCTGGACTTGTTCAAGGACGGCTTCTCGACGGGGCACGGTGTGCTGCGCGAGCCGATGGACATTTACAGCTATTCGGCGCTGGCGTGCATCGCCATTCAGGCGAACCAGAACGACCAGCACGGCGGGCAGTCCATCGTCAGCTTTGATTACGGCATGGCGCCCGGCGTGCGCAAGACGTTCGTCAAGCGCTTCCGCGACAACCTCGCGCGCGCGCTGGAATGCCGCGCCGACGTGGAGGACGCGCCCGAAGTCGCCGCGGGCATGCTTGCCGATATCGAAACCGAAATCGGCGAAAAGCCGCAGATGGAGCCGACCGAGGCGTTCACGCAGCGCTTGGGCGAGAAGCTCGCCAAGTATACCGACGAGGCGACGACGCTCTCCATCATCGGCTTTGCGCAGAAATATGCCGTGCGCGAAATCACCAAGGCGACGTATCAGGCGATGGAAGCGCTGATCCACAACCTCAACACCATGAACTCCCGCGCGGGCGCGCAAGTGCCGTTTTCTTCCATTAATTATGGCACGGATACGTCCCCCGAGGGGCGCTTGGTCATGGAGCAGCTTTTGAAGGCGACGGAAGCCGGGCTGGGGCGCGGCGAAACGCCGATTTTCCCGATTCAGATCTTCCGCGTCAAAGAGGGCGTGAACTTCAACCCCGGCGACCCGAATTATGATTTGTAC
>CAZEIC010000007.1:20287-42215 GCA_964512175.1 uncultured Oscillospiraceae bacterium | reverse complement strand
AGACCGAGGTCGCGTACATGGGCTGCCGCACGCGCGTCATCGGCAACGCGCACGATCCCGAGCGCGAGATTTCGCCGCGCAGGGGCAACCTGTCGTTCACGTCCATCAACCTGCCGCGCATCGCCATCCAGTCGGGCGGCGACGTGCAGTGGTTCTTCGAGGAACTGGAGCGCAAGCTCGAATTGGTTTGCGACCAGCTCATGGAGCGCTTTGAAATCATCGCGCGCAAAAAGGTGCGTAACTTCCCGTTCCTGATGGGGCAGGGCGTGTGGATCGACTCCGAAAAGCTCGGCTGGGACGACGAGGTGCGCGAGGTGCTCAAGCACGGCACGCTGTCGGTCGGCTTCATCGGGCTTGCCGAAGCGCTGGTCGCGCTGCGCGGGCAGCATCACGGGCAGAGCGAGGAAAGCCAGAATCTGGGGCTGGAGATCATCGGCGCGATGCGCTCCTTCCTTGACAAAAAGACAGCCGAAACCAAGATGAACTATACGCTGCTTGCCACGCCCGCCGAAGGGCTGTCCGGGCGCTTCGTGCGCATGGACAAGGAGCGCTTCGGCGAGATCCCCGGCGTGACCGACAGGGATTATTACACCAACTCCTTCCATATCCCGGTGTATTTCCCCATCGACGCGTTCGATAAGATCCGGCTGGAAGCGCCGTACCACAACCTCACGAACGCCGGGCACATCACCTACGTCGAGATGGACGGTGACCCGAGCCAGAATCTGGAAGCGTTCGAGAAGGTCGTGCGCTATATGCACGATACCGGCGTGGGCTACGGCTCAATCAACCACCCGGTCGACCGCGACGCGGTCTGCGGCTTCAACGGCATCATCGGCGATACGTGCCCCCAGTGCGGGCGCGAGGAGGGCGACCGCCCGTTCGAGCGCATCCGCCGCATCACGGGTTATCTGGTCGGCACGCTCGACCGCTTCAACAACGCCAAGCGCTCGGAAGAGCGCGACCGCGTCAAGCACAGCATATAAGGGGCGCGGCGCATGGAAATTCGTATCGCGGGGACGGTCAACGACAGCATTGTGGACGGTCCCGGGCTTCGGTTCACGGTGTTCACGCAGGGCTGTCCGCACGCGTGCCCCGGCTGCCATAACCCCGAAACGCACGATTTTGCGGGCGGTCACATCACGACGACCGAGGAATTGATTGCGCGATTCTCGAAGAATCCCTTGCTCTCGGGCGTTACGCTGTCGGGCGGCGAGCCGTTTGCGCAGGCGGAAGCGTGCGCGGCGCTGGCGAAAGCCGCGCACGAGCGCGGACTGACGGTCTGGACGTATACGGGCTATACGCTCGAAAAACTGCTGTCGTGCGGCGACGAAGCCGCGCGCGCGCTGCTCGCCGAAACCGACGTGCTGGTGGACGGTCCGTTCCTGCAAGACCAGCGCTCGCTGGAGCTGACGTTTTGCGGCTCGCGCAACCAGCGGCTTGTCGACGTGCAAAAGTCGCTCGGCGGCACGGTCGTGTTGTGGGAAAAGCCGGTCTGGTAAAGGATGTGACGGGGGCGGGGGATTGCTCCGCCCCTTCTGACTGCGATTCGTTTCCGCGCTCTGTAAATTTCGCCCCGCGAGATTGACAGGGCGCTTTTCTTGCATTATCATGGAAGCGTTATGAAACGATTGGGTACGGAGGCGGCATGAGCATGAAGCGCGGAGCAATTCTGGTTTTTCTGGCGGCGATCCTGCTGGCGCTGGGCGTCTGTTCGGCGCACGCCGCGACGGTGGGCGGCGTCGTCTGGCTGGATAAATCGGTAGACGGCCTGTATCAGCCCTCCGAAGGGTTGGTGTCGGGCGCGGAGGTCGCGCTGATGAGCGAGGACGAGCAGCGGGTCGCCGCCGTCACGACGGCGCGGGACGGCGCGTTCACGTTTGCCGACGTGCCGGACGGGCGCTATTTCCTCGCGCTCACGCTGCCCAAGGAGCATATTTTCACCATGCCCGGGCTGGACAGCGCGGCGCTCCCGGCGGACGGCAACATCGGGCGCACGGCGCTGTTTGACGCTGCGGGCGATACGCGCCTGAACGTCGGCGCGACGAAGTCCACGTCGTATATCAACTTTATCGCCTTTGAAGACCAGAACGCTAACGGCGGGCGCTTCAGCACCGAGCCGTTCATCCGCGACGTTGTTGTGCAGCTTCTGTATGAAACGCCGCAGGGCGGTACGGCGGTCGTCGCCGAAGCGAAGACGAACAAGGACGGAATCGTGACCTTCCGCGACCTCACGCCCGCGACGTACCGGCTGGCGGTAACGCTTCCGGGCATGTACGTCATCGGCCCTCTGGGCGCGAAGCTCAACACCTTCTACAACTGCGTGCCGCCGACCGATTCTAATTCCGGCATCACCGCGCCCTTCAACCTCGCGGCGAAAGGCTCTGTTGGGCTTGCCGTCGGCGCGGTCAAGACGGGCGCGGTGGCGGGCGGTGCGTGGGCGGACACGAATTTCGACGGCGTGCGGGGCGCGGATGAAATAGGCTTTGCCAACGCGCGCATGACGCTCGAAAGCCCGTCGCTGGGCGTTACGCGCACGGTCATGACAGGCGGCGATGGCAAATATTCCTTTGAAAACTTGCAGCCGGGGGCGTACCGCCTCACGGCGACGCTGCCCGAGGGCAGCATGTTCTCGCCCGAGGGCGACTTGATGACAGACGGCGCGAGCGAGCAGTCTGTCGAATTGTCCGTCACCGTCGAGCGCACGACGACGCTTGCCGATATCGGCGTGATGCCCGCGACCTCGCTGGCGGTCACGCTGTTCATCGACCGGAACGCCGACGGCATGCAGGACGCGGATGACCCCGCGTTTGCTGGCGCGACGGTGCGCGTGCTGCGCGACGGTAAGGAGATCGCTTCGGCTGTGTCCGACGGCGCGGGCGTGGCGAGCGTCCCGGTGCTTCGCGGCGGGAACGCGAGCGTGGTGTGCACGCTGCCCGACGGGCAGGTGTTCACGGTCGCGGGCGGCGAGGGCGGCAACCAGTTTGTGACGCGGGCGGCGGCGAGCGAGTGCGCGCTGGACATCGACATCCCGCACGCGGCGCACACGGCGCTTCGCGCGGGCGTGACGATCCCCGCGTCCGTCAGCGGCATGCTCTTTGAAGACCTCAACCAAGACGGCGTGATGAACGGCGGCGAAAAGGGGCTGGCGGGCTTCACCGTGCAGGCGGTGGACGCGCTTGGCAACGTCGCGGCGACGGCGGTCACGGATGGCGCGGGCGAATACGCCTTCACCAGCCTGCTTCCCGCCGCGCACGTTGTGCGCTTCCTGCTGCAAGACCCGTATGTGTTCTCCGACGCTTCCGAGACGGGCGCGCAGGTCGAGAACAAGGTGACGGCGCAAACGCCGGAGTACGGCGAAACGGAAGCCCTCGCGCTCGCGCCGGGGCAGAGCGTCGCGCGCGTGGACGGCGGCGCGTTCAAGGCGGGCGTGATCGTCGGCTCGGTGAAAACGGACGACGGCGGTATGCCGAACGTCGCTCTGACGCTGCTGACCGAGGCGGGCGAGCCGGTGTCGGAGCACACCGTCGCGACGACCGACGAAAACGGCGATTTCTACCTCAAGGGCGCGCTGCCCGGGACATACGCGCTGCGCTACGAGCTGCCCGCCGATACCGCGTTTGTCGAGCCGTTCATCGAGGAAAGCGGTTATGTCACCGCGCCGTTCACCGTATCGGTGGGCGAGGAAAAGGCGATGCCGCCGCTTCAGGCGGTCTATACCGCGACGCTGTCGGGCGTTTCGTACTTTGACGCGGACGGCTCGGGCGCGTTCGGCGGCGGCGACGAGCCGCTGGAGGGCGTGGAACTGACGCTGCAATCCGAGGCGACGGGGTACTTATACCACGCGGTCTCCGACGCTTCCGGCGCGTATGCGTTCACGGGCGTGCGCCCTGCGGAATACCTGCTGTCGGGCTTGCTGCCCGAGGGCATGGCGTTCGGGTTCTCAGACGCGTCGCCGCTGCCCGCCGTTGCCGCGAGCGAATCGAGCGCGGAAATCACCTTGACCGCAGGGCAGCGCGCGCTGAACGCCGATATCCCCACGCTCAACCGCGCAGCGCTGACGTGCAGGCTGTTTTACGACTTGAACAACGACGGCGCGTATCAGGACGGCGAGCCGTTCATCGAGGGCATGGAGGTGCGCCTGTACGACGCGCGCAGCGGCAAAACGCTTGCCGCCGCCGCGAGCAGCCAAGGCGTTTGCCAATTCCCGGCGCTGATTCCGGGCGATTATGAGATGCGCATGACGCTTGCCGAAGACCATGTGCCGTCCGGCGCGCATGCCGGGGCGTTTGTGGAGGGCGAGTGGCGCATCGCCGTGACGCTCGCCAACGAATATGCCGTAACGGCGCTGGACACGGGCATCCTGCGCTATGCCGCGCTGTCGGGGAGCTTCTGGAGCATGGACGGCACGATGGACGGCGTGGCGGGCTTGCAGGTCACGTTGGCGGGCATCGACGTGAACGCCCAGCAGACGGTCGTCACGGGCGATACGGGCGCGTTCCGCTTTGACAAGCTCGTGCCGGGCAATTATCGGCTGACCTCGGCGCTGCCCGAGGGCTACCGCTACGCGCGCTTGGTGGACACCGAAACGCGCGCCAGCCGCATCTTCGCCGACGGCGATCTGGTCTACAGCGATACCGCGCAGGTGTTGATGGGCGAGCATATCGACGGCTTCGACGTGGGCATCGGCGCGCTCGGCAAGCTGGGCGATTTCGCGTGGCTGGACGAGAACGGCAACGGCATGCAGGACGGCGGCGAACCGGGCGTTCCGGGCGTGACCGTGCAGCTTTGGCAGTACGGCGCAATGGTCGCCCAGCAGACGACCGACCTGTACGGGCGCTATCTGTTCACCGGCGTATACCCCGGCGCGTATGAGATCAAGGTTTCGATGCACGACGAACTGAAAACGACGGCATACCAGACCGAATTCCCGCTGGTCGCGAGCGTGCTGCCCGAGGGCGAGACGGGCGAGGCGAGCGTTTCGGGCGTCGTCGTGCCCAGCGGCGGCGCGAACCTCGCGTGCGATTTGGGCTTCGCGCTCGTGAAATCGGGCGCGTACCCCGCCGTCATGAACAATCTTCCCACGACCGATTGGAGTCCTATCAACAACCGGGGGCTGTAACACAAATGCAAACGGAATTGTGGCTCGGTCTGACGATCCCGCTTGCCGGCACGGTGCTGGGCGCGGGCATGGTCTTCTTCCTGAAAAAGGGCATCGGCGACAGGCTGCAAAGGCTGCTGTTGGGGTTCGCGGCGGGCGTGATGATCGCCGCGTCGGTCTGGTCGCTGTTGATCCCCGCCATCGACATGGCGGCGGGGCAGGGCGCGGTGTCATGGCTGCCCGCGCTGTGCGGGTTCTTGCTGGGTATTTTCTTCCTGCTCGCGCTCGACAGCCTGATCCCGCACCTGCACGTTCGCTCGGACAAGCCCGAGGGGCGGCATTCCAAGCTCGAAAAGTCCGCCATGCTGATTCTGGCAGTCACGCTGCACAACATCCCCGAGGGCATGGCGGTCGGCGTGGTGCTCGCGGGTGTTGCGAACGGTTCGGCGGGCATCACGCTTGCCGGGGCGATCGCGCTTGCCGTCGGCATTGCCATCCAGAACTTCCCCGAGGGCGCGATCATATCGCTGCCGCTGGCGGAGCATATCGGCAAGCGCAAGTCCTTCCTGTATGGCGCGCTGTCGGGCGTGGTCGAGCCCATCGGCGCGGCGATCACCATCGCGCTCACCAGCCTCGTCACGCCCGTGCTCCCGTATATTCTGGCGTTCGCGGCGGGCGCGATGATCTATGTGGTCGTCGAGGAATTGATCCCCGAGGCGCAGGAGGGCGGGCATAGCAACCTTGGCACGATCGGCGCGGCGCTCGGTTTCGCGCTGATGATGGTGCTCGACGTGGCGCTGGGGTGAAATCCTTGTCGGTTGAGTATACTGCCATATCGCGCAGTTGTAATTCTGGCATCCGATATCTGTGTTCGTAAGTATTCCATCTTCAGAATTGCACTTGTATTACTTAATGCTTTCTGAAGATGGCGTTGTGATACACATTTTTAATGTTTATGAATGACTCATTCTGTATAGAAACAATCTTGTTCCCAGAACAATGGGTTGTTTTCTATATATTGCCATATTTTTCCGTATTCCTGTTCGCTTCGTATGATTCGGTCGTGATATGATCGTTGCCAGATTTGTCGTCCTCGTGCGTTGTCCTGCTTGTTTATCGCTTTTGTTGTGATGGACTTGAACGCGCAAACCATGTCCCCCACCGTAGGGGCGGGGCTCTGCTCCGCCCGCATAACGGGGCTCTGCTCCGCCCGCTCAATCACAATGACCATATGGATATGGTTGGGCATGATGACGTAGATTGGGATAGAGACATTTGAATCAGGATACCGTTCTGGTAAACGACGTATTTCATTGTCAGCAATCATTCCAAGCGGGCGGAGCAGAGCCCCGCCCCTACGGATATCTGATAGCAACTTTGCTTTGTCCTTCGTGCAAATCGTTATGAAATACGCGCCCGCCTGACTGTAATCATACCCTTGTTTCCGTATGGTTTTTCTCTGCGGCAGACTATCCGTATTTTCCAGCTTAATGATTTCTTGCTTCACATCGCCTTCCGAATCCCGTCCAGCACCGCAAACGCAGCTTTCCCGTCCTTCTCGAAATCCTCGCAGCCCGCTTCCAAGCTGATGCGCCCTTCATAGCCCGCGTTTTTTAGCGCCAGCATGAAACCATACGAATCTTCCCGCGTGTCCGCACTGGGGAACACGCGCCCCGGCTCGCCCAGCGAATGGCTGATGTGCGCGTGCAACAGGCGCTTGCCCGCGCGCGAAACGTTCGCAAACGGCTCGCCGCCGCAGATCATGTGATGCGAATCGGCAAGCACGCCGACGTTTGGCAAATCGAGCGCCGCCGCGAGCAGCACGGCTTCCGTGACATAGTTGAGCATGTTGCATTCCATGGCGCGCAGCGGTTCGAGCGCGACGCGCACGCCGTGCTTGGCGGCGTACCCGTCCATGACGCGGATCAGCCGCGCCAAGTCGCGCGCGCATTCCGCATAATCCCAGCCCGGCTGCGCGCTGCGCGCCTGCCCCGAGCCGAACACGCATACCTTCGCGCCGACCTCCGCCGCGCGCGCGAACGCCTTGTCCATGTACGCTTCCACCAGCGCCATGTCGCATTCCGGCCCTGTCAGGCGCAGCGTCCCCGGAAACATGACGTTCGTCGCCGCCACCGGGATGGGGGAAGCCTTGACCAGCGCGAGCGCCTCGCGGTACGCCGCTTCGTCCAGCGCGTGCAGCGCGCTCATGTTCAGCTCGATGAACTCAAACCCGCATGCCGCCGCGATGTGCGCCTTGTCCGGCGCGCAGCAAACGCCCAATTTGTTATTCATGGTCTTTCCCTCCGCATTCCATCATAATATCCAGAATTTCCCTGTCCGTCTGGCGCATGCCGCGCTTGGCGATGCGCGCGATGTTCTCGATGTTGCCCTCCACGCCCTTGACGAGCACGCCGTCGCCCGAGCAAAACTCGCGCCCCTCGCGGTACATGAAATACCCGAGCAGCCCCGCGTCCACCGCGCAGGCGATCTTAGCGGCGCAGGACGGCTTCGCGCCGTCGCACACCATACCCGACGCGATGGCGAGCGCGTTGACAATCGTATGGCACACCGCCTCGTACCCGCCGCCGTGCAGGTACGCCACGCCCGCGCCCGCGCCGCAGCCCGCGCTGACCGCGCCGCAAAACGCCGACAGGCAGCCGATACCCGTTTTCTGGTGGATAGTCACGAGGCTCGCCACGCACAGCGCGCGCATGAGCGCTTCCTCGGACGCGCCCAGCGCCCGCGCGTAGACGATGACCGGCAGCGACGCCGTCATGCCTTGATTGCCCGAGCCCGACAGGATGACGACCGGCAAATCGCAGCCCGACATGCGCGCGTCCGCGCCCGCCGCCGCCATCGCGCGCGCGAGGATCGCCGTCTGTTCGCCGTAGCTGGTTCGCAGCGTGCGCCCGACCTGCGCGCCGTAGGGCTGCGCAAGCCCGCGCTCGGCAATGGCGGTGTTGCAGTCGATTTGCCGCCGGAACAGGTCGTATATCTCGCCAAGCGGCACGCCGCCCGCGAACTCCAGTATGCCGCGCACCGTCAGCGCGCTCCTGTCGCACGCCGCCTGCGCTTTCTTCGCGATGTCCTCGGAAAACACCGCCGCGCCGTTTCTTTCGATCAACGTCACGCCCGTGTGCGTCTCGCGCACGCAGACGCGCGCGCTGTCCTCGCCCGAAAACACGTCGATGTCCAGATAAAACGCCGTCTCGCAGTCTGCGATGGATACCGTGACGCGCCCCTGCCGCAGATATTCCGCGATGCGCGCGCCCGCGTCGGACGGCATGCGCGCGAGCGTTTCCAGCCCGTGCGCCGGGTCGCACAGCAGCGCGCCCGCCGCCGCCGCGGCTTGCACGCCGCGCAGCCCGCCCGTGCCCGGCACGACCACGCTGCGCGCGTTTTTCATGATGTTCCCGCTGACGGCGATTTGCACGCGCTCGGGCGTCGCGCCCAGCGCCTCGCGCGCCTTGGCGCACGCCAGCGCGATGGCGGCGGGCTCGGTGCAGCCCATCGCGGGAATCAGCTCCTCACGCAGGATGTTCAGATAGATTTCCGATTGCTCCATAAACGCTTCCTCTGTATGCGATCCGTCATGTCGCGTGTTTCCGCCGCAATCCATCATTACAAGATAATCACGCCTTGAAGATTAGTATACACGAAATCAAGCCATTTATCAACCTCAAGCGCACTTCGCCCGCCCGCGCGCATAGGATACAGCGAGGCGCGTGCCGCGCTTCGAGCAAATGATGGGAGCGAATGCACATGGATCGAAATGTTTGCGCGGGCAGCGCCGATTATTCGCAGATCACGGATCTTGCGCGCGTGCTGCCTTTTCTGTTTGAGCTGGACATGGAAGCGTCCAACCTATATCCCGCCGCGGGCGAACGCCAGCGCTTTTGTTATATCGTGACCGCGCGCGGCGAGGACACGTCGCGCTATGCCGACCTCAGCCACTTCGTGCTGGGCGCGTGCGATACCCTGACATTGCAGGATATTTCCGACGTGACCGTGACGATCAACGGCGTGCCGCAGCAAGTCACGCTCGGCGGGAATGTCCAGTGGCGCACGCAGGAAGCGCCCGACCCGCCGACCGGGTGCGCGGGGCTGAAGTTTGATTTTCCTCTGAACAAGGTCATGGGCTTGATGCGTGTGTGCTTCTCGCTCGCGCGCGAGTTCCCCATCGGCGCGATGCCGATCTGCCTGTACGGCGGCGGCGTGACGGCGAGCGGCTTGACGATCTGCGGACCCGTCTGCCGCGAGGATGGCGTATGCGCCGCCGTGGGCTATCAGCGCGCGTCGGTCTGCGTGCCCGTGCGCGTCACGCCGCGCGTCGTGCTGGGCGAGCCGACGGCGTACTGCTGCGGCGCGCCGACCGTGTCCCCGGGCGCGACGGCGTGCCCCGGCATCCCGCGCGGAAGCTGCGCGTTCACGCTGACCCAGACCATCTGCGTCGCCGTGCCGGCGTACTTCACGGCGACCGCCGTCGCGGGCGACCCGTCCGTGAGCTGCGGCAGCGCGTCGGACGAAACCTGCGTGGGCTGCGTGCCCGCCGCGCCGCCAGTCCTCGCGCGGACGACTTGCCGCTGCCTTCCGTAAAGCAGGGCAATCGCTTGCACGATTGCCCTGCGAACAAAGGGGCGGGAGACGCCCCTTTGTTCGGAACGCGATTTTCTCTCGGCTCCTGCGGGAGCCTCCCGGGCGAAAATCGCGCAAGGAAGCAGGCTGTCGCCTGCTCCTCGGGGCGGCAAACCCGCCCCTGCGGAACTGAATCGGTGGCTTCGCCCCCGATACCCCCGAAATGTTTGTGGAAATCGCTGACCGCGATTTTATGATCGGGTTCGTAAGCGATAGCCATGACCGTAACAGAACTTGCGGTTGAACACACGCCCGGATGTGTGGTATACTCATCCGGGCTTTTGGAGGTGCGTACATGGACAAGCGCGGTTTGATATCGTTCGTGGCGGAAGCGGTCGCGGCGCGTTGGCAGTGCGACGCAGGGGCGTTTTTTCGCGGGGAGAACAGCTTTTTTGTCCGCGAGGGCTGCGCGCTGGATATGCTGACGTTCGGCGCGGGGCTTTGCGCGCGCGGCGACGCGGACATGATGGCGCTGATGCGCGAGCGCTTTCCCAAGAAGTCCGCGCGCTTCGTCATGGAGCCTGCCTGTCTGCGCGTGATCGACGCTGCGCTCAGGGAGCGCGGATATTTCTTGTCGGGCGAAAACGACCGTTACCTGCGCATCGGCGGCCGCGTGCGCATCCCCGCGCCCGAGGGCTATGAATACCGGCTGTATGAGGGCGACGCGATGGAGCAAGTATGGGCATACGCGGGCTTCGGGAACGCGCTCAATTACAAGGACGACGTGATCGCGCTGTGCGCGTTCGCGCCCGGTGAGGACGCGCCCGTCGCCATGACGGCGGCGGACGACCGCATGGGCGACCTGTGGCAGATCGGCGTGGACACGCTGCCCGCGCACAGGCGGCGCGGGCTGGCTGCATACCTGACGGCGGCGCTTGCCGACGCTATCGAGGCGCGCGGCAAAACGCCGTATTACACGACGTGGATGCCCAACCTCGCCTCGGCAAACGTCGCGCTGCGCGCGGGGTTCTTGCCGGTCTGGGTGGAATACGAGGCGATCCCGCTGGCTGACGCGGTCGAGCGCGAGTAATTGTTAGGAGCGATGGCATGATAACCCTGTTGATCGTGATTTATCTGGCGTTCATCAGCCTTGGGCTGCCCGATTCGCTGCTGGGCGCGGCGTGGCCCGCCATGCGGCTGGACATCGGCGCGTCGCAGTCCGCGGCGGGGCTGGTGTCGTTCATCGTGTCGGCGGGCACGGTGGTGTCCAGCCTGATGAGCGTGCGACTGATTCGGCGCTTCGGCACGGGCGCGGTGACGCTCGTCAGCGTGGTCGCCACGGCGGGCGCGCTGCTGCTGTTCTCGTTTTCGGGCGCGTACTGGTGTCTGCTCGTGCTCGCCGTGCCGCTGGGGCTTGGCGGCGGCTCGGTGGACGCGGCGCTGAACAATTATGTGTCGCTGCACTATCAGGCGCGGCATATGAGCTGGCTGCACTGCTTCTGGGGCGTGGGCGCGACGATCGGGCCTATCGTCCTGGCGCGCGCCATCGCGGGCGCGGGCGGTTGGCGGCAGGGATACCTGACGATTTCGTGCATCCAGTTCGCGCTGGTCGCGCTGCTTGCCGTCACGTTCCCGCTGTGGAAGCGCGCCGAGCGCCGCCCCGAGGAACAGGCGACCGCGCGCGGCATGCTCGGCAACCGCGAGGCGCTCAAGCGCCCCGGCATCGTGTACGCCATGCTCACGTTCCTGTGCTACTGCGCGATGGAATCGGGCGCGGGGCTGTGGGTCGCGAGCTATCTGGTGGAAACGCGCGCGCTCGCCAAGGAAACCGCCGCGCTGTTTACGTCGCTGTTTTACGGCGGCATCATGCTCGGCAGGTTTCTGTCAGGGTTTTTGACGATCAAGCTTTCCGGCAAAACGATGGTGCGCGCGGGGATATCGCTGTGCGTGGCGGGCGCGGTGCTCATGCTGCTGCCGCTGCCGACGGCGTGCACGCTGGCGGGCATCCTGCTGATGGGGCTTGGCGGCGCGCCGATTTACCCGTGCACCATCCACGAAACGCCCGCGCGCTTTGGCAAGGACGCTTCGCAGGCGGCGACCGGGCTGCAAATGGCAAGCGCGTATGTCGGGAGCACCTGCGTGCCGCCGATCATCGGCGTGCTCGCGGGCGCGCTGTCACTGCGCGTGCTGCCGTGGGCGCTGCTCATCGCCGCGCTCGGCATGCTCTTTGCCAGCGAACGCATCAACCGCATGATGAAGGCGCGGTGAAGCGGGCAAAATAAAGCGCGTCCCCGAAAAAAGGCGACGCGGAAACGGAGGGGTGCGGCATGCGGCGGAAAGGCGAGACGGAAACGCGGCGGAGCTTCAAGGAGATGCTCGATGCCCCGCGCTTTCGGGGGCTTGTGCAGTTTGTGAAGTTCGGGCTGGTGGGCGTGTCCAACACGCTCATCAATTACGGCATCGAAATGCTGTGTTATTACGCGCTGTTTTCGCAGACGACCTTCCAAAGCGATACCCTGCGCGTCATCGTTTCATCCGTGTTGGCGTTCGCCGTCAGCGTCAGCAACGCGTATTTCTGGAACAGCCGCTTTGTGTTCAAGTCCGGCGAGCGCAGGACGTTTCGGCAGGGGCTGTTTGCGTACCTGCGCACGGTGCTGTGCTACGGCGTGACGGGGCTTGCGCTCGCGCCCGCCATCAAGGTCTGGCTGACGGGCGCGGGCATCGGTTTCTGGCTCGCCAGCCTGCTGTCGCTGGTCGTGACGATCCCGCTGAATTTCGTGCTCAACAAGTTCTGGGCGTTCGGGGAAAGAAAAAGCTGAACGCTGTAAATGCAAGAGGGGCTGCCGCGTGTGTACGCGACAGCCTCTTACCTTGCCTAAAACTTCCTGCCCGACCCGCCGCCGTGCGACCTTCCCGAGGAGGACGAGCGCGTGCCCGAGCCGCCCGAATGCCCGCCGCCGCCGCCCGAGCCGGAGGACTGCGCCTTGGGGATGACGCGCGTGGTCGAGCGCAGGTAGGTGTCCTCGCTGGCGGTCAATTCAAGCGCGCTGTTCTTGAGCATGTCATAATGATACGTGCTGCCCTTGAGGCTGTAGGAGCGCTTGACGCTCACGCCGATGACGCACGCCACGATCAGCGCAAGAATTGCGCTCACGCCGATTTCGCCCGCCGTCAGCGCCTTGTGCCGCGCGGTCGTGCGCTGCCCGGTGATCACGTCGTAGCGGTACTGCCCCTCGGGGATGCCGCGCTCCCAGTACGTCTGCACGTCGCTTATGACAAGGATCGCCGCGTCGGCGTAGCGCTCCTCGGCGAGAAGATCGTACAGCGCGTCGCTCCAGAGCGCTTCAAGGCGCTCGTCGGTCACGTAGTCGATCATCGCGCCGCAGGTCGAGAGGTTCGGGATGCGGTTGTACATGTCCAGAAAGAAGACCGCGCCCGAATGCTCGCCGTCCAGCCCGTAACCGCCGTTATCGTAGAAATCGTCGGCGTCGCGCAGCATGTCTTCCTCGTCGCGGGCATTGTCGCTCGTCCAGACGGCGAAATCCATGCCCGTTTTGTCGATGAACGCCAAAATGGCGCTCTCCACGCGCGCGATATCGGCTCGCGTAAAGAGGTTCGCGTCGTCCACGACGCGGCTCGCGGCAAGCGCGGGGGAGGTCAGCAGCAGCAGCGCCGCAAGCAGTATCAACATCTTTCTTACCATAGGAAGTACCCTCCCAGCAGCAGCGCGGCGAACACCGCCGCGCCCCAGAGCGCGCAGAACTTGACGAGGCGGCTCTTGGACAGCGGCAGCTTGCCGCAGACCGCGCCCGTCTGCCCGTTCATGGCGTAGGCATAGGTTTCGCCGTCCTTGCCCTTGTAGGTCAGCGCCCAGACGGGCAATAGGTGGTATTCAAACGCCCGCTTGTCAAAGCGCGCGTCGCTCGTGCCGGTCAGCGTTTCATACGGGCAGCCGCGCGTGAGCAGCGGCTTGACGTAGCCCTTGAGCTCCTGCTCCACGTCCGGGCGCACGGTTTCCGATTCGACATCGCGCTTTTCCGCCTGAAAGCCCGAAAGATACCCGGCGGAGAAATCCTTGCACTTGCCTTGGTCGAACGGGTGGATGCCGTCGGACAGCTTGCGGTCGCCCGGTTGCAGCGCGGGACGCATCACGTCCTTGAATGTGACGTTGCCGCGCCGTACGACGCGGTAATGCTTGGTGACGATGGTGGTGTTCCGCGCCGTTTCGACGCGCGAGGTCGTCGTGCCCTCGCCCTCGAAGGCGCACGCGCCCGCCATGTCGCACGACCAGTAGGGGTAGTATACGCCCGTGAAGTATTCAAGCTGCTGCGCGCTGAAGTAATCCTTGGGCACGAAGCGCTTTTTCTTGACCCATTTCATGAACTTTTTGATGGCTTCATCCTTGCTGATGGCGAACGGCAGCACCTTGTCCGGGCGCATGTCGTCCTGCAGCCTGCCCGCCAGCACGACCGGGCTGTGGCAGTAATAGCACATCGTCGCGGCGGTCGTTTCCGCCGTCACAAGCTGCGCGCCGCAGCTCGGGCAGTTGTAGACGGCTTCCGCGCCGTCCTCCCGCTTCGCGCTGTCCGCTTCTTTGGACATGTTTAGCAGCGTTTGTTCGTCGAACGCGCTGCCGCACTGCTCACAGGTCAGCTTTTGCGTTTCGGGCGAAAGCGCGAGCGAGCCCGCGCAATTGGGGCATTTGAAGGTCGTCGTTTCCATAAGCGTGCATCCCCCCCTAGCACCCGAAAGTATACCAGAAAATGCCGGCATAGACAAGCGCATGCCAAAAAACATAAAAAATACAATCACAGCGCGCACGGGAGTGTTGACGGGAGCATAAATACACATTATACTGCATAATCATGCGTTCTTGGAGGGCATCATGCGGGTATTTGTCGATGGGGGAGAGGGAACGACCGGATTGCGCATCCGCGAGCGGCTTGCGCTCCGCGCGGACGTGAAAACGCTGTCCCTGCCGGAGGAAACGCGCAAGGACGAGCGCGCGCGCAAAGCGCTTGCGGGCGAAGCCGACGTGATTTTCCTGTGCCTGCCGGACGCAGCGGCGGGCGAGGCGGCGGCGATGTATGAAGGGCTGCCCGCGGTCGTTATCGATGCGTCCACGCGCCACCGAACGCATCCCGACTGGGCGTACGGCTTCCCCGAGCTGTCGCCCGCGCACCGCGAGCGCGTGCGGACGGGCGCGCGGATCAGCGTGCCGGGGTGTCACGCCAGCGGCTTTGTGGCGCTGGTCTATCCGCTGGTCACGGCGGGCGTGCTCGCGCCCGATTATCCGCTGGTCTGCCATTCGGTGACGGGGTATTCGGGCGGCGGCAAGAAGATGATCGCCGAGTATGAGGCGGCCGCGCGCGACGCCGCGCTTGCCAGCCCCCGGCAGTACGCGCTGTCGCAGGCGCACAAGCACCTGCCCGAAATGACCGCCGTGCCCGGGCTTGCCTTCTCGCCCGCGTTCTCGCCGATCGTTGCGGATTTTTTCGCCGGCATGGTCGTGACCGTGCCGCTGTTTTCCCGGCTGATGAAAAAGGCGCGAACGCTTGCCGAACTGCGCGAGGTCTTCGCCGCGCATTATGCGGGACAGCCGCTTGTGCGGGTGCTGCCCGAGAGCGGCGAGGGCGCGTTTTTCGCGGCAAACGCGCTGGCGGGGCAGGACGGCATGGAGATCACCGTCGCCGGAAACGACGAGCGCCCGCTGCTGCTTTCGCGGTTTGACAACCTTGGCAAGGGCGCGTCGGGCGCGGCGATACAGTGCATGAATATACGCATGGGTATTGAAGAAACAAGCGGTCTGCGCTTTGCGCGGGAGGAGTGAAACCATGAGCATCGAGCAAATTCCGGGCGGCGTGTGCGCGCCCAAGGGCTTTTTGGCGGCGGGCGTACACTGCGGCGTGCGCAAAAACAAGGATAAGAAAGACGTGGCGCTGATTTTCGCGGAGAGCGACTGCGCGGCGGCGGCGGTGTACACGAAGAACCTCGTCAAAGGCGCGCCGCTGCTGGTGACGAAAGCGCACCTTGCAAACGGGCGCGCGCGCGCCGTGATCTGCAATTCGGGCAACGCCAACACCTGCAACGCCAACGGCGTGGAAATCGCGGACGGCATGTGCGATCTGGTCGCGGACGCGCTTTCGATACAGCCGGGCGATGTGATCGTCGCCTCGACGGGCGTGATCGGACAGCCGCTTTCGCTTGAACCGTTTCTTTCGGGCGTGCCGGCGCTGGCAAAAGCGCTGTCAAAAGATGGAAACGAAGCCGCCGCGCAGGCGATCATGACGACCGACACGTTCCAGAAGGAATTCGCCGTGGAAACGACGCTCGGCGGCGTGCCGTGCCGCATCGGCGGCATGGCGAAAGGCTCGGGCATGATTCACCCCAACATGGCGACGCTGCTGGTGTTCCTCACGACCGACGCGGCGATATCGCCCGCCGTGCTGCAAAAGGCGATCTCCGCCGACGTGCAGGACACCTTCAACATGATCACCGTGGACGGCGACACCTCGACCAACGACATGCTCTGCATCCTCGCCTCCGGCGCGGCGGGCAACCCCGAAATCACCGCCGATAGCGCCGATGATCATGCGTTTTGCGCGGCGCTGCACGAGGTCACGCTGGCGCTGTGCAAGATGATCGCCGGGGACGGCGAGGGCGCAACCAAGCTGCTGTGCTGCGAGGTTTCGGGCGCGAAAGATAAACAAACCGCGCGCGTCGTCGCCAAATCGGTCGTTTCCTCGTCGCTTTTCAAGGCGGCGATGTTCGGCGCGGACGCGAACTGGGGGCGCGTGCTCTGCGCCGTCGGCTACTCGGGCGCGGACGTGGCAATCGACAAAATCGGCGTGACGTTCGTGTCCGCGAAGGGCGCGCTGACCGTCTGCCAAAACGGGCGCGGCGTGCCGTTTTCCGAGGCGCTCGCCAAGGAAATCCTCTCCGAAAAAGAGATCGCGGTTCGCGTGACGCTCGGCATGGGGGAGTGCGCCGCGACCGCGTATGGCTGCGATTTGACCTATGACTACGTGAAAATCAACGGCGATTACAGAACGTGAGGTGAAAATCATGCCCACCAACATGGAACGCGCGCGCATTCTGGTACACGCGCTGCCCTACATCCAGCAGTATTCCGGCAAAATTGTGGTTGTCAAGTACGGCGGCAGCGCTATGCAATCGGGCGAAATGTGCGAGCGCGTGATGCGCGACGTAGCGCTGCTCACGCTCTGCGGCGTGCGCGTGGTGCTCGTGCACGGCGGCGGGCCGGAGATTTCCGACACGCTTTCGAGCATGGGGATGGAAACGCGCTTTGAGGACGGTCTGCGCGTGACCGACGCAAAGACCGCCGAGGTCGTGCAGATGGTGCTGGCGGGCAAGGTCAACAAGAGCCTCGTCAACGTCATCGAGCGCATCGGCGGCAAAGCCATCGGGCTGTGCGGGCTGGACGGGCACATGCTGGAGGCGAAGATGCTCGGCGCGAAGTACGGTTACGTGGGCGAGGTCACGACCGTCAACGCCCAGCCCATTCTCGACCTTCTGAACATGGGTTATATCCCGGTGATTTCGACCATCGGCTTTGACAAGGCGGGCAACGTCTACAACATCAACGCCGACACCGCCGCCGCGCGCATCGCGGGCGAACTCAAAGCCGAGTGCATGCTGACCTTGACCGATACCCCGGGCATCCTGCGCGACAAAGCCGACCCCGCCACGCTCATCAGTGTGCTCCCTGTTTCCGACGTGCCTGCGCTGCAAGCGTCGGGCGTGATCGCGGGCGGGATGATCCCCAAGGTCGCCTGCTGTGTGGAGGCGATCGAGCGCGGCGTGGGGCGCGTGTTCATCATCGACGGGCGCGTGCCGCATGCGATTTTGATAGAGATTTTGACCGACGAAGGATTGGGGACGATGGTGACGAAATGAACACAATGCAGCTGGACAACCAATACATCGCGCGCACCTACGCCCGTCAGCCCGTGGCGCTCGTGCGCGGCGAGAACGCGACGCTCTACGACGAATCCGGCAAAAAGTATATCGACATGGGCGCGGGCATCGCGGTGAACGTTTTCGGCGCGTGCGACGCCGCATGGCGCGAGGCGGTGACAAGCCAGCTATCGCTTTTGCAACACGCGTCGAATTACTATTACACGCAGCCCATGGCGGAGCTTGCGCGGCTTTTATGCGAGAAATCCGGCATGCGCAGGGTGTTCTTCGGCAATTCGGGCGCGGAGGCGAACGAGTGCGCCATCAAGGTCGCGCGCAAGTATGGCGGCGGCGTGAAGGACACGATCGTCACCTTAGAAAACAGCTTTCACGGGCGCACGATCACCACGCTGTCGGCGACCGGGCAGGACGCTTTCCACCGCGATTTCGGCCCGTTCACGCCGGGGTTTTGTCACGTCGCGCCCGGGGATATCGCGGCGATGCGCGAAGCGTTTTCCAATCACAAGGTCTGCGGCGTGCTCGTCGAGCTGATTCAGGGCGAGGGCGGCGTGCGCGTGCTGGATACAGGATACATACGCGCGGTCGCGGCGCTGTGCGAGGAATTCGGCGCGCTGCTGATGGTCGACGAGGTGCAAACGGGCATTGGGCGCACGGGGCGTTTGTATTGTTATCAAAATTATGGTATACTGCCCGACGTGGTCACATCCGCCAAGGGGCTTGGCGGCGGGCTGCCCATCGGCGCATGCCTGCTGGGCGAGAAGGTGAAGGACGTTTTCGCCCCCGGCGACCACGGCTCTACCTTCGGCGGCAACCCGGTCTGCGCGGCGGGCGCGGTGTCCGTGCTCTCGCGCATGGACGACGCGCTGTATCGCGAGGTCGCGCGCAAGCACGATATCCTCGTATCGGCGCTGTCCGGCTGCGCGGGCGTTCTGGGTATCGAGGGCATTGGGCTGATGCTCGGCGTGCGGACGCGCGAGGACGCGCACGCGCTGGTTGGCAGCCTGCGCGAACAGGGCGTGCTCGCGCTGACCGCCAAGGACAGGCTGCGCTTTCTGCCGCCGCTTTCCATCACCGACGACGAACTGACGGAGGCGCTGACGCGCGTCAAAGAGGTGCTTGCATGACAAACTGCTATCTGGCGCTGGCAAACGGGCGCGTGTTCGCGGGGACGCTGCGCGGCGCGCAAGGCGCGGCGCTCGGCGAATTGACGTTCACCACCGGCATGGGCGGGTACGTCGAAACGCTGACCGACCCGCGCTACTTCGGGCAAATCATCTTGTTCACGTTCCCGCTGATCGGCAATTACGGCATGATCCCCGCAGATATCGCGTCCGCCAAGTGCCACGCGCGCGCGGTGATTGCGCGCGAATTGTGCGACGACCCGTCCAACTTTCGCTCCTCCGGTACGCTGGAGGAATTTTTATGCGCGCAGGGCGTTCCGTGCGTCTGCGGCGTGGACACGCGCGAAATCACGCGCGTCATTCGCGAGGCGGGCGTGATGAACGCCGCCGTGCTGCTTTCGCCGCCGACGGATGCGGACTTCGCGCGCATCCGCGCGTATCGCGTGGAGAACGCGCTCGCGGGCGTTGCCCGCCATGCCGCAAGCGAGCTGCCCGCGCGCGGCGATACGCAGTTCCGCGTCGCGCTGGTGGACTTGGGCGCGCCGGGGGAGCTGCCCGAAGCGCTGACGAAGCGCGGCTGCCGCGTGCGCGTGCTGCCGCACGATACCCCGGCGGAAACCTTGCTGGCAAACGATATCGACGGTGTGGCGCTCTCGGGCGGTCCCGGCGACCCTATGGACTGCGCGTATCAGATTGCGCAAATCAAGCAAATCCTTGGCAAAAAGCCCATCCTCGGCATGGGGCTGGGGCATCAGCTGCTCGCGCTCGCGGCGGGCGGGCGCACGATCAAGCTCCAATTCGGGCATCGCGGCGCGAACCAGCCCGTCAGGCGGCTTTCGGACGGGCGCATGTTCATCACCAGCCAGAACCACGGGTACGCCGTGGACGATACGCATTTGCCCGACAGTGCGGAAATCACCTGCGTCAACGCCAATGACTTGACCTGCGAGGGGCTGCGCTATCCCGCGCTGCGCGCGGTTTCCGCGCAGTACGCGCCGGACGCCGACGCGCTGATTGCGCTGATGAAAGGAAACTGCCATGCCAAGGGATGAAAGCATTCGCAAGGTACTGATGATCGGCTCGGGGCCCATCGTCATCGGTCAGGCGGCGGAGTTTGACTACGCGGGCGCGCAGGCGTGCCGTGTGCTCAAGAGCGCCGGGGTCAATGTCGTGCTGTGCAACTCCAACCCCGCCACCATCATGACCGACAGCGCGCTGGCGGACGAGATCTACCTCGAGCCTTTGACGCTCGCGACGATCAAGCGCATCATCGACAAGGAAAAGCCCGACAGCCTGCTCGCGGGTCTGGGCGGGCAGACGGGCTTGACGCTCGCCATGCAGTTGGACAAGGAAGGCTTCCTCGAATCGCGGGGCGTCCGGCTGCTGGGTACAAACGCCGAAGCCATCGACCGCGCCGAAGACAGGCAGCGCTTCAAGGACACCATGCGCGAGATCGGGCAGCCCGTGATTCCGTCCGACGTGTCGGAAACAGTGGAGGGCTGTCTGGAAATCGCCGACAGAATCGGTTATCCGGTCATCGTGCGTCCGGCGTTTACGCTGGGCGGCGCGGGCGGCGGCGTGGCGTATGACGCGGAAACGCTCGCGGGCATCGCCGCCAACGGGCTGCTGCTCTCGCCGATCACGCAGGTGCTGATCGAAAAATACATCTTCGGCTGGAAGGAGATCGAGTTCGAGGTCATGCGCGACGGCGCGGGCAACGTCGTCGCCGTCTGCTCGATGGAGAACATCGACCCGGTCGGCGTGCACACGGGCGATTCGATCGTCGTCGCGCCCGCGCTCACGCTGTCGAGCAGGGAATATGACATGCTGCGCACGGCGGCGCTCGACATCATCACGGCGCTCAAGGTCGCGGGCGGGTGCAACGTGCAGTTCGCGCTCGACCCCAATAGCTTTGAGTACGCGGTCATCGAGGTCAACCCGCGCGTATCGCGCTCGTCGGCGCTGGCAAGCAAGGCGACGGGCTATCCCATCGCGAAAGTCACGACGCAGATCGCGCTGGGCTATACGCTCGACGAAATCCGCAACGACGTGACGGGGAAGACCTGCGCGTGCTTCGAGCCGGCGATCGACTACGTCGTCGTCAAATTCCCCAAGTGGCCCTTTGACAAGTTCGTGCACGCCTCGCGCCGCCTCGGCACGCAGATGAAGGCGACGGGCGAGGTCATGGCGATCGCGCCGTCCTTTGAAATGGCGCTGATGAAGGCGGTGCGCGGCGCGGAGCTGGGCATCGACACGCTGAACATGACGCGCTTCCTCTCGTCCACGCGCGAGGAAATGGAGGAACGCCTGCAAATGCAGGATGATTTGCGGCTGTTCGCCATCTTCCGCGCGCTGAAATTGGGGACGGACGTTGATTTCATCTACGATAAAACGCGCGTCGACCGCTGGTTTTTGCGCAAGCTCAAGCGCTTGGCGGACTTTGAAAACAGCCTCGCGCGCGACGACATGACCGAGGAGAAATACCTGCTCGGCAAGCGGCTGGGGTATTCGGACGGCGCGCTGCTGGCGCTGACGGGCAACGCCCTGCCGCCCGCTATCCGCGCGTCCTACAAAATGGTGGACACCTGCGCTGGCGAGTTCGCCGCCGCCACGCCGTATTTCTACGCGGTCTACGAGGATGTGTGCGAGGCGCGCGAGCGTCCGCGCTCGGAGAAAAAGCGCATGCTCGTGCTCGGCTCGGGGCCCATCCGCATCGGGCAGGGCATCGAGTTTGACTATTCCTCGGTGCATTGCGTCTGGACGCTCAAGCAGCTCGGCTACGAGGTCGCGCTCATCAACAACAACCCCGAAACCGTCTCGACCGACTTTGACACCGCCGACCGCCTGTATTTCGAGCCGCTGACCGAGGAAGACGTGCTTAACGTCATCGACGTGGAGCGCCCCGAGGCGGTCGTCGTCGCGTTCGGCGGGCAGACGGCAATCAACCTGACGAAAGCGCTCGACAGGCGCGGCATCAAGATACTGGGTACGTCCGCCGAGGGCATCGACATGGCGGAGGACAGGGAGCGCTTTGATACGCTGCTCGAGAGCCTTGGCATGAAGCGCCCCGCGGGCTTGACGGTCATGACGCTGGAGGAAGCGCTGCATGCCTCGCACGCGCTGGGCTTCCCGGTGCTGCTGCGCCCGTCCTACGTCATCGGCGGGCAGAACATGACGATCGCCTACACCGAGC
>CAZEIC010000007.1:1956-20277 GCA_964512175.1 uncultured Oscillospiraceae bacterium | reverse complement strand
CGTAACGCAGTACATGGAGCGCATCCTCGCGCACCCCATTGACAACCCCGTGATGGTGGACAAGTACCTCATGGGGAAGGAGCTGGAGGTCGACGTGATTTCCGACGGCACGGACGTGCTGCTCCCGGGCATCATGGAGCACGTCGAGCGCGCGGGCGTGCACTCGGGCGATTCGATTGCCATGTATCCACCGGCAACCATATCCGACAATATGACGGCGCAAATCGTCTCGGGCGCAACGCGGCTGGCGCTCGCGCTCGGCACGAAGGGGCTTGTCAACATCCAATACCTGATTTACCAGAACGAGCTGTACGTCATCGAGGTCAACCCGCGCGCGTCGCGCACCATCCCGTACATCAGCAAGGTCACCGGCGTGCCGATGGCGGACGTCGCCACGCGCGTCATGGTCGGCTACCCCTTGCGCGACCTTGGCTACGGCGTGGGTCTGTATAAAACGCCGCCGTACACCGCCGTCAAAGTGCCGGTGTTCTCGTTCGAAAAGCTGTCGGACGTGAACGCCGCGCTGGGGCCCGAGATGAAATCGACGGGCGAGGCGCTCGGCGTGGGACGGACGCCCGTCGAGGCGCTGTACAAAGGGCTGCTGTCGGCGGGCTTCGGCGGCAAGATTTCGGGCGTGCTCATCACCGTCGCGGATGAGGACAAGCCCGAGGTGCTCTCGATCGCTAAGAAATTCCACGACCTCGGCGTGCACCTGTTCGCCACGCGCGGCACGGCGCGCGCCATTGCGCAGATGGACATTGCCGTGACGTTCGTGATGAATTGCGAGGACGCTCAGGCGTTGATCACCGATGGGCGGGTGGACGCGGTGGTGTTCACCGGCGCTTCACGCCCCGAGGTCATTTCGGACTATATCCGCCTGCACCGGCACGCGCTTTTGCACGGCGTTCCCTGCATGACCTCGCTGGACACCGCCAGCGCCGTCGCCGACATCATCGCCAGCGGCTTTTCCGAGCGCTCGACCGCGCTGGTGGATATCGCGCGGCTGCGCGGCTCGCGACAGACGCTGCGCTTCACCAAAATGGAGGGAACGGGCGACGACTACATCTTCTTTGACAACCGCGACGGGCAGATCGACAGCCCGGAAGCGCTTGCCATCACGCTGTGCGACAGGCATCGCGGCGTGGGCGGGTACGGCGTGGTGCTCATCGAGGGCAGCGATACCGCCGACGCGCGCATGCGGGTGTACAACCGCGACGGCTCGGAGGGCGGCATGGCGGGCAACGCCATCCGCTGCGTAGGCAAATACCTGTATGACAAAGGCATCGCGCGCAAAGAGCGCATGACCGTCGAAACGCGCGCCGGGCTGCGTACGCTGTGGCTGTCCACCGTTCGCGGCGAGGCGCAGAGCGCGCGCGTGGACATGGGCGCTGCGGAGTTCTCGCCCGCGCGCGTGCCTGTGCTGCTCGGCGGCGACCGTATCGTCGATCGCGCCATCGAGTGCCAAGGGCGGCGCTACCGCGTGACCTGCCTGTCGCTTGGCAACCCGCATTGCGTGGTGTTCACCGAGCATATCGACCGCGTGGACGTGAAAAGCGAGGGCGCGGCGCTCGAACACATGAACATCTTCCCCGAGCGCGCGAACATCGAGTTCGTCCGCGTTGCCGACGCGCACACGCTGCGCATGCGCGCGTGGGAGCGCGGTAACGGCGAAACGCCCGCCTGCGGCACGGGCGCGTGCGCGGCGGTCGTCGCCGCCATTGAAAACGGCTTTTGCCAGAAGGATACCGATATCACGGTCAAGCTGCGCGGCGGCGACCTCGTTTGCCGTTGGGACGGCGACCGGGTGTACCTGACGGGCAACGCGAGCCTGATTTATGAAGGAACTGTCGAATATTGAAGTTGCGCCGCCAGCGAAATTGCTGTATAATCCCCTTATCGCCGATAAGGGGGTTTCTTTCGTCATGGCAAAGGACAAAAAGCAGGAGTTTGTAACGCACATCACGCCCCGGGATGAGAACTTTTCGCAGTGGTACACGGACGTTGTGACGCACGCCGACCTCATGGATTACGCGCCGGTGCGCGGCTGCATGGCGATGAAGCCATACGGCAACCGCATCTGGGAGCTGATTCGCGAGGATTTGGACGCGCGCTTCCGCGACACGGGGCACGAAAACGTGTCCATGCCGATGCTCATTCCGGAGTCGTTTTTGCTCAAGGAAGCCGACCACATCGAGGGCTTCGCGCCCGAGGTCGCGTGGGTGACGCAGGGCGGGCTGGAGCCGCTGCAAGAACGGCTCGCCATCCGCCCGACGAGCGAAACGATGTTCTGCACGATGTTCTCCAAGTGGGTGCAGTCTTGGCGCGATTTGCCGCTGAAATATAACCAGTGGTGCTCGGTCATGCGCTGGGAGAAGACCACGCGCCCGTTCCTGCGCACGGCGGAGTTCTGGTGGCAGGAGGGGCACACGGTACACGAGACCGCCGAGGAGGCGCAGCAGGAAACGCTGCAAATGCTCGAGGTGTACCGCGCGCACTGCGAGGAAGCGCTGTCGCTGCCGGTGTTTTCCGGGCAAAAGAGCGAGAAGGAAAAGTTCGCCGGCGCGCGCGCGACCTATTCGGTCGAGGCCATGATGCAGGACGGCAAAGCCCTGCAGGCGGGCACGACGCACAATTTCGGCACGAATTTCTCCGTGCCGTTCGATATCAAGTTCCTCTCGCGCGAGGGCGACTTGAAGTATTGCTATGAAACGAGCTGGGGCGTGTCCACGCGCTTGATCGGCGCGATTATCATGACGCACGGCGACGAGCGCGGGCTGAAGCTGCCGCCGCGCATCGCGCCCATTCAGGCCGTCGTGCTGCCGATCGCCGCGCACAAGGGCGGCGTGCTCGAAAAGTGTCGCGAGGTGTACGATGCGCTGAAGGCGGCGGGCATCCGCGTCAAGCTTGACGATCGCGATTATGTCTCGCCCGGCTGGAAGTTCAACGAATGGGAGCTTAAAGGCGTGCCGCTGCGCCTCGAAATCGGCCCGCGCGATATCGAGAATGGCGCGATCACCGCCGCGCGCCGCGATACCTTTGAAAAGACGACCATCGATATCGCAAACCCCGCGCCCGCCGTTCAGGCGCTGCTTGCCGACATTCAGACGAACATGTATGCGCTCGCGGCGAAGTTCAAGGACGAGCACACTGTGGTCGTGCATGACATGGACGAACTGACCCAGCAGGTGCAGACGGGGTACGCCAAGGCGATGTGGTGCGGCGATCGCGCGTGCGAGGACAAAATCAAGGAGCTGACGAGCGCCACCAGCCGCAACATGCCGTTTGACCAAACGCCCGTGGGCGATGCCTGCGTATGCTGCGGCAAGCACGCCGAGAAGGTCATGTATTTCGCCAAGGCGTATTGATATCAGCGCGGCATGGTTGATTAACTATTCGCAGCGGATGCCCGCCGTTCTTCCGCGCTGACCAGAGCTTGGATTGGAACGATGGCGCAGCCTTTGCTTTCGTAGTAATTCAGCATGTCGCCGATCTTGCTTTTGTCATAACTGGTGATGCAATCCGACAATACGGTTACATTATAGCCCGCCTTGCGCATGTTATAACATGTCGCTTTCACGCAGGCGACGGCGTCCGCGCCCGCGATAAAGAAATCACGGACGTCGTTTTGCCTGATGAACTCCGCGAACGCTTCGCTGGTCAGCGCGTTGCCCTTGGACTTCGTGAAGATGTTCTCGGATACGACGTTCATCTCCGCGACCAGTTCCGCCCCGCGCGTGCCCGGCTTGAAGGTGCGCGTGCCGTCCGACAGATTGTTGTGTCGGATATACACAACGTGCATGCCGCGCGCGACCGCGCAGGCGATCGCTTGATTGATGTTGCCGATGATTTCTTTGTAGTTCTTCGTGATATCGTTTTGAATATCGATCACGACCAGCGCGCTTTGCCGCATTGTCGTTAACCGCCTTTCTGCGGAAACACCGTCGGAGCGATGGAACACGGTGCTTGCGTCGTTCCGGGCTATTCTTTTCTGCCCTCGAGAATCATGCTGAGCGGGAAGCCCTGATTGCTGAAATGCGCGAAGTTTTCCGCGATATCATACGCGAATTCCTGCATGTTCGTGACGACCATGCGGTTTGCGCACATCGCGCCGATAATGTCGGACATCGTATGCGTGTAGTCCGTAAAGGTTTTGGAGGCGTAGCCGCCGCCGGTGATGTAGCCCATGCCGCTGTTGCTTGTCCACTCATGGTCAAAGTAGGAAAAGACGCAATTGAGCGGGTGCTGCGCGTCGTAGCCTTCGTCCTCGTCCATCGCAAGCATGTTGCACAGCGGGTGCTGGTCGTTGATGATGATGACCCCGCCTTGTTTCATGCACTTGGATACGACCGCGAAAAACGCGCGCAGATCGCGAAACCAGCACAGCGCGCCGATGGTGATGATCACCGCGTCGAAGCGGTTTGCGTATTCGTCGCCGATCTCCAGCACATTGGCTGCGACAAAATCGCACGGCAGGGCAAGCTCGCGCGCTTTTTCATTGGCGAAGCGCACCATGTTTTCGGCGATATCAAAGCCCGTGCCCGCCTTCGCCTTGACCGTTTTGACGAGCGCCAGAAGCTCCCTGCCGTTGTTGCAGCAAAATTGCCCGATCGTCTTACCCTCGAGGTCGTACTTCCGAAGCGTTTTCGCGGTGTCCTCGTTCAGGAAAGCGTACTCCTCGTTTTGAACTCGCTCCGTTATGTCCGCGCCCCACGATGCGTGCCGCCTATCAAAGGCTTCCTCCCATGCCGCCTTGTTCCCCGCGATGTAATTGTCCATACATGCTCCTCCGTCTTATATATGATAATGTGGATCGGCGCTATGCGCGCCTTGTCAGGTTGATAAATTGCGGTCCCGCCATGAAGCCCGCCCGCCGGTACAGGTATTCGGCGCTGTTTCCCGCATAGACAAACAGCTTCACAAACGGCGATATACCGCACGCTGCAGTTAATACAGTCTCTATCATGTACCTCGCCAAGCCCCTGCCCCGATAGCGCGGCAGCACGCATAATTCCGCGATTTCGGTATAATGATGCGTGTAGCCGTCGCCGATTCCGGCAAGACAAACGCCGACAATGCTGTTATCTTCGCTGTTTAATACAACGTGTGAAAAGTTCTTCGGCGCATAAATATCCAGAACGTGCTTTGCGTCGGCGACGGCTTCCTCCGGGGTCGCCGCGCCGTTGATTTCGTCGCAGATACCGCCCCGATAAGACGCGATCATGACCGCGCAGGCAGCGTCCATGTCCTTATCAGCGTCCAATGCGCGGCTTGTGAACCCCTCCGGCAGGCGCGGCTCGAACACGTCGGCGGGGCGGCACATGACCTGCCCCGTCATCGTGATCTTGTTGTCAAACATCAGCAGGACGCGCGCGTCGGCGGGAGAAACGCCGCGAATGCTGCCGCGCCTGTGCTGCCGCATGATATATGCCCAGAACGCCAGCCTGTCGCAGAAAGGCGGTATCAGGAAGGGGTACATGATTTTCTCGTCTGTCAGGATCAGCCCGCCGATTTTCTGCCCGTTTTGCATCAGGAAATAGCACGCGTCCGTCCATTTGGTGTCGCCCAGCCGTCTGTCCCAGTCATACCACATTTCGATATCGGCGTTGGAATAGATCGTCTGGTACACCGCGAACAGCGCCTTGTCCGCCCGCGCGAGGGAGAAGCCCGACCGCGCTTGGGTTTGGCTCGCTTCGCTCATGATTCGTGACCCGCCTTCCGACGATTGGGAAAATTTGTGTGTTCCATGCCAGTATACCACAATCCCGGCTGTAAATCCACCGCCGACTGCCGGATGTTTTCACGACAAACCGCCCGGACAAGCAGCGCTCATCCGGGCGGTCGCAAATGGTTCGTTTACGCTTTTCGGTACACCAGCAGCCGCGCGCCCGCTTTCGCGTCCTGCGCGTCGGGGTTGAGCGTGCGCACCGTTTCCTCCGGCACGCGGTAGCGCTTGGCGACGTCCCAGAGCGATTCTCCGGGCTGGAGGTAATACAGCGCGATGCCCGGCTGCAATTCGGGCGCGGCGACGGGCGCGATGTCCGTCACCATGTAGGCGCTTTCGGTGCGCGTGCCGCGCGTCTTGAGCGTGAGGATGTACTTGAGCTCGACGCGGTCGCCCGTGAGCGCCGTGCCGTCCACCTGCGAGGCGGTCAGCGAGAGCGCGTCGTCCTCGCCCGCGTCGGTCGAGAACACCGCGCGGAACGGTTCTTCCTGCGAAATGGCGACCGGCTCGCCCGAATCCTTGGGGATGTAGAGCACCGTCGCTTCCAGCACGCCGTCCACCGACAATTTGCCGCCCGGGACGCGTTTCGCGCCGGCGATGATCGGGCGCACGAACGCCGCGAGCACGGTTTTCACATCGGGCGCTTCCTGCGGGAACAGCAGCAGTTTCTTGCCGCTTTCGGCTGGCTCGCCCGATATGACGGCGGCGGGGTAGCGCGCCTCGCGCCCGGTGAGCGTCAGCGCGTCGCCCTGCGTGGTGTACGCGTCGACCAGCACCGTTTCCTCCGACGCGCGTACCGCCTTGAGCGCGGCTTCCACCATGATTTCGGCGCGCAGCGACTGTCCCTCGCCCGATTCCTGCGATACCGCCGCCACGTCGCGCACTGTGAGCTCGGGCAGGAGCTGGTCGCCCAGCTCGCCCGAGAGCGTGACCGGGATGGACACCGCCGCCTCGTGCCGCGTGACGACCAAGGGACGACCGGGCATGTCGGAGGCGTGATACGCCTCGATATACAGCGTGCCCTCGACTGTCGCGCGCCCGTCCGCGCCGCCGAGCACGTCGCCCGCGCGCGCTTCCGCCGTGGCGTAGAGCGTGCTTGACACCTGCAGCGCCTCGGGCAAATCAAACGTCGCCTTTTCCAACTGTTGGTTCGCGCCCGTGCCCACGCACACCGCGAGCTGGAGCGTCTTCCCGCGCGTTTTGACCTGCTCGCCCTCGATGTCCGACACCACGCTGACCTGCTGCGCCGCCTCGGCTTCGCCCGTCAGCGCGACCTCCGCGGACACCAGCAGCCGTCCGTTGAACGCGCGCGCCGAACTTGCGCGCACCTCGCCGCCGACCTGCGCGCGCGCCCCCTGCGGCGCATCGCCCGTCAGCGCCAGCGCGTGCGTGAAGTCCGCTGCCGTTTCGATTGCCTGTACACGCGTTTTGTCGCCCTGCGTGTAGAGCGTGTGAAAGGTCACGCGCCCCCTGACCGTCACGCGGCCGCCCGAAAGCTCGCCGCCCTCCAGCGCCAGCAGCGCGTCCGTGTGCAGCACGCGCGTTTCCTCGCGAAGCCCCCCGGGCAGCGCGACTTCGCCCTCGACCATTGCCACGGCGGGCTTTGCGCGCACCGCCTGCCCGGACTCGATATTCCCGCGAATCACCCGCATGTCCATTCCCGTCCCTCCCATCACTATGGAAAAGCCTATGCGCGGAGGGGCGGAGATATGCCCGTGTTACAGGGCGGCGATCACGCCGTCCAGCAGCTTTTTGAAGGTTTCCTTGACGCGCGCGCCCGTTTCCATGACTTCTTCATGGTTGATGGGCTGCTCCAGCACGCCCGCCGCCATGTTCGTGATGCACGACACGCCCAGCACGCGCATGCCGCAGTGCCGCGCCACGATGGTTTCCGGCACGGTGGACATGCCGACCGCGTCCGCGCCGAGGATGCGCGCCATGCGAATCTCGGCGGGCGTTTCGTAGCACGGGCCGTTGTTCCACATGTATACGCCGCGCCGGAGCGTGATGCCGAGCACGCTTGCCGTTTCGACGGTCAGCGCGCGCAGATCCTTGTCATACGCCGTGCTCATTTCTGGGAATCGAGGCCCGAACGCGTCGAGGTTTTCGCCGCGCAGCGGGTTCTTGCCCGAGAAATTGATAAAATCCTCGATGAGCATGAGGTCGCCCGGGGCGAACGCCGTGTTCACGCCGCCCGCCGCGTTGGTCAGGATGACGGTCTTCACGCCGAGCAGCGAGAACACGCGCATCGGCAGCGTGACCTCGTCCATCGAATAGCCCTCGTAGCTGTGGAAGCGCCCGCGCATCATGATCACGCGCTTGCCGCCGAGATCGCCCGCGCGCAACTCGCCCGCGTGCCCCGGCACGGTCGCCTCGGGGAAACCCGGAATATCGCCATACGGCATGCTCTTGGCGTTTTGCAGCGACGTGCCGTAATCGCCCAGCCCGCTGCCCAGCACGACGGCGATGTCCGCGCGCCCCAGCGCCTTTTCCACGGCTTCCGCCGCCTTGTGAATCCGTTTCATAGCGTCCATAAGCTGCCTCCTATCGGATGTCGGTGAGGAACGACGAAGCGCCGAAGCGCTCGGGGAGATCGAAATACTCGCAGACCGTCGCCGCGATGTCGGCGAACGTTTCGCGCGTGCCGAGGTCGGCGGTTTTTTCGCTTCCTCGTATGCTCGCCAGCAGCGGCACATACTCGCGCGTGTGGTCGGTGCCCGCGTGCGTCGGGTCGCAGCCGTGGTCGGCGGTGATGATGAGCAGATCGCCCGCGTTTAGCCTGCCGGTGATTTCGGGCAAGCGCCTGTCAAAGTCTTCCAGCGCGCGCGCGTAGCCCGCGACGTCGCGCCTGTGCCCGAACTGCATGTCGAAATCCACGAGGTTGACAAAGCATAGCCCGTGAAAGCCCGCGTCCAGTATGGCAAGCAGCGAATCCACGCATGCTTCGTTGCCCGCCGCGTGGTCGCTGCCCGTCAGCCCGCGATGACAGAAAATGTCCTCGATTTTTCCCACGCCGAGCACGGAAAGCCCGCTTTCTTTGAGCGCGTCCAGCAGGGTCGCGCCCGTCGGCGGAAGCGAAAAATCGCGCCTGCGCGGCGTGCGCGCAAAGTGCCCCGGCGCGCCCGCGAACGGACGCGCAATGACGCGCCCCACGGCGTGCTCGCCCTGCAGGATGCCGCGCGCGGTCTCGCACATGTCGTAGAGCGAATCGACGGGAATCACGTCCTCGTGCGCGGCGATTTGGAACACGCTGTCGGCGGAGGTGTACACGATGGGATAGCCCGTGCGAAGGTGCTCCGCGCCAAGCTCCTCGATGATCGCCGTGCCGCTGGCGGGCTTGTTGCCGAGCGTTTTTGTGCCGATCGCGCGTTCGAACGCGCCCAACACGTCCTCGGGGAAGCCGTGCGGATAGGTCGGGAACGGGCGCGCGAGCGTCAGCCCGGCGATTTCCCAGTGCCCGGTCGTGGTGTCCTTGCCGGGCGAGCGCTCCGCCATGCGCCCGTAGCCGCCGCGTGCGGGCGCATTCTCCAGCCCGACGCCCGGAACGCGCGCCAACCCCAGCGCCGAGAGGTTCGGCAGCGCGGGGCGCTCCTTTGCGATGATATGCCCGAGCGTGTTCGCGCCCGCGTCGCCGTATTTTGCCGCGTCGGGCAGTTCGCCCGCGCCCACGCTGTCCAGCACAATCAATACCGCTTTTTTCATGTCAGCCGATCCTGTCAACGCCCATGTACGGGCGCAGCGCGTCCGGTACGGTGATCGTGCCGTCGGCGTTCTGGTAGTTCTCCAAAATTGCCGCCAGCGTGCGCCCGACCGCCACGCCCGAGCCGTTGAGCGTGTGGCAAAGCTGCGGCTTGTCGCCGGGGTTCTCGCGGTAGCGGATCTGCGCACGGCGCGCTTGGAAATCCTCGCAGTTGGAGCAGCTCGAAATCTCGACATACCGCCCGTAGCTCGGCATCCAGACCTCGATGTCGTAGGTCTTCGCCGCCGAGAAACCCATGTCGCCCGTCGACAGGCAGACCACGCGATAGGGGAGACCGAGCAATTGCAGCACCTTTTCCGCCTGCCGCGTCATGTGCTCCAATTCGTCGTAGCTCTGCTCGGGCTTGGTGATTTTGACCATCTCCACTTTGTTGAACTGGTGCTGGCGGATGTACCCGCGCGTGTCGCGCCCGGCGGAGCCCGCCTCCGACCGGAAGCAGACGCTGTACGCCGCGTGCCGGATGGGCAGTTTGTCGCCCGGGAGGATCATGTCGCGGTACATGTTCGTCACCGGCACTTCGGCGGTCGGGATCAGGAACATGTCGGGCGACACCTTATACGCGTCCTCCTCGAACTTGGGAAGCTGCCCCGTGCCGGTCATCGTCGCGCGCGTGACCATGTACGGCGGGTAGACCTCCTCGAAGCCGTCCTGAACGTGCGTGTTCAAGAAAAAGTTGATGATGCAGCGCTCCAGCTTCGCGCCCAGCCCTTTGAGGAACGTGAACCGCGCGCCGGACACCTTCGCCGCCGTTTCAAAGTCCAGTATGCCCAAATCCACGCCAAGCTCCCAGTGCGCCTTGGGCGCGAACCCGAAATCGCGCGGATCGCCCCAGCGCCGCTGCTCGACGTTCTCCGAATCGTCCTTGCCGATCGGCACGCTCTCGTGCGGGTAGTTGGGCAGCGTCATGAGCGTCTGGTCGATTTGCTCGTCCAGCTCCTTCACGCGCGCGTCGATTTGCGCGATCTCGTCCTTCATGCGCTTGATCTCATCCATGATCGCCTGCGCGTCGCCGCCCTCGCGCTTGACGACGGGCACGCGCTTGGATTCCTCGTTGCGGCGGTTTTTGAGCGCGTCCGCCCGCGCGACCAGCGCGCGGCGTTCTTCGTCCTGCGCGAGGAACGGCGCGATGTCGATGCTTGAATTGCGCTTTTTGAGCGCCTCGACGAGTTCGTCCGGGTTCTGCCTGATGCGTCTGATGTCCAGCATGCGTATCCCTCCAATAAAAAATCCGTTCCCCAATCAAATCAGGGACGGAATGCTCCGCGGTGCCACCCAATTTGCGAAACGCGCGCGCTTCGCCGCTTTGACGCGCTGTACGGGGCGCTCCCCGCCGCTCCTCGCGGCATGCTCCCGGGCGGACCGTCAGCCTGCGCCGCCGCCTTCCACCACCCGGCGGCTCTCTTTGCGCGCGCGTGCATGACCATTCCCGTTCATCGCGCGCCTATTATAGCGCATCGCATGACGAAATGCAAGCGATATCTAGCTTTGCTTTCCGTGCTTCTTGAGCATCTCGAACAGTAGCGCCACGTCGATGGGCTTGGCGATGTGCGCGTTCATGCCCGCGGCGTGCGCCTCGGCGACGTTCTCGGCGAACGCGTCCGCCGTCATGGCGATGATGGGGATGGTCTTCGCCTCGGGGTGCGCGGAGGCGCGGATGGTGCGCGTCGCCTCGTGCCCGTCCATCACGGGCATGTGCACGTCCATGAGGATCGCCATGAACGTCCCGGGCGCGGCGCTCTCGAACAATTCCACCGCTTCTTTGCCGTTCCACGCGCTGGTGACGGCGAGGTTGGCGGATTTGAGGATGACCTTGGCGATCTCCATGTTCATGGCGTTGTCTTCCGCCAGCAGCACGCGCGCGCCGCCAAAGTCCATCTTGCCCTCGCGCTGGAGCGCGGTCGGCGCTTTCTTGCCCGTGACGCTCGCCAGCGAATCAAACAGCGAGGACTGGAACAGCGGCTTGGAGATGAATTTGTTGATGCCGATGCGCGCCGCGCTGTCGGTCAATTCCACATAGTCGTATGCCGTGAGCACGATGATGGGCAGCGCCGCGCCCGTGACCTTGCGAATGCGCTTGATGGTCTCCACGCCGTCCATGCCCGGCATGCGCCAGTCCACCAGACACAGCGTGTAGGGCGTGTCGCCGCGCATGGCGAGCGTCATCGCCTCGACTGCCGCCGCGCCGGAGGTCACCGCCGTGCATTTCGCGCCGCAGCGGTCAAACAGCAGGCGGATATAGTCGCAGGTGCTTGGGTCGTCGTCCACGACGAGCGCGTTGACCGTGGAAAAGTCGTACACGGCGTTGCTCTTGGGCTGCTCCGTGCGCTCGAACGTCAAATCGATGCCGAAGGTCGTGCCCTTACCCGGCTCGCTCTGCACGCTGATGCGCCCGCCCATGAGGTCGACGAGGTTCTTGGTGATCGACAGCCCCAGCCCCGTGCCGCCGAAGCGGCGGGAGATGGAAGCGTCCGCCTGCTCGAACGGCAGCCAGATGCGTTCCATGTATTCGGGCGTCATGCCGATGCCAGTGTCGCTGATTTCAAAGTGGATGTGCGAGGCGTTGACGTCCTTTTCGGGCTGCTGGATCTTGAGCTTGACCGTGCCGCCCTCGGGCGTGAACTTGATGGCGTTGGAGAGGATGTTGGTGAGGATCTGGTTGACGCGCGTCTGGTCGCCAAGGAACCATTCCTCGGTGAACGTGTCGAAAATGACCTCGAAATCCACGCCCTTGGCGCGCGCCTGCGAGTAGAACACCGTCGTCAGCGAGGTGATGAGCCCTTTGAAATCAAACCGGTCGCGCGCGACCTTGATTTTGCCCGATTCGATGGCGGACATGTCGAGCACGTCGTTGATGATCGTCAAAAGGTGCTTGGAGGCGATGTCGCTCTTGACTAAGCAGTCGAGCACCTTGATTTCGGTCTGCTTTTGCTCGCCGTCGCCTTCGGTCAGCGCGTTCTTGGCGATCATGTTGTAGCCGATGACGGCGTTGAGCGGCGTGCGGATCTCGTGCGACATGCGCGAGAGGAACTGGCTCTTGGACGTGTTGGCGGTCTGCTCGCGCGACACGCTTTGCCGCAGCTGACCCACGATGATCAGCAGCCGCCATGTGTTGAACACCAGCAGCACCGCGAGGAAAATGATGATGATGAGCGGGAAGAACGAAAGCGGCTGCTCGGCGACGAATTCCGACGCGGGCACGGACACGACCACGTACCACTGCCCGTCGCCGTCGCAGGCGGCGTAGGCGAACACGCAGTCGCGGTTTTTGTGGTCTTGATATTCCAAGATGCCCGCGCCGTCCTCGTCGGCGCGCACGGCGGCGCGCACGGCGTTGCGCTCGTCGAGGGACAAGCCGTTGTAGCTGTATAGGTAGTCGTAGAAGTTATCCGACCGGAAGGCGCTGTCGCGCGCGAGGTACTTGCCGTCGGCGTAGCAGATGGCGGTCGTCAGTTCCTGATACTGCGAGAACGACTGCAGCCGCGCGAGCACGTCGTCTTCATTCTGCGGCTTGACGAGGTAATACCGCGCCTGCGCGCCGTCCTCCTCGACGTTGACGGCGCAGAAAGCGGCGAAATAGCGCATGGCGTCGGTTTTGTTGGTGAAGCTCTGCGAATAGCAGACCTCGCCGATCGCCTGCCCTTCGTACTGGTTGAGCGAGGACGACAAATCGGTGTTCTTGTATTCCACGCGCTGGTATTCGCCGTCTTTCTTCTTGGTCGACCAGCCCGCGTACAGATAGGATAAGTCGCTCGACTGCGCCTCGTCGCGCTTGAGGAGCTGGTATTCCTCGCCTTCGAGGTTGATATGCGCCAGATAATCGAGGATGTCTGTGACGCTCTTGCCGTCGCAGTACCGATAGGCGCGCCGCACCGTCTGGCTGGAATGGTCCAGTGCGGCGAGCATCAGCTGGGATTTGCCCGTCGCGATGTTGACGATGTTTTCGGCGTTTTGCGCGTAGGTGTCCTTGTTGGTGATGGCGTTGAAGGACAGCAGGCACACAAGCAGCGCGACAATGAGCAGTGCGTCGCAGACCACGGTGATCAGCGTCGATCGGCGTATTCGGTTTTCAGCCTGCGTCGGTTTGCTTGTCGCTTGCTTGTTCATCGTTTTGCCCCTGCGTTATCTTGCCGCTTTGATTTTCTGGAACTCTTCCTCGAGCCGCGCCATGTATTCTTCGAGCGTGTGCGCGATGCTGTACGTGCCGTCGCCGTTGTCCAGCATGTATTTCTGCGCCGTCATTTTGGAGATGCCGATCATGTCGTCGGTATATCCGCTCATCATCAGCGTCGTCACGGTTTTGTAGAAGGGATAGCTGAACGTCACCTGCCCCACGTCGCAGGCGCGCTCCTTGGGCACGTTGTACTTGAGCAGCGCATCCGCCGTGTTGGCGATCTTGCCCGTTTCCTCTGCAAATGCCTTGCTGTTTTCGGGCGTGAAGAAGAAGTTGAGGAACTCCAGCGCCCAGTCGGTATGGTCGGACTGGTTGTTGACGGCAAGCCCGTCCGCGGGCGAAAGGTAGGCGCAGCCGCCGTCCTTGCCCACGGGGGAGAGGATGAACTCGTATTCGATCTGGCTGTGATAGTCGGACTTGACCTTCGCCAAATCCAGCTCGAACGCCTGCGTGTCCGTCATGAAGGCGATCTTGCCGATATCGTCCTGCTTTTCGTAAGCGTCCTCCGACACTTTGCGGATGTTCAGGAAATCGCGCGCCTTGCCCGTGTTGCCGTCAAACGTGTAGCCCAGCTCGTCTTCGGCGCGCTTGTAGTCGTAATAGCCCTTCTCGACGATGTCGTAGAGGAAGGCGTAAGCGTCCCGGAAATGCTCGCTGATGCCCGGCGCGATGTTTTCAATGTCGGCGTACATTTTCTTATAGTCGCCGCCGTTGACGATGCCGTTGCAGACGTAGGGGTACATCAGCTGCTGCGCGAACGTGCCGACCGGGCTTTGCATGGGGATGTACCCCGCGTTATACAGCACTTCGCAGCAGTTGAGCAGCTCGGCGCGGTTGGTCGGGATTTTCAGCCCGTGTTTTGCCAGCAGCGTTTTGTTGACGTACATCCCGCGCATCTCGCCGCCGTAGGGCACGGCGTACTGCGTGTTCTCCGCCGCTGTATACTTGAAATTGGCGACCAGCCCCGGGTTCGCGCCGGAGAGGTCGAGGATCTTCTTGGATTCCTCGGAGATGAGGTTGAGCGCGTAATCCTTGTTTTCCGAGGCTTCTTGAATGTTGACCGTGCGGAAGATGTCGATCTTCTGCTCCTTCTGCACGAGGCGCACCGGCAGGTTGAGGGTGTATTCCTCGATGTATTCGCAGACGACCGTGCAGTTGGGGTAGACTTTCTCGAACTTGGTGATGACGTTCTCCATCTCCGGCCACGTCGCATTGCTGCTGGCGATGCGCAGGGTGATGTCCTTGCTCGTGTCGAGCGACGTGTTCTTCTCGTAGCTTCCCGTTTCATTGCTTGCCGTTGGCGTCGCCTTTTGGCAGCCGGGCAGCGTGAACGCCAGCGCCAGACACAATACGGTCAGCAGCGTCAGGGCGAGGATGCGCGACGACCTTTTCATCCGTATGCCTCCTTGTTTTCTTTGGTACGGTGTATACAAAGCGTCGTGTCGCGGGTAAGCATACGCCTTCATTCTTCCCTGACGCCGGGTATACGGTTGATTTTCTTTCTGTATTATACAATGAAATTGGCGGGCTCGCAAGGGAAAACGCCAATTTTTGACAAATTTCTTCGTGTTTCGCGTGCCGGGAAACAAAACGCACCCGCGAAAATATCACGGGTGCGCTTGCATGGGTTTATAGGCTTTCTTCTTCTTCGGCTTTCCTGCGCTTCGCGGCGCGCCGCGTGCGCTGCGCGGGCGCTTCCGCGACGACGGCTTCGGGCGCGGGCTCGGCGACCTCTGGCTCGCTCTGCGCCGTTTCTTCGCGCTTGAGGCGGTATGCGCCCGTCACGTCGCCCGCCGCTTCGCCGCCCTCTGTCTCCAAGGGCTCGGGCGCGTCCTGCTTGAGGTACTTGGCGCTGGGCAGCTCTTCGTCCTCGGTGCGGACGACTGCCTTCATGTCCTCGTCATCGTCTGCAAACCGCGCGCGCGGCTCGCCCGCGGGCTTTTCGGTGTAATCGCGGCGCTTGCCGAGCTCGAGGTGGTCATACGCGCCCTCGGACGCTCTGCGCGCCTTCGCGCGAATCACGCTGCTCACACCGAACAGCGCCACGCACACCGCCAGCACGCCCGCCAGCGCGAGCGCCACGATCAGCAGCGTGTCGCGCCCGCGCGCGAGCACCGGGGCGACGTCGTTCTCGGTCGGCAGCTCTTTGATTTCGGGCGGCTTGATCGTCGCCACGGGGATGAGCGTCGGCACTTCGGTGGGCGCGGCATAGGTGATCATCAGCTCGTTGGACTGGAAATCGACCGGGTTCTCCAGCGTGTCCAGCGTGTGCGCCGAGAAGCGGTACTTGCCCGCCTCGGACAACGCGAAATCGCGTTCCAATGTCACGCTCTGCGCGGGCGCGAGCGTTTCGATGGTATAGATCGTCACGTCGCCGTGGCGGATCTGCACGTTCTTGGCGGTCACGTCGGAGGCGTTGGTGACGACGACGGTAAAGCGCACGTCCGCCGGGATGGACGACACCGTGGTGCTCTCGGTCGTGACGCTGAGCGTCAGGCGCAGCACTTGGCTTGGGTCGTATGCCGACACGGTGACTTCGTTGGTCGTTTCTTCGTTGGTCGTGCCTGTGTTGTCAGGCAGCGTGAGCTTGAACTTGAACGCCGACTTTTCCTGCATGATGAGCTCTTTGGTCTTTTCGACGGTCTGCCCCGCGGGCACTTCGATGCCGGTGAACACCTCGCCGAGCTTTTCGTCCGTCGCCGTCACGCCCGAGTAGGTGATGTTGCCGTTGTTTTCGAGCCTGAGCGTGAGCGTCACGGCGTCGCCGATGTTGACCGCCGTCTTGTCGGCGGCGAGCGAGTATTTCAGACCGGGCTTGGCAAGCGCGATCGCCTGCTCGGGAATCGTCTCCTTGAGCGTGTCCTTGCCGCCCTGCGCCTTATAGGTGATGGTCGCGGCGCTCTTTAAGTCCGCCGATTTGATGGCGGTGGTGAACGTCACTTGCTCGCTCGCGCCGACCGCCAGCGCGTCGACGCGCTTGGTGCTCGCCGATATGCTGGAGTTTTCGCGAATGCGGATGTCAGACAGCGGCACCGTGCCCGCGTTCACCAATTCGTACACGACGTTGACGCTCTTGCCCGAACGCACCACTTCGGGGTCGATCGTGCGCGTGACGCGCAGCAGCGCGCGCTCGCCCGTGAACGCGACCGTCGCCTTGGCGATTTTCTGCACCTGCGACACGTTGCCGTCGCCGTCCAGCAGGCTGTATTTGGCGGTATACGCGATTTCGCCCGCGTCGAGCTGCTCCTGCGTGACGCTCCAAGCGCCCTGCCACGTGGCGGATGCGCCCGCCTTGAGCAGCACCGAGCCGCCGTCGTAAAAGCCCGTCACGAGCTTGCCGTCCGGGTCGTAGAGCGCGATGGGCTCCTGCATGTCTTCCGCGCCCATGTTCGTCAGGCGGACGGCGACCTGCGCGTCGCCCGGCGCAGCCATGCTCGCCGGCTCGCAGGAGATCGTGAAATCGACTAAGTCTTCGGCAAACCCCCATCCCGCGAAAACCGCCAGCATCAATATCAAAAGGCCGCATACCATCAGGCGGGTCTTCATAGGCGTTACGTCCCCCTTCCAAGCGCGCTATATGCGCAATGAACACATCCGTTCGGCTGTGTTCATTGTAAATCAATCATGCGCGGGTGTCAAGTACATTCAATTGGTAAAGCCTTGTAGGCGCGCGGTTTTACAGGCTTATCCCTTGACCGACCCCAGCAGCACGCCCTTTGTAAAATGTTTCTGCAAAAACGGGTACAGGCAGACGATGGGCAGCGTGCCGACCACGATGGTCGCGTATTTGACCGCTTCCGTCGGCGCCCAGACGACCACCTCGGGCGGCAAATCGTCTGTGATGTTCGTCGTCGCCAGCACGATGATCTGCCGCAGCCAGACGGTGATGGGCCACATGGTCGATTCGTCGAAATAGATCATCGGGCGCAGGTAGTTGTTCCAGTGACCGACGGCGTAAAACAGCGAGAACGTCGCGATCGACGCTTTGGACATCGGCACGACGATCCACGCGAAGGACTGGATATCGTTGCAGCCGTCGATGCGCGCCGATTCCTCGATGGATTCCGGCAGTTGCTGGAAAAAGTTTTTCATGATGATCAGGTTCGTCGAGGAGATCGCCACCGGCAGCCAAATCGCCCAGTAGGTGTTCTTCAAGCCCAGCGTGTTGGCGATGAGGATGAAGTCCGGAATCAGCCCCGCCGAAAACAGCATGAAAAACAGCACGACCGCCATCATCCACTTGCGCCCGGGCAGGTCCTTCTTGCTCAAGGCGTAGGCGGTGACGGACGTGATCGTGATGTTGATGAGCGTGCCAAAGAGCGTGATGACGAGGCTGTTTTTGATGGCTGTCACGATGCGGTCGCTCGCGAAAATCAGCTCGTATGCGTTGAGCGAGAACGTGCCGAACTGGAACAGCGCCAGCCCCTTGGAGGAAATCGAGCCGATCAGCACGTAGAGCAGCGGCCCCAGCATCACCAGCGCCAGCAGCGTCATGAACGCGTAATTGAGCGCGTCGAAAATGCGCCCGCCCGTCGATTGGTTGCGGTTGAAGGCATGCTTTTTCGCCATCAGTACACGCCCTCCTCTCCGACCATTTTGGCGGCTTTGTTCGTCACCAGCACGAGGATCAGCCCCACCGGCACCGTGAGCCACCACTGGATGGCATAG
>CAZEIC010000007.1:0-1946 GCA_964512175.1 uncultured Oscillospiraceae bacterium | reverse complement strand
GGAACACGCCGATCGCCGCCGAGTAGGAGTAGTTGCTGATGCCGGGGGCGGGGCGAATCGAGCCTTTCAGACCGACCTCGTAGATGTACGTGTCAAACACGCTCGCCACCTCGCGGTTGAGGGCGTTGAGCATGAGGTAGATTTGGTCAAAGCCGTTGTCCAGAAACGAGCCCATGCGCAGGATGAGCAGGATGATGATGGTAGATTTAATGGAAGGAAGCGTGATGTGCAGCAGCTGCTTGAAGCGCCCCGCGCCGTCGATGACCGCCGCTTCGTACAGCTGCTCGTCCACGCCCGAGAGCGCGGCGAGGTAGATGATCGTGCCCCAGCCGGCTTCCTTCCAGTAGATTTCGAGGATGTACATCGGGCGGAACCATTCCTCGCTCGCCATGAACGGGATTTCCGGCTTGCCCAGCGATATCATCATGTTGTTGAACAGACCGTTGGGCGAGGGGCCCAGCAGCATGAGCATGATGGACGCGAGCACCGCCCATGAGATGAAGTGCGGCAGGTACAGGATGGACTGCACCGTGCGCTTGAAGCGCATCTGCCGGATTTCGTTGAGCAGCAGCGCTAATATAATAGGAAAGGGAAAATAGAACACGATGTTCAGCCCCGCGAGCACCAGCGTGTTGCGGAGCAGCATCCAGAAATCCCTGTGCGTAAAGAAAATCTGGAAATTCTTCCACAGCGGATTAAGCCACGGGCTTGTCTGCCCGAGCAGCTCCATCTGCGGCGAATACTTCTGGAAGATGATGCGCAGGTTCAGAATGGGGATGAACTTGAACACCCCGTAATACACGAGCGCCGGGATGAGCATGATGTAGAGCCATTTGAACCGCGCGATATGGCTGAGCTTCTTTTTCAGCGGAGTTTGTCCGAGGCTCCTGACTTGCGCCATGCCCTCCGCCCCCTTAATTCTGGAATGAATGATGGATGCCCGGACGGCGTTTCCGCCGCCCGGGCTGTTGATCCTGCCTATTGCTTATTTGTGCGCTTCGGCGTAATTCGCGTTGGCGTTGTCGATGATGGACTGTCCGCCCGCCTCGAGCCAGCGCGTGCGCTCCGCTTCAAAGCCCGCGCGGTCGAGCTGACCCATGATGTACTTCACGCGCGCGTCGGAGATGATCGTGCCGATTTCCGTGCCGAGCGACTGGAACTCGCTGTCGATGTAGCCGATGGACTTATCGACGACCGCGTATTTCTCGTTCTCGATGGAAACCGCCGTGATCTTCTGAACGTTCGTCAGACCCTGACCGTAGTCTAGGCTCTGCACGCGGCGCGGGAACATGGAGGCGAACACCGTGCCCGAACCGTCGTCAGTGCGCGTCTGCTTTTGCTCTTCGGACACCGTGATGGTATGGCCGTCCGCGTTGGGCTCGGCAAGGCGCGTCCAGTGCAGGTCTTCCACGCCGACCGCCAGATTGACGCCGCACTGGTCGTTGAGCTTGACGATGAAGTCCAAAATCTTAAGCACGGTCGCTTCGTCCTGCACGGAATACTTGGGAATCAGGATGCCGCCGAGGCCGCCGTAGGCGACCGTCGAGTTGATGGTCGGCTGCCCGTCGTTCTTGTACATCAGCTGCACGACGTTCGTCACGGCGTCGGGCTGGGTGTCCTTGAGCTTCTTATAGTAGCGGCCGTCGGGCATGCGCGCGTTGGTCGCCGTCGTGATCATCGACCCCGCCTGACCGTTTTCGACCGGCGCGTGCTTGGCGGTGTTGATGGCGAAGTCGGAGTTCATGTAGCCGTTGTCATACATCCACTTGAACAGATCGAGCGTGTCGAAATATTCCTCGAAGAAGTAGTACGGCATGAGCTTGTTCTCGGCGTCCAGCCCCCACATGTTGGGCGCGCCCAGCATGACCGCCAGCGTGTTGAAGCCCGCGTATACAAGCTCCTTGTCGCCGTCGTCGCAGTAGGCAAAGCCGATGGTGTCCTTCTGA
>CAZEIC010000006.1:7006-52818 GCA_964512175.1 uncultured Oscillospiraceae bacterium | reverse complement strand
ATGCCAGCCTGTCACGCTGGAGGTCGAGGGTTCGAGCCCCTTCCGGGTCGCCAATTTCTTCATTACGTCAGCCGTTCTTGCTGGTGTGGCTCAATGGCAGAGCAGCTGATTTGTAATCAGCAGGTTGTAGGTTCGACTCCTATCACCAGCTCCAATCATGGGTAGGTTCCCGAGTGGCCAAAGGGAGCAGACTGTAAATCTGCCGTCACAGACTTCGATGGTTCGAATCCATCCCTGCCCACCATGAAAAATTCCTGTCGCGCACACGACAGGAATTTTTCAATGAAGCGCGCCTGACGGCGCATGAAGAAATGAAGGAATGAAGCGTGCCTTCGGCACATTGAGCGCGCGCTTCGCTTCATTCGCCGCGAAGCGGCAGCTTCATTTCTTCATTAGGCGCGAAGCGCCGACTTCATTCGGTGCGAAGCACCGCCCCGCCAACTGCATTCGATCTCATTATTGACAACAATTCACATTTTGATATACTGTTTCCAAGGGCGGTGCATGTATGCGAGACGATCAACTATCCACACAGTCGTTGGAGTTTGCGGTTGCGATCATCAACCTTGTGAAACAGCTAAAAACACAGCATGAATCTGTGATATCCAACCAAATCGGGCGAAGCGGGACTTCTATCGGCGCGAACATCCGCGAAGCGCAATACGCGCAAAGCAAAGCGGATTTCATATCAAAGTTTCAGATTGCGCTCAAGGAAGCGAGCGAAACCGGGTACTGGCTGGAATTGCTCAACAAAACAGGCTATATCGACGACATGACATTTCAGCAGCTCGAGAAGGCTTGTACGAACATTCGCATCATGCTCATCTCCTCCCTCACGACCGCCAAGCGCCGCGCGGAATAGCCCGTCAAGTATTGTTCATGACCACATTTTCCATCACGTCCGCCGCGTGCTCGCACAGATCGCAGCAGGATTCCAAGCTATCGTAGATCGCCTTGACCCCGAACGCCTGCTTGGGGTTTTGTTCGCTGACGAACAGCGCGCGCACCGCCTCGATATACGCGTGGTCGGCGCGGCTTTCCATGGTGTTGACCTCGATGAGCAGGCGTTTGAGGTCGCTTGATTTCTTGAAGCGCCGGAACTCCGTGACCGCCGCGACCAGCGCGCGCACGCACTGTATCATCAGCGTCGCCAGATGCCCGGTCTCGGCGGGCAGCGCTTCGACGTTGTACATGTACAGCTCGATGGCGACCTCGTCGATGGCGTCGGTCACGTCGTCGAGGATCTGTACGAGCTGCAATAAATCATCCTGCTCGATGGGCGTGATGAAATCGCGCGCGAGGCACTTCATCGCCTCGTGGCGGATCTCGTCGCCGCGGTGCTCGATGTGGTGCATCTGCTCGCGCTGGGCGGGCAGCTTCGCCTGCTGATAGTCCTCGAGGATCTCCCTAAGCAGCTCCGCCGCTTCCAAACTGCACGCCGCCTGCCGCGCCATGATCTCGAAATAGTCGATCTTCTTCATTTTCAACCTCCGTTATCCGAGGAAATGCAGCGCGAGCTTGGCGGTCAAAAACCCGATCAGCCCGCAGCCGGGGAACGTCAGCACCCATGTCAAAACAAGCTCACGCACCGTGTCCCACTTGACGGCGCGCAGGTTGCGCGAAGCGCCCACGCCCATGATGGCGGTGGTTTTGGTGTGCGTCGTGCTGACGGGCACGCCCGTGAGCGAGGAAAACAACAGGCACAGCGTGGCTGCGATGTCCGCCGAAAAGCCCTGATGCGGGTGCAGCCTGACCATGTCCATGCCGACCGATTTGATGATGCGGTAGCCGCCGATGGACGTGCCCAGCGCCATGACCAGCGAGCACACGACCATCAGCCAGACGGGAATGACGAACATGCTCGCGTCCGCCTGCCCGCCCGCCAGCGCGATGCCCAACAGGAAGATCGCCATGAACTTCTGCCCGTCCTGCGCGCCGTGCATGAACGCCATCGCCGCGCCGCCGCCCACCTGCGCCACGCCGAAAAAGCGGTTCGCCTTGCGGCGGTCGGCGCTTCGGAACAGCAGCTCGGTCAGCTTCGTGACGGCAAAGCCCAGCCCGAAGCCCATGACCGTCGACAGCAGCAGCCCCCAGAGCACTTTCCCCCACTCGGCGAAGTTCACGCCGCCAAAGCCCGATTGCAGCGCGACCGCCGCGCCCGTCACGCCCGCGATCAGCGCGTGGCTCTCGCTCGTCGGGATGCCGAAATACCACGCCGCCGTCGCCCAGAGGACGATGGCGAACATCGCCGCGCACAGCGCGATCAACGCCTGATGCGCGTCATGCCCGAAATCGACCATGTTGTAGATCGTCATGGCGACCGAGGCGTTGACGGACGACATGACGTACACGCCCAGAAAGTTGAACGCCGCCGCCATGCAAATCGCGGCGCGCGCGCCGATGGCGCGGGTGCACACGCAGGTGGCGATGGCGTTGGGCGCGTCCGTCCAGCCGTTGACGAGGATCACGCCCAACGTCAGCAGCGCCGTGACGAGCAGCGCCGGGTTTTGCTGCATTTGCGAGAAAAAATCGGTAATGCTCACGTTCCCTCCGTCATCGTGCGAAAATTGCGCAACGTAAAAAGTATACCATACCTATTATATCGCTGTCAAACGTGCTGCTAAGCAAAAGGAGACATCCCGCACAAAAAGAAATATCAGGAAATTCCTTTCAGATTCGGTAAAGATTGACAGAAAATGTCTGACAGGGTATAATGCAATCATTCAGAACGCTTCGCGCGTTCACAGCAAATGAAAGGTGGTAAGCCCATGAAACGTTTCCTGGCGATCTTCGTCGCGTGCGTTCTGCTCCTGTCCGTGGCGAGCATGGCGGTGGCGGAAGAGAAAAAGACCCTGACCATCTGGATCCCGCAGTATCAGTTCAGCAAGGCGGAGGACGCCATTTCCGACATCGACTTCTGGAACGGTCAGTTCGACGCTTTCCGCGCGGAGAACAATTGCGAAGTCAACATCGAGATCCTGCCGTGGGGCGACTACAACACCACGATCTACACCGGCCTGCTCAACAACGACGGCCCCGACGTGGTGTATGTCACCGACACCTACGACCTTGTGACCAACGACCTGCTGCTCGGGCTCGAGCCGTACATGACGGCGGAGCAAATCGACAACTACATGCTGTGGGACAACGCGCCCATCAACGCCGCGGGCGAGCACTGCACCATCCCCATGAACGACGGCGCCGTGCTGATGTTCTACAACAAAGACATCCTTGCGGAAGCCGGCATCGAGACGATCCCCGAGACGTGGGACGATTTTATCGCCGCCTGCAAGACCATCAAAGAAAAGACCGGCAAGCAGGCGTTCCTGCAAAACTGGGGCGCGAACACCGGCACGAGCGCGCTGATGACCTCCTTCTGGCCCTACTACTTCCAGGCGGGCGGCGTGATGCTCGACGAGAACGGGCAGATCGCCATCAACAACGAAGCGGGTCTGGCGACGGTCGCGTTCATCAACCGCCTGTACACCGAGGGCATCTTTGACGAATCCATCACCGCCGAGACGACCATGCTGGACAAGTTCGGCGAGGGCGCGGTCGCGTTCGTCGCGGTCGGCGACAGCACGGGCATGAACACCGCCAAGAAAAACAACATTAACTACGGCTACATCCTCAGCCTCAAGGGCTCGGCGGGCTACGGCACGCGTACCGCGTGCGACTCCTTCGCCGTGTCCAAGAAGGTGCTCGAGCGCGGCAACGCCGAGCTTGCCGTCAAGGCGCTGATCCAGTGCGTTTCCGGCCCCGTGATGGATGAATTCCATCAGAAGCTCTACTCCCTGCCGCGCTTCACCAAGGATTCGGTCTACATCGCCGACGAAGCGCTCGACGCGCTGTACACCGAGTACGCCAGCGCGCTGGGCGTGGTGCGCGAATTCGAGGGCAAGCCCTCGTTTGAAAAGGCGCTGCAGTCCAACATCCAGCTGATGTTCATGGGCGATTTGACGCCGCAGGAAGTGCTGGACGAGACGATGAGCTACTACGAAGACCAAATCAAGCAGTAAATAACGCGAAAAGGGCTTCGGCGGTTCGCCGTCGAAGCCCCTTTTTCAATGTGTCACGGAGGTGAAAGACCGCCATGAGCGTGCAAACAACCGTACGCAAGCCCTTTTCCATCCGTCGCCGCCGCAGGCAGGCGATCATCGGCTCTCTGTATATCGCGCCCAGCTTCATCCTCATGACGATCTTCAACGTCATCCCCATTTTTCTGTCGCTGTATTTTTCACTGACCAAATACAACATGGTGGCGACGCCCGCGTGGCTGGGGCTGGAGAATTACGCGAAGCTGTTCTCCAACAAGGCGCTGCGCGACGCGCTGAAGAACACCTTCTATTACGTGCTCATGACGGTGCCCGTACAGACGATGCTCGCGCTGCTGATCGCCGCGTTCATCGCCGACCGGCTGCAAAACCGTTACGGCTCGCTCATGCGCAGCACGATTTTCATCCCGGTCATCGTGTCGCTGATCGCCTCGGCGACGGTCTGGAACATCCTGTATGAAACCAACGGCGGGCTGATTAACCAGTTTTTCGCGCTCTTCGGCGCGGAAAAGCCCGTGAATTTCCTCGGCGGCAAATCGACGGCGCTGGCGAGCGTCGCGGCGGTCGCGGTCTGGAAAAACACGGGCTATTACATGGTGATTTATTACGCGGGCATCATGAACGTGTCCTCCGAGATCAAGGAGGCGGCGATCGTGGACGGCGCGCGCCCCGCGCAGCGCTTCTGGTATATCACGCTGCCGGTGCTCAAGCCCATCACCTATATGATCGTGACGCTGGGCATCATCGGCTCGTTTCAGGTGTTCGACTTGGTCTACAAAATGACGGGCGGCGGTCCGGGGCGCGCGACGTACACCGTCGCGTGGATGATCTACTCCTACGCCTTCCAAGACAAGCGCATCGGCTACGCCTGCGCGCTCGCCGTCTGTCTGCTCATCGTCATCCTCGCCATCCACGCGGAGCAGACGCTGCTGTTCAAGGAGCGTGACAAGGCATGAAACAGAAACGCACGTTTTGGTCGGTGCTGGGGACGGTGCTCGTCACGCTGTTTGCGTGCATGTGCCTCGCGCCGCTGATCTATATGCTCTTGGTGTCCTTCACCGACTCGGAATCGCTCTACATCAAGCTGTCCGACCTGCGCCTGAACGTCAGCAATTACACCTACGCCATCATCGAGCGCAACTTCGGGCGCGCGCTGCTCAACAGCGTGATCACGGTGGTCGGCTCGTGCCTGCTGGTGGACATCGTGGCGAGCATGGCGGCGTATGGGTTTGAGAAAAAGCCCGTGCCCGGCAAGGAGCTGCTGTTTCAAGGGTATCTGGCGACGATGATGATCCCCGGGCAGGTCATGCTGATTCCCATGTTCGTGATGTTCAACCGCGCGGGGCTGACCAACACCTACGCCGCGCTGATCCTGCCGATGGTCGGCGCGTTCGGCATCTTCCTGATGCGCCAGTTCATGACGGCGGTGTCCAACGAACTGCTCGAGGCCGCCGAAATCGACGGCTGCGGCGAATTCAAGCGGTTCACGACCATCGTGCTGCCGCTGGTGCAGCCCGCGCTGATCACGCTGACGATCTTCACGTTCAACGGCGCGTGGAACAACTTCCTCTGGCCGCTGATCATCAACACGCGCTCGAGCATGCACGTTCTGACCATCACCATGGCGACGCTCTCGAGCAACCAGACGACCAACTACGGCATGGTCATGGCGGGCGCGACGCTGACGTTCCTGTTCCCGTTCACGCTCTACATCTTCTTGCAAAAGCAGTTTGTCGAGGGCATCGCCATGGGCGGGGTCAAAGGGTGACGCGGCTTACAAACTTTCCAATTTGACCCGCTTGGAATACTCGGGGACGGCGTACGCGGTGGCGTGCGCCGTTTTGATCATCGCGCCGCGCGTGACAGACAGCGCCTCGTAATAGCGCAGGTACTGGAAATCGCGCGAGTTCTCCGCCAGCCAAAGCTTGCGGATGGCGTCCTTCCAAAGCGGGAAAGCGTCGGTCACGTCAAAGTAATAGTACGGCTTGAAATCCTCCGCGTCCTCCCAGTTTTCAGCGTAGAGCGACCTGCCGATGGGCGCGGGCGGCACGTCCATCGCGAACGTCGGCAGCGACGCGAAGAAGATGGCGTTTTCCGTGATGGCGCTCGCCTGAATATGGTCCTTGTGCATGCTCTTTTGCCAGTGATAGAGCACGTTCGTGACCTGATGCTCGCGCATCAGCCGCGCAAGCCGCAGCTCCAGCTCCTTGGAGCCGTACAGCTCGCCGTCGGGAATGTCGAAAACAATGCTCTCGCCGCCGAGCATTTTGGCGAACTCGCCCGCCGCCGCGACGTTCTGCCCGCGGAATTCCTCGGTCGTCATGCCCTTGGGCGTGCCGCGCTCGCCCGCCGTCAAATCGACGATGACGATCCTGTCGCCCGCCAGCGCGTGCTTGGCAAGCAGCATGCCGCAGGTCAACTGCGCGTCGCCCGTGTGCGCGCCGACCGCCATGATGGTCTTGATGCTCATTGTCCGAACCCTCCTGTTATAACGATTTTTGCATGATCGCGAACCGCCGCGCCACGCGGAAGCCCGCGCGCTTGTAGATGCGCTGGGCGTGGTTGTCGTCGCCCGTGAAGAGCGTGCTGAACGCCGCGCCCTCTTGTATGAACTCCTGCATCAGCAGGTTGAACAGCACCGACGCGATGCCCCGGCGCTCGAACTCCGGGTCGGTGCAGATGCCGGAAAACCAGCCGCGCCCGCTGTCCTGCTTATCGACGGGCCCCGTGAACGCGACGATGCGGCGCTCGCACGTCGCGGCGAGGATGGGGCGCGGCCCCTTTGGGATCTTGCCGTTGGGGATGAAGCGGATATCGGCGTTGGGCTTGCCCTCGCGCCAGCACGCCGTTTCCGTCGAAAGCACGCTGCGCCAGTATTCGCTGCCGACATGGTCGCACATCAAATCGTAATCGTAGCCAAGGCGCGCGTCGTAGCGCCCGGTCTCCACACCCTCTTCGCGCAGTGCAGCGCGGCGCGCATCCAGCGCTTCCCACGGCGTATACTCCGCGAGGTTCAAGTACATCGCGATCTCGCGGCAGAGGTCGTTGAAGCCAAGCGCGGTTAGGAAGCCGTACCCCGCGCAGTCCACGTCCATGCCGGGGGCGTTGTTGTGGTCGTGCCCCGGCGTGCCGGGCACGATCCAGTCCAGATTGACGGGATTATTGCCCGAGCACGCGACGGATTTTCTGCCGTCGCGGCGGAAAGCATCGCAGAGCGCCGTCACCAGCGCCCTGCCAACGCCGTGCCCGCGCGCGTCCCTGCGCACGAACACGCACGTCAGGTATCCCGGCGCGTTTTCGCCCGTCTCGCGCCCCAGCTGCACCTTCTTGACGATGCCATTCACAAACCCGACGATCTGCCCGTTTTCCTCGGCGACAAAGGAATAGCGCGGGTCGTAGTTCGGGTCGCCCTCGAACTTTTTCCGGAAATACGCCTCGGTCAGCGGATAATAGACCACCTCGCCGGCGGATACCGCCTCGTTCCAGACGGCGATCACGCCGGGCAGGTCGCCCTGCGCGAACAAGCGAATCTGCATACCGAACCTCCTCATCCAATGTGCGGGCGCGCGGGAACGCCCCTCTTTGTCAGCGCTTCCATTATAATAGAAAGCGCGGCGGCGCACAAGCACAAGGAGCGCCCAAAGCGAAATATTTCGGATGCCGCCCGTATCATTTCCATGCGAAGTATGCTATCATCACATTAATAGAAAGCGCAAAGGAGAAAAAGTATGGCGGAAGTGACACAGGGCGTGCATGCGTACGAGCCGAGCGGGTACGTCGCGCCGACCGAGCCCGCCGTGCGGGAAAAGCTCTCGTGGTTTCAAGATCAGAAGCTGGGGTTCATGACGCATTTCGGCGCGTTCTCGCTGACCGGGATGTTCGAGTCATGGCCCATGAGCGACGAGGACGCGCCGTGGTCGCGGCGGTTCGTGGACTGGACGGACGACCCGGCGCGCGTGCGGCGCGATTTGTTTGGGCTGAAGCGCTCGTTCAATCCGCTGCGCTTCCAGCCGGACAAATGGGCGGCGCTCATCGCGGACTGCGGCTTCCGCTATTTCCTGCTGACGACCAAGCATCACGACGGCTTCTGCCTGTTTGACACCAAGCTCACCGACCACAAAACCACCAGCGCCGAATGCCCGTATCACGTAAGCGAGCACGCCGATATCGTGGGCGCGGCGTTTGCCGCCATGCGCGCGCGCGGTATCGGCATCGGCGCGTATTTCTCCAAGGCGGACTGGCATTCCGACGATTACTGGCACGACAAGGCGGGCTTCACCACGCGCAACCCGACCTACGACACAAAAAAAGACCCCGAACGTTGGGCGCGGTTTCGGCGCTTCACGCAGGGGCAATTGCTGGAGCTGGCGGAGAACTACGGCCCTCTGGATATCCTCTGGCTCGACGCGGGCTGGGTCAACGCGCGCAACGGGCAGGATATCGGGCTTGCCGACGTGATCCCGCGCATCCGCGAGAAAACGCCCGGTATGCTGGTCGCCGACCGGACGGTGGGCGGGCGGTTTGAAAACTACATCACGCCCGAGCAGACCGTGCCCCAGTCGCCCCCGGGCGTGCCGTGGGAATCGTGCGTCAGTCTGGGCTCGGGCTTTTCCTACCGCTACGACGACGCGTATAAGCAGCCGCGGCAGCTCATCCACCTGCTCATCGATATCGTCGCCAAGGGCGGCAACCTCGCGCTCAACCTCGCGCCACAGCCCGACGGCCGCCTGCCCGACCACGGCGTGCGCTCGATGCGCGCGCTCGGGCAATGGCTAAAAATCAACGGCGAGGGCATCTACGGCACGCGCGCGCAAGCGCCGTATCGCGCGGGCGATTTCGCCTTCACGCGCAAGGGGAACACCGTCTACATGTTCAAGCTCTATCGCGAGGGCGAGCAAACGCCCGCCGCCGTTCGGCTGCCCGTCGACCTGCCGGTGCGCGCCGCGCGCCTGCTGGGTTACGGCGGCGTGACCGTCAACCCGGAACGCGGCTTGGTGATCGACATGCCGCGCGACATGCCGCCGGACGCGGCTCCCATCGCGCACTGCTTCGCCTGCGAGCTGGCGGAATGACCGCCAAAAAAATGTCAAAGCTCCTTCCAGCGCTTGCCGGAAGGAGCTTTTATGTTTATACCTATGCGTCCGCGCCGTGCGCGGGATTCGCCTTGCGGTAGAACACCATATCGTCCTCCCGCGCGACCTCCGCGTACCCCAGCTTGCGGTAAAAGGCGTTCGTGCGCGTATTCCAGACGGGCGTATCGAGCGTCCACGCGCGAACGTCCGGGAACGCGCGCTCGATCAGCCGCATCATCTCCAAGCCCAAGCCCCGGCGGAAATAAGCGGGGTCGATGCAGATCCTGCCGATGTTCAACGCGCCTTTCTCATGCTCGTCGGGAAACAGGATGGCGCAGCCGACCAGCGCACCGTCCAGCCATGCGCAGTGCACAAATCCCCTGCCGATCATCATGCGATGCCACGGCACGGAATCATACCCCGTCGGCCCGCCGATCCCGTCGCCGCCGACGTCGATATCGGTCGCGAACGCGCGCGTCGAAATCGCGGTCAGCGCCTCGGCATCCTCCCGCGTCGCTTTCTTGAGTGTCAGTTTGCTCATGATATCCTCCATTGCGTTCTGATCGACGGCGGGACGCGGCGCGGCTGTCGCCGCTTACTCACGTTCCGCAATCAACCGATACAACGTTCCGACCAGCAGCGCGGGGTCGATGGGCTTGGTGAGGTGCGCGTTCATGCCGTGCTCGAGCGACTGGCGCACGTCCTCGTCAAAGGCGTTGGCGGTCATGGCGACGATGGGCACGGTCTTGGCGCGGGGGACGCCGCTTTCGCGGATGCGCGTCGCCGCCGTCAAGCCGTCCATGATCGGCATGCGCACGTCCATCAGTATCGCGTCGAAGCTGTCCGGCGCGCGCCCGAACGCCTCGACCGCCTCCAGCCCGTTGGACGCGACGGTGACGGAAGCGCCATACTTCTCCAGCACGCGCCGCGCGACCTCGACGTTCAGCGGATGATCCTCCGCCAGCAGCACGCGCCGCCCGGTCAAATCGCTCGCGGGCGCGTCGGCGGGGTTGTTTTCAGCGCCGTGCGGCTTGCCGACGAGCGCGTCAGCGCCGTCTCCGATAAGCCCGAGCCGCACGTCGATGACGAATGTCGAGCCCTTGCCCGGCGCGCTCTGCACGTCGATACCGCCGTCCATCATGTCCACCATGCTCTTGGCGATGGCAAGCCCCAGCCCCGTGCCCGTCGAAGTGGACGTGAAGCTCATGGATTCCTGCGCGAACGGGTCAAACACGCGCGCCAGAAAGTCGCTCTCCATGCCGATGCCGGTATCGCGCACCGTGAAGCGCACAGTCGCGCGCTCGCCCGCGCGGGCAAGCTGCGAGACCGAAAACCGCACGCTGCCGCCCATAGGTGTGAACTTGACGGCGTTGCCCAGCACGTTGATGAGCACCTGCTTGAGCTTCATGGCGTCGCCGACATACGCGGGCGCGATCTCGCCGTCTATGACCGTCTCGTAGGCGACGCCCTTTGCCGCCGCCTGCCCGCAGATGATGTTGTTGATATCGCGCATCCATTCTTCAAAGCCGAACGCCGCCTCGTTGAGCGTCATGCGCCCCGATTCGATGCGCGACATTTCGAGGATGTCGTTGATCAGCGACAGCAGATACCGCGCCGACAGCCCGATCTTGCCGATGGTGTCCGCCATGACGGCGGCGTTGTCCGTTTCGCTCTCGGCGAGCGACGCAAGCCCGATGATGGCGTTCATGGGCGTGCGCAGTTCGTGGCTCATGCGCGACAGGAACTGCGATTTGGCGCGGCTGGCGGCGTTGGCGGCGTCCAAAGCGTCGGCAAGCGCGGCGTTCTTGCGCTGCTCGGCGGCAATCAGCGCCGTCACGTCCTCGCACAGCATCACGGCGATCTCGCGCTGGCGGTCGATGTAATACTGCGTGAGCTTCTTATGGCGTATCTCGCCGCGCTCGACGAACCGGCTCGTGAACTCGAAGCGCTCTGCGTCGCGCAGGTTTTCGCGGATGCCTTGAACGAGGATGCGGCGCAGCGTTTCCTCGCGATCCTCGGGAACGACGCTCTCGACCAGCTGCCGCGAAACCTCGTCCGCGTCGGTCGTTCCGCCGATCGGCAAATGGCTGTACTCGGGCTTGTTCACAACGTCGAACCGTCGGCTGCGCAGGTCGACGCGCACGACATAGTCGTAATTCTCCGCCGCGAGGCTGCGGTACATCAATTCACGCGTTTTCTCGTCCTCGATGGCGTAGCAATAGGCAAACAGCAGAATATCGCCGCCGTTCGGGTCGCGAACGAGGTGCAGGATGTTGCGCACCCAGATCACGTCGCCCGTGCGCAGCCGCCTGCGGTAGTCGATGGACAGCTCGCCCTCGCCGTTTTCATAGCGGCGCATCAGGAACGCCGGGTCGTACAGCGCGCGGTAGCGCTCGCGCTCGCCGTCGTCGATCAGCAGCGCGTCGAGATGATCGCGGTCGCCGGTAAACGCCGTGCGCTCATCGTCTGGCACAACATCGCCGTTTTGGTAGGCGTATTCCAGCGTTTCCCCGGTCGTCAAGTCAAAGAGCGCGTGCACGAGCAGGTTTTCCTCGCCGAGCGACGGCTTTTTGCGCTCGAGCTCATACTTGGTCAGCAGTTCGCGCTCCGCGTCGATGGGGATGGCGGTGCACAGTACGGTGGGCGCGGCGTCGTCCTCGGCGGGCATCAGCGCCAGCCGGAAGCGCGCCCAGTGCAAAGCGCCGTCGCAAGTCACATACCGCCCCTCGACCTGCACGCCGTCCTCCCCGGCGACCGCGCGCGCGAACGCGTCGCGGCAGCTCGCGATATGGTCGGGGTGGATGATGCCGCGCGCCAGCCAACTGTCCGGGAAATCCCGCATCACGGGCGGCAGCCCGAAATCGCGCTGGCTGCGCGCGTCCATGTACGCCAGCCCTTGCGCGGGGTCATACGTCCAGCACCATAGCCCCGCCATATCGGCGGCGTATTCCAGCGTGCGCTCGCTTTCCCGGATGCGCTGCTGGGCGCGATGCTCCTCCGTCACGTCAAAGTACGTCAGGTACGCCAGCTGCGAGCCGTCCGGCTGGACGGTCAGCCGTCCGCGCTCGCGAATCCAGCGGTACAGCCCGGTCTTCTGGTTGCGCACGCGGAAAGCGCAGTCGATGACGTGCGTCTCGCGCAGCGCTTCCTTCGACGCGCGCATCAGTTCGTCGATGTCGTCGGGGTGCACCATCGTGTAGTTCAGCCCGCCGGTCTTGGCAAGGTGCGTCACCGCGTCCACGCCGAGCATCTCGGAAAGCTGCGCGTTGGCAAGCAGCGGAATGAGCCGCTTGCCGTCGTAGCGATACAGGCAGATGCCGCAGGGCACGGTCTGCACCACGTCGGAAAGCTGGCGCTGCGCGGCGATCTGCTCGGTGAGGTCGGTGTAGGTGGAATAGCTCGTGGCGGTACCGTCCTCGTGCCGGACGACCTCCATCGAGGCGCGGATCCATTTGAGGTTGCCCTTGCGCGTGATGTAGCGGTAGGTCATCTCATAGTTGCTCAGGTTGTCGAGCAGGAATGTCACGGACGCGCGCACGCGCTCGCGGTCGTCCGGGTGGATGCCGGTCATGAGGTCGCTGTTGTATTGGCTGGTCAGCGCGGCGGCGTCGTCCTCGAAGATGTCGGAATAGCCGCGGCTGACGTATTCCACGGTGATCGCGCGGTCGCGCCCGATGTTGGTGATGACCACGCCGCAGGCGAAATGCTCGACCAGCTCGGCGAGCTGCGCCAGGTGCGCGCGCTCCGAGCGCACGCGCTGGTTCTGGAAAAACAAGAACGCCAGCACCAGACACACCATGTAGGCGGGCATGAGCATCAGCCAGCCCGGGATCAATAGCTGCGTCGGGATGGCAACGCCCAGCAGCAGCGGCGTGATGAGCAGCACGCCCCACGGATACCCATCGGGGATGCGCTTGCGGCGCGCGAAGATGAGCGCGACGAGCGTCACGGCGTAGGCGGCGTACATCCCCACCAGCAGCGGCACGAACGCCGGGGCGCGCGCATAGGTCATGTCGGGCGCGAGCGTGTAAAACAGCCCCGTCCACGGGTTGGACAGCGCGGCGAGCGCGTAGAACGCATAGAGGATCAGCACGACGCGCGTCCAGCGCGCGACCGCCTTTTCATCGCCCGGGTAGAGGATGGGCAGCGCGTACAAAAACCAAGTGACGATCGCCAGCTCAACGCCGCACAGGTACAGCGTCATGAACGCCTGATACACCGCGCGCGGCGCTTGCGCGTCCATAGCGACGCTCGCGCCGATATCGACCAGCGTCAGCCATACGCCGAAGCGCAGACACCACATGAACCGCCGGTCGCGCCCCGTCAGCGCGTCGCTCTTGAGCGCGATGGTCGTATACCAGTATAGCGCGCCGATCACCAAGAGGCTGATGATGTCGGTGTCGATATGCCAAAACATCCGGCGTCCTCCGCTCCCGCTGCATTTGTATTCGACAGTTTTTACCAATTCTTATTATACATGGTTTGCGCGAAAGGCGCAAGAGAAAAAACGCCGCGCGCCGTCGGCAGGATTTCGCGCGTTCGCCGCGAACAATGTGCACATACTCACTGGAAAGGCGGACGAAACATGAGCATCGGGATTCGGCTGCACGACGCGGCGGGCGAAACGCTCGCGGAGCGCGCGGGCAACGCGCGGGCGCAGGGGTTCAAGTGCGCGCACCTCGCGCTGGGAAAGGTGTTTGACGCTGGCTACATGCGCCCCGAGGCGGCGACGCCGGGGCTGGCAAGCTATGTGAAACAGGAGCTGGGCGGGCTGCCCGTAGCGGTGCTGGGGTGTTATTTGAACCTCGCGCACCCGGACGAGGCGGCGTACCGGGCAATCGCCGAAACATACGTCGCGCACCTGCGGCTGGCAAGGTGGCTCGGCGCGGGCGTGGTCGGCACGGAAACGGGCAATCCCAACGCGGCATACGCCTACGACCCCGAGAAAAGCCACACGGAGGAAGCGCTCGCGTTGTTTATCGACCGCGCACGTCCGATCGTCCGCGCCGCCGAGAAGCTGGGCGCGGTGCTCGCCATCGAGCCGGTGTACACGCACATCGTGTATGACGCGAAGCGCGCGCGCCGCGTGCTGGACGAGATCGCCTCGCCCAACCTGCAAATCATCCTCGACCCGGTCAACCTCCTGCACGCGGACAACGTCGCGCGCGCGGACGAGGTGATTCAAGAAGCGCTCGAGCTGCTCGGGCGCGATACGGCGGTCGTGCACATCAAGGATTACCGCGTCGGCGAGGACGGCGGGGTGCTGTCGATGGCGGCGGGGCTGGGCGTGATGGACTACGCGCCGCTGATGCGCTATGTCAGGGAGCAAAAGCCGCACGTCGATATGACGCTCGAGGACACGCTGCCCGAAAACGCGCAGGCGGCGCGGGAGCACATCGCGCGGGCGCTGGCAGCAGTTACGTGATTTCCTTCATCCGGCGAGCATACGCTTCGGGCGAGGCGACGGAATAGCCGTAAAAGCCGAGCGCGTCGGCGAGCGCGTAATACGCGCCGTGGCAGTAGGCGACGAGGTCCGCCCTGCGGAAGTCCACGCGTCCGCCCGGGAGCACCAGTTCGTCCTGCACGCCGACGGAGACGACCTCGCCCAGAAACATATCGTGCGTGCCGAGCGCGAGCGTTTGCCTGACCTTGCACGCCAGATACACCGGACACTCGGCGATGGCGGGCGCGTGGGAAAGACCCTCGACGGCGGCGGACGTGAGCGCCGCGAGCGCGAACTTATCGCAGTCGCGTCCCGATTTCACGCCGCACAGGTCCATCGCGCGAAGCTGGTCGCGCCCGACGAGGTTCACGACGAACTCGCCGCTTTGCGCGATCAAGCCGTGCGAATAGCGCTCCTTGCGGACGGAAACGGACAGCATCGGCGGACCGGAATTGACCGTGCCCGTCCACGCCACGGTGATGATGTTGGGGCGCGCGCCCTCGCACGCGCAGGAGACCATGACCGCCGGAACGGGCGCGAGCAGCGCGCCGGGGGCAAGCGTGGTGAACGCCATGGAAATCACTCCTTTTCGGTAGGGTATGCGTCCATTATAGAGGAAATGCGAAAAGACCGCAACAAAAAACGCTCCGGGGCAAATGCGTCCCGGAGCGTTCTTTCAGAAATGTTCCCCATCGGTCGGGTTGTTGAGCACGCCGAACACGACGAGCAATTGCAGCAGCGCCGCCACGGCGTCGTTGACGGCTTCCGACTGGCTCACCGACACGATGTTCAGCGCCACCAGCACCGTCAGCGCCTGCGCGAAGATCGCCGCCCAGACGACGGGCGAGCGCCACCTGATCTGTCTATCCTCCACGGGTCATGCCTCCCTTCGCTTCTTTGCGTCCGCGCGCAATTCGTCGATGTACCGGAAGATCGTTTTGTTGTCGCGCTCGAGCAGCGCGGTGCGCTCGACCATGGCGTTGTGCCGGTCGACCTTCTTTTCGAGCTGCTCGATCCGGTAGACCGCCATGCGGTTGGCGGTCATGATGCCCGCGAGCGAGCCGATCAGCGTGCCGACCAGCGAGCACGCCGCCACGATGAATTCATTCGACACGCGCTCACCCCGCCTTCCGCAGCGCTTCGAGCGCCAGCCCCAGCGCGCCGTAGGCTTCCCGGACGCGCGCCAGCGCGTCGCCCGGTTCGGGCGCTTCGCCGCCGTACAGCCCGGCGAGCACGGCGTAGTGCGTCCACGGATATTCCGACAGCAGCGATTTGACGACGCCCTGCGCGTGCCCGCGCGCGTCCACGCACGTTCCGTCGCCCAGATACCAGCCTGCGTGCCCCATGGGATTGCCCGAATCGGTGCGGCGGTACACCGCGCAGACCTTGTCGCGCGGCATGGCGGCGATCACGCCGGTCTCCGCCCAGCCCGAATGCTTGCCCTCGTCCGCGCCCTTTTGGTTCCACTGGCTCGACGCGCCGGAGGGCAGCTTCAAGCCCACGCTCTCGGCGGCGCGCCGCGTGAGCTGCGCGCAGTCATACGCCGGTCTGGCTTCGCCGTCGCCGTACCATTTGCAGCCGTCGCAGGTCTTCTTGCCCGACAGCAGGCGCGGACAGTTTTCGCGAATGCGCCCGGCAAACGCCGGGTACTGTCCCGCCCGCGCGACGCGCTCCTGCACGGTGCAGTCCCGCCCCGTACACCCGTATATGTATGCGCAGCCCACGCGGGACAGGACAAAGGATTGCAATTGTTTCGCCTTGTCCATACCGTTCCTCCATAAAAATTAGCTTGTATATGTCACCTCGAGCGTCGCGTCTCCCGTCATGACGGCGTAGTTCCCGTCCTTCGCCAGTCCGAAGCCCAGCGCCGCGATGCCGCCCGCCTTGAGTGCCTGAACCTGCGCGGTCACGTCGAACGCATAGCTCGCGCCGCGCGCGAGGGACGCTCTGGCGACCTCTTCTTGCGAGGGCGGCAGCACATAGGACACTTTGTCCACGTCCTGCATGGTGTTTGCCATCAGCCGCACCTCGACCGCGCCGGACGCGCCGTACGCCGTCCCGCGCGTGACGGTCAGCGTCGCCTTGGTGATGCTCTGCGCCGAGGCGACCAGCGCGGGCAGCGCCGCGCCGAAGCACCACGCGCCCCAGTTGTCCTTGCTCTGATACGTCCCCTGCGCCGGGGTCGACGAACCCCACTGCGCCGTGCCGCCCGCATTCGCCGCGCGCTGGTAGCGCCCGTAGCCCGTCCGCGTCAGCCTTTGCGTCTGCGTGGTGATCGCGGGCGGTACGCCCGTCGAGCCCGCCATCGTCGGCGAACCAATCAACGTGGCGCTCGACGCGACCGCGCCCCACGCGCCGGCGGGGATCGTGCCGACCATCGCCGCGTGGCTGCCGTTGGCGGCAAACACGCTGTATTCAAGGTTGGCGACCGTTGCGGGGTTGGTGCCGTTGAGCACGCCGCCGACGCAGTTGGCGATGTACGCCATGCAGGTGTGCGCGAGCCAGACGGCGGTTTTCACGCGTTCAATGGAACACCCGGCGATATCAACGGTCGATGCGAGGGCGTACACGCCGCGCACCGTCCCGCGTCCGGCATAGCCGGATAAGTTGATTTGGTACAGCGACAGCATGCGCGTGTAGTACGCGCCGACGACCGCGTTCCCGGCGGCGCGCGGCACGATGAACACGGCGTTCTGCGCTGGCGATTGAAGCGACACATGGTCGCAGTACGCGATGTACACCGCGCCGTTGACCGTGCAGCCGCCCGCGAGAAAGTACAGTTGCAGCTCCGCGCCGCGAAAGCCCGTGATGGACACGTCCTCGTTGTATACGCCGGACGGAATCCGAAGAACGGTCTGCGCCAGAAGCCATTTAGGCAGGCTGTCGAGGGTCGCTTGAATGCCGCCCTTCCATGGCACTTCGCCGCCCGGATAGGTGTTGACGACGTCGCCCTGTATCTTGTCGGCGGTCAAAACGTCCGCGCCCACGGCGACGCTTTCATCATCCACCGAGAACAATTCGCGCTCGCCCGCCGCGTCGGTGATGGTGAAATCGTCGGTCGCAAAGCGCGTGACCGCCGACGCGACGTCCAGCGACCCGCCCGCCACGATGCGCAGCGGACCGTCGATATCGCTGATCTGCGCGGCGTGCACAGCGCCCGCCTTGAGGTGCGCGGTATCGATTTCGCCCGCCTTGATGTGCGCCGCCAAGACGGCGTTTGCGGCGATGCGGTTGGCAATGACGGCGTTTGCCGCGAGCTTGCTGGTCGTCACAGCGCCCGACACGATCTTGTCCGCCGTGACGGTGTTGTTTGCCAGCTTCGCGCGCGTCACCGCGCCGTCTTGCAGTTTATTTGACCCCAATACCGGGATGCGCGCGCCATTGATGGTGCCGGTCGTGATGTTGTCGGCGACCAGATTGTTGACGGTGATCTGGCTCGCGTCGATCGTGCCCGCCGTGAGCTTGCTCGCGGTCAGCGTGACGATTTTCGCGTCCGTGATGCTGCCGTCGGCGATTTGCGCGGTCTGTATCGCGCCGTCGGCGATCAGCCCGGAGTCCGCGGCGATCAACCCCGCGACGAGCTTGTCCGCCGTGACGCTGCCCGCGTCGAGCTTATCCGCTGTGACGCACCCCGCCGACAGGCAATCCGCGTCGAGCGACCCCGCCATGACGTGCCGCGCCGCGATGCAGCCGTTCGCGATCGCCACGCCGCCGACCGTGCCGCGCGCCAGCGCCAGCCCGTTGAGCGCGCCGCTGGCGGTGATCGCCCGCGCCCGGGAGGAGGACGGCGGCACGCCGCACTCGCTCTCGAACGACAGCCCGTCGGCAAACGTTATGGTCTGCGAGCGCACGCGGAGGGCGCGTTCCCTGCCGCGCGTGTCGGTCAGGGTGATCGCGTCGCCCGGGTATGCGCGCGGGTCGCCGCGCCATGTCAGCCGCGCGCTTTCGAGCGAAAACCCGGTCAGCGCCGCAACCAGCCCTTGGCAGATCGCGGGCAGGTCGGCGATCGCCGCGTCCAGCACCGGGTTTCCGGAGAACGCCAGCGTATTGTCCGCCGAGCGCAGCAAATCGGCGTTGATCGCCGCTTCCACGTCGTCCCCGCCGCCGATGGGTGATATCGCGACGCGATTGAACGCGAACTGCGCGCCGCCCAGCGACAGCGCCGTGTACTGCGCGGGGGACAGCGTGAACGCGCCGCCGCCGCAAACGGGCGTGATGGCGGCAGCGCCGTCCCGCGCGGCGCGCACATAGCAGCCGCCCGCCGCGCAGACGTACGAAAGCGCCTGCCGCAGCGTGCAATACTCGCCCCAGTCGGGCTTGGCGGACAGCACGGCGCTCGCGTTGCACGCAAGTTCGCCCGTCACGGTCACGCCTGCCTGCGCGGCGATGTGCGCGAGCGTCTGCGACAGCGTGCGCGGGTATGTCTGCGCGTCTGTAAACGGCGCGAGCAGCGCGTCGGTTGCCGCGTCGCTTCCCGACAGGCGGATAACCGCGCCGCGCTCCTCGGCGCGCGTTTCGTCCACGACGAACGCGCACAGCGGCTTGTATTCATACGCGCCGCCCGAAAGCAGCACGCCGAGTTCCAGCGCGACCGTCGCGCCCATCAGCGTGCGCTCGCGCAGCACGCTGCCGCCTTGCAGCCACGCGCCGCCCGCGTTGACCAGCGTCAGGTCACAGTGCGCGCCCGGGGTCGCGCCGGGGATGATCGCGCCCTCCGCGCCCTCGCGCAACGATACGGCGCGGATGTCCGCGCCCGTCAGCGGCAGCTCCGCGCCCGTCGCCAGCGTGATTGCGCCGCGAATTGCCAACGTGCGCGCGCTTTCCAGCATCGCCGTTTCCCAGCTTGCAGCCATAACGCCCTCCCGTCACTGTTCTTCCAGCGTAACGCACACGTCGCGCCAGTAGGTTTCGGTTTCCGTTTTGATGAGAATGCCCAGCCGCTTCTGCGCGGCGCTGAAGTTCGCCGTCCGGTCGTTTTGCGTCACAGGGTCGGGATAGACGACCGAGAAAAACGGCTCGGAGATCGCCGCCATGAGCGCGGCGGTATCGCCGGGAGACAGCGCGTTCCAGCGCATCTCCAGCCGCCTCTTTTCACAAACGCGGTCGATGACCGCGCCGCCCTGCGCGTTGCGCGCGCCCGATGAAACGTCGAACAGCGCGACCGTCATGTACGACGGCGACGCAACGGCGCTTCCGTTGATGGTGAGCATATTGCGTCACCCTACCTTCCTTATATTTCCAGCGGCAGCGCGCCGGTCGTTTTGCGCAGCGCGTTGATGCCGCGCGCCGCCGCCCTGCCAAGCGTCATGCCGTCCACCGTCAGCACGATATCGCCGCGCTCGCCCGCGAGCGCCGATACCGCGCGCGTCAAAGCGCTTTCCAGATCGCCCTCCCGCAGCGTCTGCGCGGCGCTCTCGGGCAGCGACGACGCCTGCGCAGGCAGTGAACGCTCCATCGAGAGCGCCGCCGACGACAGCGACCGCCCCGCGTTTTCGACCAATCCCTGCATAGAGAGCATGCCCAGCGCCAGCCCCTCGCCGAAGCGCTCGCCCAGCCTTTGCGACACACGCGAGGGCGAATGCACCGCGAGCTCCTCGCGCACCGAGCCGCCCGCCGCACGCGCCAGCCTGCGCGCCGCCGCGCTGACGCTCGCCAGCTTGCTTTGCAGCCCGAGCGCCAAACCGTCGCCCAGCGCCTGTCCCGCCGACAGCCCGTTTTGATACAGCCCCGAAAACGCCGCGCGCACCGACGCGGCGAGCGCGTCCACCTTGCCGCGCAGCGCGCCCAGCGACGAAGACAGCGCGCCCGCGTCCGCCGTGAACACGACCTCCAATGCTTCCAGCGTCATGCCTGTTCCTCCTTCCGATGCCGCGCGAGCACGGCCTTCATGTCCTCCTCGCGCATTGCGCCCGCGTCCTCTTGCGCAAAGCACGGCGCGCCCGGGTACTGCCTCGGCGCGTGCACCGCGCGCAAAACGTAATAGCCCGTCATCCACGCCTGCATATCGCAGCGCGCGAGTTCGCGTTTCTGCGCCGCCGCGTGCGCGGAGAAAAGCGCCTCCGCCTCGCGCGGGGTCATGTCGGGCAGCTTCTCCGCGCCGCGCACGCCGCGCGAGATCGCGTCGCGCGTCAAATCATCCAGCCGCGTGGCAAGCGTTCCCGGCGACGCTACCTTCGCGCCGCCGGGCTCGTAAAACCCGCGTCCGCCAGCGCTCCCGCGAGCAGCTCGCCCAGTTCCGCCAGCGAGTGCTCCCGGACGTAGGCTTCCGCCAAGCGTCCTGCGTCCGCGAGCGTCAGCTTGGGGCGCGCGGAAAGCAGCGCGCACCAGAGCAGCCCGCGCACGCAGGACAGCTCGGTCTTCAGCATGCCGGAAAACGCGCGCCCCGTCTCCTCCTCGAGCCTGCACAGGCTGTTGTAGGTGAATTTCAAGGGCAGGCGTTTGCCGCCCGTCTCGATATAGCGCATCACGCAGCCTCGCCGACCGTCACGCCGCCCGAGAGCTTGAGCACGCATGAGAAGCCCACCGCGCCGTCGACCTCGGCTGCGCCGAGCGTATGCCCCTTGACATACGCCGAGAACGAGGCGGTCGTATCGTCCGAAAACGTCACCACGCACGCGCACAGCGCGCCCGATTCATACGCCGCGCGCAGCGTCGCCTGTCCGCTTTCCGCGCTCTTGTCGTGAAAGCCCGAAAGCGTCAATTCACCCGCATCCTTGAAACCGCGCTTGTAGGCGCGGTAGCCGTTTGGCGCGTCGAGCGTCGTCACGTCGATATCCTCCGACGTGCACGCGATCTCGCCGATCTTTTGCAGCGAGCCGACGGTCGCGAGCGTGCCGCCCGCCGGGGTCAGCGCGAAGGTCGCGCCCATAGCCTGTGTGGACATCCCAAAATCCTCCTATTGATATTTGTCGCCGCCAGCGGACACCACGACGCGATAGCGCATGCTCTTGCGGTGCGCCCGCGCGCCAACGTCGTACAGGTTGCGCGCCGACAGCCGCGACAGCCCCGCGCCCGAGAGCGCGGTATCGCATGCCGCCGCCAGCGCGGCGACCGCCTCGGGCGAAGCCGCGTAAGCGTCCACCGTGTATTCCAGCGCGGTCAAGTGCTCGCGTCCGCCGGCGCGGGCAAGCGCGCGGTTGTCCGACTCGCGGAAACACACGCACGGCAGCGCCGCGTCCTTCTGCGGATACTGGTAGTAAACGGGCGCGGACAGCGCCGACAGCAGCGCGTATACCTCGCCTTGCAGGGTATTCATCTCATAGCACCTCCCGGAGAAAATCGCGCAGCGCGTCGGCGATGTCGCCTGTATGCGCGGAAAACGCGGGCGCGAGAAAGGGCTGCGCGGGGCGCATAAGCGCGCCCAGCTCGACGGCGGCGGAGTACGGTGCTTCCGAAACGACGCGCGCGCCGCCGGGGATCGTCTCGCGCGCTATGCCCGCCCGCAGCGCGCCGGTTTCGACGGGCGCGTTTTGCCGCGCGTCGGCGCAAACGGCATCGGCGGTCTGTATCACAGCGCGCTCCAGCGCGTCGGGCGCGCCGCGCGCGAGCGCGGACAGCCGCGCTGCGAATGCTTCCAGCGTCATACGCGCGAAAGCAGGCAATGCGTGTGGCGCGTGTAGCGCTTGACCGCCACACACTCCCACGGCGCTTCGCCGTCCAAATCGTCCTCCGACAGCCAGACGCGATCGCTGACGCGAATGGGCGCGTACCTGCCGGGCAGCACGCAGTCGAGCGTATCGCGGCTTTGCAGCCCCGGAATGCCAAACTGATAGCCCGCGCGCGCGGGCGTGACCGTGCCGTGCAGCCGAAACGGCACGCCGTCCGGCTCGCACAGCACGCCGCCGAGTGTGCCGATGATCGGCTCAGTGTGCACGGCGTTGATTTCGTGGGTGTACCGCAAGGGCACGCTCATAGGCGCACCGCCTTCCCCACACGGTGCGCGCAAAGCTGCGCGCGCACATCGTCCGGCAGCGCGTCGAGCGTGACGGCAAGCGTGCCCTCGGCGTGGCGGCTCTCGCCCTCCGCGCCGACGCGGTTGTAGTAGATGGCGGCAAGCTGCGTCAGCGCGCCCTGCAGCGATTCGGGCAGCGAAGACAGCCCGGTATACGCCAGTATGAACGCCTCCGCGTCTTGCAGCAAGTCGGCAAGCAGCGTGTCGTCGGCATCGTCCGGCACGCGCCGCTTGAGCCGCGCGAGCGCCGTGTTTTCGCTCATGAAACCCCTCCTTTCGGAAACGTGGGAGGGAATAGGGATTAGGCATTAGGCATTAGGGGAATGACGGAGGCGACGGACGCGCGTAACCCCTACTCCCTATTCCCTATTCCCTACTCCCTACTCCCTCCCGTCGCTCCCTTACCCCTTATTCACCGTCACCGTGATGGTCTTCACGGGCTTGCCTGCCGCCGTATCCACCAGCACGGCGTGGCACTTGGTGTTCGTGCTCGCGGTGATGGCGGTGTCGGCGCTCGTCCAGTCGGTCGTGCCGGTGAGCGCAGTGTCCCATGCGCCGATGTCGGTGGCGCTGGAATCGAGCTTGTAGACCCACTTATACCCGGTGGGCGCGAGCATGTCCTCGGGGATCACCAGCTTGGTCATGCCCGACGCGCCCGCGACGGTCTTGATGCCGCAATCCGCGCCAAGGCTCTGCAGCCCGGTGAACTGCGTGATGGCGATGACCTTGCTCGCGTCGTAGAGGTACGCCACGCAGTGCTTGGAAGCGTAGACCGTGTCGCGCATGTAATCCGGCTCGCGCGAAACTTCGATCTGCGTGCCGCGCTTGTTGACGAGGCACAGCGCGCCGGGCTTGACGATGAAGTAGGACTTCTCCTTGACGGTCGTGTCGTTCTTGATTTTGTTGCTGACGAGGATCTGGCAGCCCCAGACCTCGCCGAGCACGCCGGAGGTGATCATGCGCTGCCCCAAATCGGACGCGCGGATGTAGTCCGCGTCCTTGCACAGCGCCGCGAAGCCCGCAGCGTCGGTGAGCAGCAGCTTGTCGCCCTCGAGCTTTTCGCCGAAGAGCACAAGCGCGTCGGCGATCACGTCGGAAGACAGCGTCGCCGATACGTACTTGCGCGCCACGCCGACGGCGTTGAGCTTGTCAAACAGCTCGTCGTCCACCGCCTGGTCGATGGCAAGCGCGAGCTGCCGCGCGGCTTCGCCGATGGGGTCGCCGTAGCCCGACAGCCGCGCCTCGTCGGTGATCTGCACCGCCTTGGCGAACTTGTGCACGGTCGCCTCGGTCGCGGACTGCTCGAGTTTCCCGGGCACGATCTGGCTGTTCTCGGAGACGACCGTCGCCTTGCCGATATAGGAAAAGACCGGGAACTTGAGCGTATCGCCCGCCTGCGCGGAAAGCGTGTCGTCCTGCGTGGCGACGGGCAGCAGCGTCACGTTGTTGCCAAGGTGCGATTCTACGATGCCTGCGAGCACCTCGGGGATGATGAGATCGGTGGTCATGGTGGTTGCCATACTGTTTACCCTCCTTTAATTCGGAAATAGGTCGTTGTACCTGCGCCTGTCCTGCACATACAGGCGGGCGCGCTCCTGATAGCCCATGCGCCGCGCGTCGCGCAGCGGTGTTTCGCCCGCGGCGCGGGGCGGACTGGCGCGCATGCGGCTGGCAATGTCCTCGCGCAGCGCCTTGCGGAACGCGCTCTCCATCGCGTCCAGCGCGCGCGTCAGCGTTTCCTCGTCGGTATAGCTCATCGCGTCGATGAGCTCGCCCGGCAGCCCGCGCTTTTGCAGCTGCTCCGCCGCGCCCGCGCGCAGCTCGCGCCGCGTGATCTCGCGTTCGCGGGCGGTCAACGCCTGTTCGCGTTCCTCCTGCAAGCCCGGCGATTGGTTCTCGTTTTCCATTTTCTTCCTCCTATTCCAGATTGCGCATCTTCATCGCCTCGCGCGCGTCGGGCACGCACGGAAGCTGGGAGAGCAGCAGCTCGTCGGGCACAAGCCCCGCGAGCGTCCGCGCGGTCTGCGCCAGCTCCAGCTCGTTGACGGGCAGGTTGCGCTTGAAGACGATCTGCACGCGCGCATGGTCCAGCGTCTGGCAGCCCGTCACGCGCAGGTAATTGGCGCACAGCGCGAGCCGCCTGCGCAGCCCCTCCTGAAACCAGCGCTCCTTGATGTTCGTCATCTGCTCCAGCCCCAGCAGCTTGTAGCGCATGGCGACGCCCGAGGAATCCTGCGCGAAATGCTCATCCGTGAGGTCGGGCACCATCGAGAACTTGTGGATATCGTCCTTGATGGCGCGGCGCAGCACGTCCGCGTCCTGCTCGGACTGCGCTTTCGTCAACCACTCGACCTTGGCGCTCGGGTCGGGCAGGGCGAGCGTCTTATCCTCGCGCAGGCGCTGTCCCGGCGTGCGCGTATCGCCGGTATCGCCCGGGGCGGACAGCCCGGTCACGCCGGTCAGGACGAGCAAAGCGTCAGCGAACTGCTGCCTGTCGTTGACGCGGTCGGAAGCAAGGATGTCGTACGCGTCGATCAGTGAAAGCACGCCCTCGAAATCCCCGCGCTCGGATTCGTTGTTCCAGTACTCGGTCAGCGGCACGCCGCCGAACAGATGCCCCTCGGCGGACTCCGGCGCGGGCATGCGCGAGAGCGTGTCGGTCTGGTAGCGCAAGATGTCGCGGTCGGTATACACCGTGACCGCGAACCCGCGCGCCTCCCCGCGCTCGCCGCGCTTTTGCTGGAACGTCACGCCAAACAGCGGCTCGTGCTCCACAGTATCGTCATAGCAGACAAACGCGCAGCGCGGGTCGACCGCCGCCGCGCGCGGCGTCTCGCCCGCCGCGTAGCACACCTCGCACCCGCGTCCGTACACGCTCGCCTGCGCGGCAAGCTCTGCGTCCACGCTTTGCGCGTCGAACGCGCGATACGCGCGCAGCACGCTCTCGAGCGCGTCTTTCTGGTCGGGCGCGTGATAGGATATCGGCGCGCCGGTCAGGTAGCCTGCCGCCATGGCGGTGATGTACGCCGGGAAACCGTTCACCAGCCGCGAATTGGGCAGCCCCGCGCGGCGCGAACGCAGGGTGATTTCGTGCGCGCCCACGCTGTACGCGCGCAGCTTCTCGCGCCTCGGCGCGCCGCGCAGAAATTCCTCCAGCACGCCGCGCAGCAGCGCAGGTCCCGGCGCGCCGCCCGAAAGCAGAGCGCGGTCACGGGTAATCAATGGTCACACCTCCTTTTTGTATTACGGGGAGGGAATAGGGATTAGGGATGAGGGGTACGGTGGCAATCAAACGCTATCTCGTAACCCCTCCTCCCTCGCTCCCCTATTCCCTATTCCCTACTCCCTAATCCCTCCCCGTCCCTCGTCTACAACGGTATCGCCCTTCTGTCCACGCACACCGCCCGCCGCGCGCTCATCTCGTCCTCGAGCGCGTAGCGCAGCGCGTCGATGAGGTGGTTGTCGCGGTCGCGCGGCACGCGCAGCGCGTCGCCGTTTTTGTCCTTCAGCCACTGGTAGGCGGCAAGCTCGCGCTGCATGTTCAGGCAGCGCGCGTCCACGACGATCTCCTGCCCGCGCAGCCATTGGATGCTAAAGGACACGCTGTCGGGACCCTTCTTGGCGGGCAGCGCGCTGATGCCGTGCTCGCGAAGCTCGGCGATGCTCTTGGGCTCGGAGGAATCACAGCGCACGTAGGCGTTCCCGAGGAACGCGCGCAGCCGCCCCGCGAGCGCCGCGTTCGTCAGCCCGCGCTCGCACAGTTCGCCGAGCACGTAGACCACGCCGCGTCCCCTGTCCACATGCGCGCAGACCGCGCCGCACGGGTCGGACGAGAATCCGAAATCCAGCCCGTACAACGGCTGATCGAGCGTTTCCTTCATGCCGGCAAGGTCGCACGCGCGCCAGTTGGTGAAGATCGCGCCGCCCGGGTCGCCCCACTCGCCGAGCGTGTAGACACGGTGGAAGTACTCGTCCTGCTCGCTTTCGAGCGCCTCGCGGTCGCCGTCCGTGAGAAAACGGTTGTCGCGGTGCGTCGTTTTGAGGATCGTCAGGCGTTCGTCCTGATAGAGCCGTCCGCCCTCGGGGAAGCCGCCGAAGTATTCCTTGTAGAGCCAGTGCGAGCGCAGGATGGGGTTGAACGAGAGCGTCAGGCGTTTCTTGTGCGGCGATTGCCCGCGCAGGCGCTTGTCGAGCTGCCGCACATGCTCGCGCCGCGTCTCGGTCGCCTCTTCGATCCACACGTCGGTCAGCGCGCCGCGCTCGGGCGTGATGGACTTGATTTTCTCGGGGTCGTCCAGCCCGGCAAACAGCATCTGCGCGCCGTTGTTGCGCGCGGTGATCACGCCGTCGGTCTTGCCGATCGCGAACAGCTCGCGCATGCCCATGCGGTCGATGGACTTGAGCACCTCGTTCCAGCAGCTCGCGCGCAGCGTCCGCGCGACGTTGCGCACGATGAGCGTGTTCCTGCCGCGAAGCGTGTCCAGCGCGCAGCGCGTGGCGAGGAACACGCTCTTGCCCGACGCCGCGCCGCCAAAGTAGATCTGCACCCTGTGTTCATCCAATAAAAAGGGCCGGTAGCAGGCGTTGAGCATGCTTTCCGGCACGGTGATGCGGGACAAGTGCGTTGTTCCTCCCTTCTCAAACCCATGTCGGGCGGAGCAGAGCCCCGCCCCTACGTCATCTTGATTTCGTAATCCCCCGCCGCCTCCTGCGTCGCCTGTGTCTTCCATACGCGCTCGAGCACGATGGCGGCGGCTTTGAGCGCCTCGCCGCCCGGGGTTTCGGGGTCGGAAAGCATCGCGGTGAGCCGCGAGAGCGCCGCGCGCGCCGCGTCCTCCGCTTGTTTCCCGAGCGCCTCCCCGCCATCTTTGTCCTTCGCCATCGCTTTTCGGGCGCAAAAAAGCGGCTCGTATGAGCCGCCAGTTCCGCGCCCTTCCTCCGCCCGCATTTCTTGACGATGCCAGTATAACACGGAAGCGCGTGACAGGGAATGTCAAATATCCATGAAATTATTGTACCGTTCGCGTCACCCGAGCGGCGGCGTGACGGGCGGGAAGCCCAGCGTGTCGGTAAGCTGGCAGGCGAGCACCGCCGCGCCGATGAGAAACACGTACACCGCGAAGCGCCGGAACGCCACGCGCGAAATGAGCTTGAGCATGTATCGAATCGCCAGATAGCCGCTGAACGCCGCGCAGACCACGCCCACGATGGCGTTGACGGGCTGGAAATACACGACCTGCCCGCCCTTGACGATGTCGAGGATCTCCGCCAGCAGGCTGCCGACGATGGCGGGCGCGCTCATCATGAACGAGAACTTGGCGGCGCTCTTGGCGGACAGCCCGGTGGACACGCCGCCCAGAATCGTCGAGCCCGAACGGCTCACGCCGGGCAGCAGCGCCACGCCTTGGAACAAGCCCATGATCACCGCGCGGAAGGTCGTCACCTCGTCGCGCCCGCTGACGTGCTTGGAGCGCCGCGAGCGAATCACGTCGATGACGACGAGCATGCAGCCGGTGATCAGGAAGGACACGCCCAAGAACCAGCCCTCGAAAAATGCGTCGAGCGTTTCGCCCAGCACGAGCTTCACGCCGAGCGCGGGCAGCGACGCAATGAACAGCAGCAAAAGCGTCTTGGATTTGAAGGGGTTTTTGAGGATCTGAAGCCAATCGTCCCAGAACACGACGATGACCGCGATCAGCGTGCCCGCGTGCAAAAGAATGCTGTTGAGCATGCCCGCGCCGCCTCCGGCTGCGTGATACCCGATCTGCGCCAGCAGCTTCTCCGCGACGATCAAGTGACCGCTCGAGGAGATCGGCAGAAATTCCGCCAACCCCTGAACGACGCCCAGTATGGCGAAAAACAAGGTCTGCAGGGTAAATCGCATGTCGGCGGCACCTCACAATCTGGAATCCAGCCTATCTTACCACAAAATCCCGCGCATAGCAACTGCGAACAGAGGTACGTCTCCGCCGCGTTGTTCCGAGCGCGCCTTCTTGACGGAAAGAATTTCCTATTGTATAATACGCGGTGGAGGGAGGAATAACGCACGCGCCGAGCGCGAGTTTGAGCATCACCGCCGGGAAAGCAGGCGGCAAACGATAGGCATATTTGAGAGATACAAACGGAGCGGTCGCCGCGCGCGGTTTACGCGCATTGGCGCGCCGTCCGTACACATTGGAGTATTGCCCGCGCTTCGCGGGTCTAATGGTTCTTTTATCATGAAAAAGTTTGAGAGGGGAAGGGTATGGAGTATACCGGACAAATCATATTGGCGTGCCTTGAGGAGGACAACGTACAGCGCGCATATTTTCGCGTGCGCCCGCTTTTGACGGCGACGGGCGCGCTTTCGCAGGAGGACGTCGCCGCGCTGCCGGACGAGGGTTACATGCGCATCGTCCCGGATAAAAACGAGCAGCACACGTTCAAGGACCGCATGCGCGAGCTGGGCGCGTTCTGCATGCTGAACCTGCGGGATTTCCCGCCGGATGCGAACAAGATCCGCACGAACAAGAATTACGCGCCCAACCGCGGCGAGTGCAACCAGTTCATCGTCTATTCGGACGCCGTGCAGCCTGTGATGCCGACGGTGGTCTACGAGGTCATCGCGGCGGAGGAAAACACGCCCGAGCGCATGAGCGCCGCGTGCACGCCGCTTTGCTACACGCGCGTGGGCGGGCGCATCCAAGGGCCCTACAGCCGCGCGACGGGGCTGGCGCAGGAGGGCGCGGGGCAGCTCGCGCCCGACAGCGAGGGCTTGTACGCCGTGACGCTGCCCAGCGGGCAAGAAAAGCTGTTCTACTGGCCGGGCGACAAAGCCCAGAAGCAGCCCGCGCCCGCGCCAGCGCCCGTGCCTGAAGCGCCCGTCGCCGAGGAAAAGCCCGCGCCAGCGCAGGCGACGAACGCGCGCGAGCAGATCGAGTCGCTCGACGCGCCGGTGTCGGAGAACGCCAACCGCCTGTCGGGGGCTTCGCGTCCCGCGCAGGTGTTGCCGCAGGGTGAGCAGAAGAAGCTGGTCGGCACGCCGCTGTATCAGAGCGTCGCCAAGCGTCCGCCGCAGGTGCGCGCGCATAACGCGCTCTCGGAGATCGTGGACGCGCAGGTGCGCGCGGGGCGCGCGGAAGCGCCGGGCGCGGTGCTCCAGCAGGGGGCGCGGCTGCGGCAGGTGGAGAACCCGGTGGATCATTTTAAGCGCTCGCTCGCGGCGGTCTGGGCGGGGGACGACACGCGCCAGCAGGCGCTGGACGCGATGCTCTCGCTCACGGGCATCCAGCCGATGCTCTCGCAGGCGCTCTCGGGCAAAAGCGGGAACGCGGTCATCGCCGCCATGCACAGCCAGCTTCAGGACTTGGAAGCCGAGCGCCTGACGATGCTGCTCCAGCTCGACGAGGCAAAGAAAGGGCTTGCAGCGCTGCGCAAGGAAGCGCTCGAAAAGGCGCATGAGGCGGAGAAACAAGCGTTGGACAAGGCGCGCGCCGAAACGGAAGCCGCGAAAATCGCGCTGGACACGCTCGAGGGCAAGCGCACGGCGCTGGTACGCGAGCGCGACGAGCTGCTCCGGGAGATGGCGGCGGCGGGCGATACCGTCACGCGGGTCGCGGGGCAGGTCGGCGGCGGCGCGGACATGCGCGAGCTTTGCGCGCGCGTCATGGCGGCGCTGCGCGGGCAGGGGTTCGTCTGCGCGTGGGACGACGCGGTCAACCTGATCGTCTTGTATGCGATTTCCCCGCGTCTGCTCGTCAAAGCGCCGACGGTCGCGGACGCGCTGACGGCGGCGCGCGCGCTGTGCGAAGCGCTGGGCGGCGCGTTCGTGTGCCAGCGCTCGTTTGACGACAAGCGCGTGTTCTGCGACGGCGGCGACGCGCCGATCATCGTCGCCAGCGCGCGGGGCGACGGCGCGCCGAGCGCCGATTACAGCCAGTTCCTGCTCTCGGGCGAGGGCGGGCTGCCCGAATACCCCGCCCCGGCGGCGTTGTTTACCGCGTCCGAGGCGTGGGATCTGCCGATGCCGCCCGCGCCGTGCCAGCCTGTGAAGGTCTCGGCGATCAAGACGGCGGCGCTCGGCGTGGCGGCGGAGCTGCCCAAGCCAGCCGTCGAACTGATGACCAAGCTGCTGGCAGAGCTGGCGGCGAACAAAGCGCCGCTGCCGCAGGCGCAAAAGCGGCTGATGCAGAAATACCTGCGCGCGTGCGCGGCGCACATGGAGGGCGGCGTGGCGACGGCGATGGACTACGCGGTCTGCGCGTTCCTCTACCCGCACGCGCTCGCATCCGGCGTGCCGCTGTCCTCGCTGCTGGCGAATCTCGCCGGGCTGCCGCGCGCGCTGGCGCTGTTCACAAAATGACGGTCACGCGCCTTGAGAGCGCGCAAAACCCGCTTGTCAAGGCATGGCGCGCGGGCAAAGGGCTGTTTCTGGCGGAAGGCGAGCGCATGGCGGACGAAGCGCTCAAGACCGGCTTTGCAAACACGCTCGTGTGCGACGCGGCGCTGGAAGACAAATTTTCGCATCTGACGACGCGCACGGACGCATGCTATCTTGTGCCCGCGCGCGTGCTTGCGTCGCTGTGCGAGGCGAAAACGCCGCAAGGCGTGCTCGCGGTGTGCAAATCGCCAAAGAGCGCGCCGCTGTCGGCGCTCGGCGCGCGCGTCGTCGCGCTGGACGGCGTGCAGGACCCGGGCAACGTCGGCACGATTCTGCGCACGCTCGACGCGGCGGGGTTCACGGGACTACTTACAGACGAGAAAACGGCAAGCGCCTTTTCGCCCAAAGCGCTGCGCGCGAGCATGGGCGGTTGTTTCCGCGTGCCCGTCTGCCGCGCGGCGGATTTCCCGGGCGCGCTGTCGGCGCTGGCGCACGATCACGCGCTGATCGCCGCCGACGTACACGGCGAGCCGGCGGGCGCGCATGACGGCGTGCCGGCAAGCATATGCCTTGTCGTCGGCTCGGAAGGGGCGGGCGTGTCGGAAGCGGCGCTTTCGCTGTGCGAGCGCCGCGTCGCGCTGCCGATGCCGGGGGGCGCGGAATCGCTGAACGTCGCGGTCGCGGCGGGCATTTTCATCTACGACATACTGCGCGGGAGGCTGTAAGCATGGTACACATCAATGATTACGTCGGGCGGCGCGTGCACATGGTCGGCATCGGCGGCTCGAGCATGTCGGGGCTTGCCGTGCTGTTGCACGATAAGGGCTGCAACGTGACGGGCTCGGACGGCGCGATGAGCCACGCCGTCGAGCGCCTGCGCGCGGCAGGCATTCCGGTGACGGTCGGGCACTATGCCGAAACGGTGCGCGGCGCGGACTTGCTGGTGTATTCCGCCGCGATATTGCGCGACAACCCCGAGCGCAAGGAAGCGGCGCGGCTCGAGATCCCGCAGATGGAGCGCGCGACGCTGCTGGGGCAGATCATGGAAGGGCACGCGCAGGCGGTGTGCGTCTGCGGCGCGCACGGCAAGACCACGGCTTCCTCCATGCTCGCCAAGATCCTACTGGACACCGGGTTTGACCCGGCTGTGCACATCGGCGGCAGGCTCGACGCGCTCGGCGGCGGCACGCGCGTGGGTTCAGGCAGCGTGTTCGTCGCCGAGGCGTGCGAGTTCAACCGCAGCTTCCTGCAAATGAAGCCGACGCTCGCTGTCGTGCTCAACATCGACGCGGACCATTTGGACTGCTACCGCGATATCGACGACATTCAGGCGACGTTCGCGCAGTTCCTTTCGCTCGTGCCCGGGGACGGCATGGCGCTGGGATACGGCGGCGACGCGCGCGTTCGCGCGCTGCTTGCGGGCACGGGCTGCGAAACGCGCGCGTTCGGCATCACGGACGACTGCAACTATACCGCGAAGAACCTCGCGTATGACGACTGGGGCAGAGCGTCGTTCGCCTTCGCGTACCGAGGCGAAACGCTGTGCGACGCGAAGCTGCGCGTGGCGGGCGATTTCAACGTGATCAACGCGCTCTCGGCGCTCGCGGCGGCGCACGCGCTGTCGGCGGACATGCGCGCGGCGGGCGCGTCGCTGAGCGATTTCGCGGGCGTGCACAGGCGCTTTGAGCACACGGGCGATATCGACGGCGCGCGCATGTACCACGATTACGGGCATAACCCCGCCGAGATGCGCGGCGCGGTGTCGGTCGCCGTTCGGCAAAAGGGCGCGGGGCGCGTGATCGCCGTGATGCAGCCGCACACCTTTAGCCGCGTCAAATCGCTCTTTGACGACTACCTGACCTGCACGCAGGCGGCGGACGTCACGCTCGTGACGGACATTTTCGCCGCCCGCGAGCTAGACCCGGGCGATATCCACGCCACGCAGCTTGTGGACGGCATGAACGCGCGCGGCGTGCGCGCGGTGTACGCGCCGGGGTTTGCGGACGTCGAGCGCTGGCTGCGCGCGAACTGGCGGCCGGGCGATATCGTGCTCACCATGGGCTGCGGCGATATCAACCTGCTCAACGAGCAAATGCAGAAAAACGGCGATTCGCCGGGATTTGCAAGTTCAAAATAAAGAAATTGCAAAAACAGAAAATTTTCCTCCCGGAGCAGCAGGAATATGCGATTTTGCATAGAATGTACCATCGTATTCGCAAAATCGCGGTTCGCCGCTTCGGGAGGAACTTCGTATGTCGCTCACCATCTCCAAGGTCTGTCAGGGCATCGCCCCCTCGGTCACGCTCGGGCTCAACGCCAAGGTGCAAAAGCTGCGCGCAAGCGGCGTGGACGTGATCGGGCTGGGCGCGGGCGAGCCGGATTTTGACACCCCGGCACACATCCGCGCGGCGGCGGCGCGCGCCATGGAAGAAGGCAAAACGCGCTACACCGACGCTTCCGGCATGCCCGCGCTGCGCGACGCGTTGGCGGATTTTTTGTGGAAAGACAAAGGGCTGCAATACGCCCGCAACGAAATCATCGTGTCCACGGGCGCGAAGCAGGCGATACTGGGCGCATTGCAGGCGATTCTCGATCCCGGCGACGAGGTGCTTTTGCCCGCGCCGTGCTGGGTGAGCTACCCCGAAATGGTGCGCATGGCGGGCGGCGTGCCGGTCGTCGTCACGGCGGACGAGCGCGACGGCTTCATCCCGCCCATTGCGCGGCTGCGCGCGGCGGTCACGCAAAAGACCAAGGCGATCCTCTTTTCGACCCCCGGCAATCCCACGGGCGCGGTCTGGTCGCGCGGGCAGCTCGCGGCGCTCGCGGCGCTCGCGGTCGAGAAGGCATTCTATATCATCAGCGACGAGATTTACGAAAAGCTCGTGTACGACGGCGCGGAACACGTCTCCGTCGCGTCGCTGGGCGAGGACGTTTTCAAGCAGACCATCGTAATCTCGGGCTTTTCCAAGGCATACGCCATGACGGGCTGGCGGCTGGGGTACGCTTCCGGGCCGCGCGCGGTCATCGCGGCGATGGCGGCATATCAGAGCCACGCGACCGGCAATCCCAACAGCATCGCGCAATACGCGGGGCTTGCCGCGCTCACGGGCGACCAGACCTGCGTTTCCGAGATGGCGAGCGCGTTTGCGCAGCGCCGCGAATTGATGCTCTCGTGCATCGCGCGCATCCCCGGCGTGTCCTGCCAAGTGCCGCACGGCGCGTTCTACGTCATGCTCGACGTGCGCGGCGTGCTGGGGCGCTCGTTCCAAGGAAGGGTGCTGGAGACGGCGCATGATTTCGCCGAGGCGCTGCTTGCCTGCGCGCAGGTCGCGGTCGTACCGGGCGAATCCTTCTTCGCCCCGGGCTTCTGCCGCCTATCCTACGCCGTCTCGAGCGAACGCATCATGGAAGCCATGCGCCGCATCGCGACGTTTGTCGGAGAAGTCACGCTGGCGGCGTAGCGCGGCGCGCGGCGCGACGCGGCATCCTTCATTTTCATTTGTAGGGGTCGATGCCCACATCGACCCGCAAGCTCGTTTTCGGGCATGCGGGCGGATGTGGGCATCCGCCCCTACACGGCAACGGATACCCCCCCCCCGTTCTCCTATTCCCTACTCCCTACTCCCTATTCCCTCTTCCCTCTTTCTTACTTTTCTTGCCAGATCAGCCGCATCGTATCGGTCAGCTTCATCAAAAACCCATCCATATCCGCCTGCCCGCCCGCGTATTGCGCACAGAGCGCGCGAAGCTGCGTGTCGGCGGCGTCGCCGTCGGACGGCACGCATACCGCGTCCTCAAAGAAGCGGATGCTCGGCGCAATCGCGCGCCACCTTGCAATACCCTCGGGCGAGATGCGCCAGCGCAGGAAGCCGGGGCGCTCAAGGTACCATTGCACGCGCTCGAGCGAATCGCGCGCTATCGCCGCTTCCTCGGGGTCAAGATCGGGATTTGCGAGCGTTTCCTCCAGCGCCGCCTGCTGCCGCTGATAGTCCGCGAGCCGCGCCGCGTAATCCTCGCGCTCGATGGGCTCGTTTTCGCCCGGGCGCAGCGCATAATACCGCACGATATCGCTCTCCCGCGACGCGGCACAGGCGATATATTCCCGCGCGAGCGCCTGATTGTCCGATAGCGGGTTGACGACCAGCGCGCGCATGTACCCGTGGATGACGGGCGCGTCGCCCGCCGTGAACACGAACGGCGGAATATCGACCGCGCCGCCCAAGTCGTCGCTCGTCGTCAAGATGGCGTTGCCGCCGCCGCCCGTGTAGAAGATGGACTTGTCGAGCACCTCGGATTCGGGGTACACGTCGCCCTCGAACAGGTAGTCGATGCCGCGCGAAAGAAAACTTTCGTTAACCTCGGCAAGCAGCGACAGCGCCTCGCGCAGCTCGGGCGCGGAAAAATCGGGCGGCGCACCGCTTTCGCTCCGCTGCTCGACAAACGCCGTGATCAGCCGATACAGCAAATTCTCATACGACCATTCCTCCAAGAACAGCGCGCCGTCGTCCGGTCCCTGCCCGTCCTCGAAGCGCAGGTACGCTGAAAGCAGTTCCGCCCACGTCGTCGGCAGCGGTTCGTTTCCAAAGTATTCCCGCCATATCGCCGCGTTGGCGCTCCACAGGCTGACATTTAACTGGCTTGGGAAGGCGACCAAGCGCCCGCTTGCGTCGGTCAGCGCCGCGCGGACGGCGGGATAAAGCGCTTCCGCCTCGGAAAACAGCGTTTCGTCCAGCGGCGCGGCGTAGCCCTTTTGTTTGAACGCGCCGAACGTATTGTCGACATACACCTCGAACACGTCGATGGACGCGTCGCCCGCGCGCAGCAGGTTGGCAACCTGCGCACAGGTCATGGGGCTATACCGCGCGTCGAGCACCGCGCCGGGGTGCGCGTCCAGAAACGCTTGCGCCGCGCCGTCGTCGCGCCAATGAAGGGAAAGCGTCAGCATCTCGTCCGGCGTTTCCCAAGGCTCGAACACGCCTACGCCGTCCAGCCGCAAGCCGTAGCGCCCGCCTTGCAGCGCGAACCCCTGCACGCCCTCGTAGATGTAGCCGTACGGCAGCGGGTACAGCCTTTCAAACGCCGCGCCTGCCTTGGACGCGTACACCGCGCCGTCGTCCGCGAAATAGATCGCATCCAGCGAAGCGTCGTAGGCAAGCCCCGCGCCCGCGCCGGGGAGCGCGAGAGAAAGCTCCGCCATTTCGCCCGTCGCGGGGTCGAGCGCCGACAGGAAACGTCTTTCATTTTCGTCTTGGCACAGCAGCAGCAGTTTGCCGTCCTTGTACGGGCACATCTCCTGCGCGCCGCGCGTTTTATGGCGCGTCGCCTCACCAGTGTCGATATCGACCGCGACGACCGAGCAGTTCCACCATATTTCTCCGCCCTCCTCGTCGTACAGCGTCAGGATGTACAACGCGCGCCCCGCAATCAGCGCATAAGGGGTCACGCGCAAGAACCCGTTGTCCTGCACGAGCGATGTGTCAAAGCGCGCGGGCAGCCACGATATGCCGCGCTCGTCCACCGTACCAACACGCCCCGCAAACAGGTTGACGGCATAAAGCGCCGTATCGTCCGCAACCAGCAGTTGCGCCGTTTCATCCACGAGCGCGCGCGCATCTGCGGTCATGTCGGCATACGGCGTTTCGCCATTTTCCAGCACGGCGGGGTTACCGGGCAAGACGCAGAGCGTCTCCGGGCTGGCTTCGCCCATGCGCCAGCGGTAGACCGCGCCGTCCTCGTAACAGACGTAGACGAATTCACCGCCGACCGTCGGCTGCATGCGCGCGTACTGCACACCGCCCTCGGGCACGAAATCCTCGCCAAAGTAACTTTCGCCGAGCGCGACGATCGGCAGCAAAATGAGTATAGCAAACACAAGCAGGCACTTTTTCATGTCTTTCCCCCCGAATTTTATCTATTAGCCGTTTGCGGAAGCAGGCGTATCCACCACGATTTGATCCAGCGCGCCGTCCTCGGCAAACAATATCACAGTATACTCGTCCCCGTTCGTCAGGCTGCCAAAACGCACGCTCCAGCGCGTTTCTTCGTCCAGCCGAGCATAGCAGTTGACAAATATTTCATCGTCGAGCGTGTCCGCGGAAACGCCGCGCTCGGCATACAGCAGCTCCTTGGCAAGCGCGATCGCTTCCTCCTTGGACAGTTCCTCCGGCGCGGGCAGCACGTAGCGGTACGGCAGTTCAAAGCCCGCGTCCCACAAAAGCGCGTCATACGCCGCGTCATCCTCGAGCGACAGCCAGCCGGTATTGATGTCCTCGGGGTACTTGGCAAGGATCGCCGCCTGCGCATCCTCCAGCGCGCGCACCCACGGCAGGATGTAGGCGGCATACGCCTGCGCCTTGCCGAACGTGCGCTGCGTGAACGCGCCGTCCTCCACGCCCGCAAGCGTCCAATCGCAGGCGAGCGCGCGCCCGTCCTTGGCGGAAAGCGTCACGGTATAGTCCCCCAGCCTGCCCTCGTGCCGCCAGCCGTAGCGTTCCGGCTCGACGAACGTCACGCACCACGCGCGCCCGCCGTCGTCCGTCAGCGCCCTGCGCTCCTCGAACATGCCAAGGTCGTCGTCGGTCAGTCCGAATTTTCCCAACAGCGCCGCCCGCGCGAGCGCCGCCGCCTCGGTTTCGGGGAGATCGTCCGCGCCCGGCGCGGCGTATTTCCCCGGCACGAGCAAAGGCAGCCCCGCGTCTTCCAGCGCCCGCGCGACGCTCGCCTTGTCCGCCGCAGACAGCTTCTCGAACACGCCGGACGCCATGTATTCCTTCGCCGCCTCGGGGTGCGTCGCCACGTCAAACGGCGGCGCGGCGACAACGTCCGTCTGCCAAAACGTCATCGCGACCTCGCCCATGCCCGACAGGTATACGCTGTACCAGTTCGCGTCGTCGGAAAAATGCACGCGGTATTCTCTGTATCCAGTATCCATATATTGGTAAAAGCCGCACTCCGCGCGCATGCCCGCCAGCGTTCGCAAGGACACGCCGTACTTCTCTACAAGCGCGCGCATAGCAGCGTCACGCGCTTGCGGCTCGGAAAGTTCGTCCGTCGTCGGCGCGACATGCAGAATCGCCATGACCTCGCCCGTCGCCAGCAACTTTTCATCGCGCGCCGCAAGCTCGGCGAGTAAATCCTCCGATTCCCAGTCAATCTCGTCATACCCCGCGCTGTGCTCGCGGCGCAGCGCGATGCCCTCGGCGATTTGCTCGGCGTTCCATACGGGCGAAGTCAGCCCGCCGGGGTTGGGTTTACCATCGTGCGTCCACGAGGCGTGCAGCGCGCCGTCCGCATCCTTGGTCACGGCATATTCGCCGATGGCGCGCAAATTCATGGAGTACGGCGTGAACGCGACTGTCCAGCCGCCGTCCTCATGCTGCCAGTCCTCGCCAAACAAATCCAGCATTTCGTCGGTCAGCCCATACTTGGCGGCAAGCGCGCCGCGCGCCTGCGCCCGCGCGCCGTATCCCGCCGAATAGCGCAGCGTCAGCGCCAGCGCGGTCGCTGCGAGCAGGAGCAGCGCCACAGACACCGCGAGCGCCAGCTTGATTCTCGGGCGCGCCTTGGTCTGCGCGCGCTCCGCCCGCCTTGCGCGCGCCAGCACGCTTTGCGTCTTGTCGTCCGTCCACGCAAGCCCGGCAAGCCTGCGGTCGGCGGCGTCGCGTAAACCGTTACCCATCCAGCTCCCACCCCTCCAGCCGCTTGCGCAGCTTCTTTTTCGCCCGCAGTAGCCGCGATGCGGCGGTCGCCTCGGGAATGCTTAGGCACTTGGCGATGTCGCCGAGCTTCATGTCCTGATAAAACCGCAAAAGGATGATCTCGCGGTCGGACGCTTTCAGCCGCATGACCTCGGTGAGCACGTCGTCGTCGCGCGGCGCGTCCTCCGCGCCCTGCTCGGGCAGGGAGTCCAGCGGTCTTCGCCGGTCGACAAACCGCGCCCACGCCGAACGGTTCATGTCGCGGCAGACGTTGATGAGGATGCGCGTCAGCCACGTCTAATCCGAGCTTTCGCCGCGAAAGGTGTCAAAGCGCAGGTACGCCTTGAGAAACGCCTCCTGCGCCGCGTCCTCGGCGAGCGCCGCGTCGCGCAGGTAAAGAAACGCCATGCGCAAAAGCGCGCTGCCGTGCGCCCGCATCATGCGCGCAAGCGCCGCCTCCCTGTCCTCCGTGTCGCTCACCTCCTTACGCCTGTTAGACGATAGCGACCGTAGTTTTCATTCATTGTAACATAAAAAAGGAGCGCCGCGCTGCCGCGACGCTCCATAAAGGGATTCTATTACATGCCGACTTCGTCGATCATACGGAGCGTGACCTCCACGTCCACATACTCGCCCTCGCCGATATCGGAAACGTATTCCGCCTGCGACAGCCCGGGGATGCGGTAGACCTTGATTTTCAGCGTGTCGCCCTCATTGTACGTGCCGATCTTGCTGATCATATCGGTCGAGGAGCGAATGATCTCGCCGTCGATCTCCACCACGATATCATCCACCTGCAAGCCGGCTTCCTTGGCGGGCGAGCCGTCTTCCACGACGGTGATCCACGAGCCGGCGGGGAGGATGTGCTGCTGGACGGCGTTGTTGGACTCCGTCAGCGACACGACGGACACGCCCAGCCTCGGCTTGCCGGAAAGCCCGTTTTGCAGCTTCGCCTGCTCCTGCTCTTTTTGTTCCTTTTCCGCGACTTTGCTCGCCACGTCGTCGGCGTTATACGCTTCCAGCGCTTCCTGAATCAGCGGCTTTGCCACGTTGATGGGGATGCACAGACCGATGTTGTCCACCGTGGTCGTGGAGAAGAAGGAATTGGAGGCGTACTTGCGCGCCGGGATGCCCTGCAATTGCCCGAGCACGTTGAACAAGCCGCCGCCCGAGTTGCCGGAGTTGATCGCCGCGTCCACCTGAATCATCGAGTTTTTGATGGTCGTTCTGCGGCCGTAGCGGTCATACGCCGAGTCCGTGACCTCGCGGTCGAGCGCCGAGACCACGCCCACCGTCACCGAGCGCGCGAAGTCCTCGCCCAGCGGATTGCCGATAACGATCGCCCACTCGCCGACCTGCAGGCTGTCGGAATCCCCCAGCGGCACGGGTTCGAGATCGAGCCCGGGAACGAGCAGCACGGCGATGTCCTTGTCCTCGTCGGACGCGACGACTTCGGCGTCGATTTCGTCGCCAGCGTCGGTCGTCACGCGGACGGAGACCGCGCTCTCGATCACATGATAATTGGTGAGCACATGCCCGTACTTGGAAATCACCACGCCCGAACCTGTGCCAACAAGCGTTTCGGTCGTCGTGGTGGAGCGATTGCGGCTGCCGTAGCCGTAGATGCTCGAGGTCATGACCTGATAATTGTTCACGCCGACGACGCTCTTTTTCGCGCCATTGGCGACCTCGATCATCGGGCTTGTGACGGCGGAAGCGTCGGTTGTCGTGCCGATCAGGCTTTCAATTTCCTCCTGTGGGATCGTCCCCGTTCCGGCGGCGGCATTGATCGCCACGCCGCACAGCAGCGCCAGCGTCAGCACAAGCGCGCATACGCTCCAAAACCGGTTGCTGCGTTTCATCTTAATTGCCTCCTGTTCGTCCTACCGTTTTTGTTACCATTCCCTTGGTACGCTGTCAGTATAAAGGGAGTTTTTTACACACGTTTGAACAACTTGTAAACAGTCGGGATTATTTGAGCAGAGCTATCGCTAACGAACCCAATCATGAAATCGCGGTTAGCGATTTCCACAAGCATTCCGGGGTATCGGGGGCGAAGCCACCGATTCAATTCCGCAGGGGCGGGTTTGCCGCCCCGAGGAGCAGGCGACAGCCTGCTTCCTTGCGCGATTTTCGCCCGGGAGGCTCCCGCAGGAGCCGAGAGAAAATCGCGTTCCGAACAAAGGGGCGTCTCCCGCCCCTTTGTTCGCAGGGCAATCGTGCAAGCGATTGCCCTATTTGCGCCAAGCGCGGACGGCGTTGAGCACGCACAGCATCGTCACGCCCACGTCCGCGACGACCGCCGCCCACATGCCCGCAAGCCCCAGCGCCGAGAGCGCAAGCACGACGACCTTGACGGCGAGCGAAAACGCGATGTTCTGCCGCGCGATGCGCAGCGTATCGCGCGCGATGCGGATGGCGGGCGCGAGCTTGCGTGGGTCGTCATCCATGAGCACAACGTCCGCCGCCTCGATTGCCGCGTCCGCGCCCAGCGCGCCCATCGCGACGCCCACATCGGCGCGCGCGAGCACGGGCGCGTCGTTCACGCCGTCGCCGACGAATGCCAGCGTGCCGCCCGTCTTGCGCGCGAGCAGGTCTTCCACATGCGTCACCTTGTCGCCGGGCAGCAGCCCCGCGTGCGTCTCGTCCATCGCAAGCGTCGCGCCGACCGCCTCGCCGACTTGCTTTGTGTCGCCCGTGAGCAGCACGCAGCGCTTCACGCCGCACGCCCGCAGCGCGGCGATCGCTTCCTGCGCGCCCGGTTTCAGCTCGTCGGAAATGACGATGTGCCCCGCGTATTCGCCGTCCACCGCGACGTGTACCAGCGTTCCGACGTGATGGCAGGGTTTCCACGCGACGCCGTTTTCCTCCATGAGCCGCGCGTTGCCCGCCAGAACCCGCGCGCCGTCCACCGCCGCGCGCACGCCGCGCCCGGAGAGTTCCTCAAAGTCCGTCACGTCGGCGTTCTCCGCGTCTTTGCCGCCCGCCGCGCGCAGGGACGCGGAAATCGGATGGTTGGAATAGCGCTGCACGGCGGCGGCAAACCGCAGCAATTCGCGCTCGGAGACGACCTCGGGGTGCGCCGCCGTCACGGCGAACGCGCCGCGCGTCAGCGTGCCGGTCTTGTCAAAGACCATCGTTTCACACTTGGCAATCGCCTCCAGATAGTTCGCGCCCTTGCAAAGCACCCCGGCGCGCGACATGCGCCCCAGCCCGCAAAAGAAGGAAAGCGGCACGGAGATGACGAGCGCGCACGGGCAGGACACGACGAGGAACGTCAGCGCGCGCGTCAGCCAGTCCATGAAATTCGCGCCCAGCAGCGGCGGCACGCACGCAAGGCACACGGCGGCAATCACCACGACGGGCGTGTACACCTTGGCAAAGCGCGTGATGAACTTCTCGGACGCCGCCTTGCGCTCGCCCGCGTCCTCGACCAGCGCCAGCACGCGCGCGACGGTCGATTCGGCGTATGTGCCGCTGGTCTTGATGGTCAGCGCGCCGGTCAGGTTCACGCAGCCCGAGATCACGCGGTCGCCCGGGGCGATATCGCGCGGCGCGGATTCGCCCGTCAGCGCGGCGGTATCGAGGCTGGAATGCCCGGTCAGCACTTCGCCGTCCAGCGGCACGCGCTCGCCCGGGCGCACGACGAGCGTCTCGCCGGGGAGCACGTCCTCGGGCGATACAGAAATCTCAACGCCCTCGCGCACGACCGTCGCGCGGTCGGGGCGAATGTCCATGAGCGCGGCGATGGCGGCGCGGCTCTTGCCTGCCGCCATGTCCGAAAAGCCCTCGCCAAGCTGGTAGAGCACCATAACGGCGGCGGCTTCAGCGTAGTCCCCGACGGCGATCGCGCCGAGCGTCGCCAGCGACATCAGGAAGCTTTCGTCCATGACCGCGCCGCGCGCAATGTTGCGAAGGGCGTGCCAAAGCACGTCGTACCCGGCAAGCGCGAAAGCGCACAGAAACAGCGCCGCGCGCGCCCAGCCCTGAAACAGAAACGCCGCCGCAAACAACGCCGCCGCGCCGCCCACGCGGATAAACAGCCTCTTTTGTTCGGTTTCCATGATGGCATTCCCCCTCCGCTATTCCAGTATATGCTCCATGCCTTGGGCGAGTATCGTGTGGACGTGTTCGTCCGCAAGCGCGTAAAACGCCGCTTTGCCCTCGCGCCGCGCCTTAACGAGCGCGGCTTGGCGCAGGACGCGGAGCTGATGCGACACCGCCGACTGCGACACCGACAGCAGCCGCGATATATCGCACACGCACAGCTCGCGCCCGAGCAGCGCGAATAAGATCCGCAATCGCGTCGCGTCGGAAAACACGCCGTATAGCTCCGCCAGCCGCGCAAGCGCCGCTTCCTCCGGCTGCTCGCTTTGCGCGCGCGCCACCGCCTCGTCGTGCGCGTGCAGGTACTGGCAAACGTCCGTTTCGTCGCGCATGGTTCTCGCTCCTTCCTTGAACATATGAACATATGTTCATTCGTTATTATACACGCGCGCAACGATTTGTCAAGCATGAAAACGTTCATTTGATGGAATATCTTGACATAAAAGGTAGAAAATCGTATCATAGCGTGGAGAAAAACGATGCTTCGGGAGGAAAAACGTTGAATATCTTTGTGTGCATCAAGCAAGTGCCGGCGACGAGCAAGGTTCAGGTGGACGAGGCGACCGGCGTGCTCAAGCGCGACGGCGTGCAGAGCAAAATGAACCCTTACGACCTCTACGCGCTGGAAACGGCGCTGCGCCTGCGCGAGAAGCACGGCGGCACGGTGACGGTCGGCACGATGGGCCCGCCGCAGGCGCAGGCGGTCGTGCGCGAGGCGTACATGATGGGTGCGGACGACGGCTTTGTGTTTTCCGACCGCCGTCTGGGCGGCGCGGACGTGCTTGCCACCAGTTACACGCTGTCGCAGGCGATACGCTCGGTCGGCGATTTCGACCTCATCCTCTGCGGCAAGCAGACGACCGACGGCGACACCGCGCAGGTCGGTCCCGCCATCGCCGAGCACATGGGCATCCCGCACGCGGCGTGGGTGTCGGGCATCGAGGTGACGGCGGACGGCGTGAACGTCGAGCAGCAGCTTCAGGACGTGATCGAGACGGCGCACATGCCGTTCCCGTGTCTGGTGACGGTCGAGCAGGACATCTACATGCCGCGCCTGCCCTCGCTCAAGACCGCGCGCGCCGTCAAGGACAAGGAGATCCACATTCTCGGGCTGGACAGCTTTCTGGATACCGACCCTTCGCACTACGGGCTGTCGGGCAGCCCGACGCAGGTCGAGCGCATCTTCCCGCCGAGCAACGACGTGGAGCGCGAAACGTTCACGGAGGGCGACCTTGCGGCGCGGTTGATGGCGACGCTCAAAAAATGGAAATTCGTGTGAGGAGGGCGGACAGATGGCACAGATAGCGATATTGGAACGAAAATGCACGGGCTGCGGGGAATGCCAGAAAAGCTGCCCTTTCGGCGCGATCGACATGGAAAATGGCAAACCGTCGCTCAACGCGGCTTGTAAGGTGTGCGGCGTGTGCGTCAAGGCGTGCCCCGAAAAGGCGATCATGCGTCTGGAAACCAAGGTCGCCTCGGTGGATAAATCCAAATGGCAGGACATACTGGTGTTCGCCGAGGTGTCCGGCGGGCGGCTGCACCCGGTGTCGCTGGAACTGATCGGCAAGGCGCGCGAATTGGCGCAGAACGTCCCCGGCTTTTGCGTGCGCGCCGTGCTCGTGGGCGACGGCGTGACGAAATACGCCGAAACCCTGCGGCACTACGGCGTTCAAGAAATCGCGGTCTACGACGACGCGGCGCTGTCCTTCTATCGCGGCGACGCTTTCGCCGCATGCGTGGAGGACTACATCAAGCTGCGCAAGCCCAGCGTCGTGCTCGTGGGCGCGACGTCGCTGGGGCGCAGCCTCGCGCCGAGGCTGTCCACGCGCTTCCATACGGGCCTCACGGCGGACTGCACGACGCTGCAATTGCGCGAAAACACCGACCTTGTGCAGATTCGTCCGGCGTTCGGCGGCAACATCATGGCGCAGATCGTCACCGAGAACACGCGCCCGCAGTTTGCCACCGTGCGTTACAAGGTCATGAACGCGCCGGAATATGAAGCGGAAGCGTCCGGCAACATCCTCCCGCGCAAGCTGCCCAAGGCGGTCGCGGAATCCCCCGTGACGCATGTGCGCACCGTGCCCGTCCCGGCGGGCAAGACGATTTCCGACGCGGAGATCCTCGTCGTCGGCGGGCGCGGGCTGCAAAAAGAAGCAGATCTCGGCATGGTCAAAGAGCTGGCTACGCTGCTCGGCGGCGATTGGGCGGTATCGCGCCCGCTGGTCGAGAAGGGCTGGGCGGACAATTCCCGTCAAATCGGGCTGTCGGGGCGCACAGTACGTCCGCGCCTGATCCTCACGCTCGGCGTGTCGGGCGCGATCCAGTTCACCGCCTGCATGAACGCCGCGGAGCACATCATCGCCGTCAACACCGACAAGGACGCGCCGATCTTCGCGGTATCGCACGTCGCCATCGTCGGCGATCTGTACGAGATCGTCCCCAAACTCATCGAGCAATTGCGGGAGGTGCGCGCATGAAGCCTTTCAAGACGTTGGACGCCGCCGATATCGCGTTTTTTGACCGGCTGCTGCCGGGGCGCGCGTTCTTCGGCGACGCGATTTCGACCGACTACGACCACGACGAAATGACGGAGTACGGCCATTTCATGCCCGAAGCCGTGCTGCAGGCAGCCTCGGCGGAGGACGTTCGCGCCATCCTCAAATACTGCCATACGCAAAACATCGCCGTCACGCCGCGCGGCGCGGGCACGGGCTTGTGCGGCGGCTGCGTGGCGATTCACGGCGGCGTGGTGCTCTCGACCGAGAAAATGAAGCGCATCCTCGAAATCGACGCAAGCACCATGACCGCGACGGTCGAGCCGGGCGTGCTGCTGATGGAGTTCCAAAAAGCGCTCGAGGGCACGGGGCTTCTGTACCCGCCCGACCCCGGCGAAAAGACGGCGACGATGGGCGGCAACGTCATGACGAACGCCGGCGGCATGCGCGCGGTGCGCTTCGGCGTGACGCGCGATTACGTGCTGGGTATGGAAGTCGTGCTGGCAAACGGCGAAGCCTTGACGCTCGGCGGTAAAAACGTCAAGACCTCCAGCGGCTATTCGCTTTTGCACCTGATGATCGGCAGCGAGGGCACGCTGGGCGTTGTGACGAAGCTGACGGTCAAGC
>CAZEIC010000006.1:0-6996 GCA_964512175.1 uncultured Oscillospiraceae bacterium | reverse complement strand
CTGACAGACTCGGCCTCGGCCGCGCGTATCTCGCGGTCAAGCTCGTGCCCGAGCCGAAGGAATCGCTGTCGCTGCTGATCCCCTTTGACGATTTGGACGCGTGCGTGCAGGCAGTCCCGCGCGTGCTCGCGCTGGGCTGCGCGCCCACGGCGGTGGAGTTCATGGAGCGCGAGGTCGTCCGCAGCGCGGAGGAATACCTCGGCAAGCAATTCCCCGACACCTCGTCGGACGCGTACCTGCTCGTCCGCCTCGACGGCGAAAGCCGCGCGGCGCTTACGCCCGCCGTCGACGCGCTGACCGACCTTTTGCTGGAAATCGGCGCGAAGGACGTGCTGCTTGCCGACACCGACGAGCGCAAGGACAGCATCTGGAACGCGCGCGGCGCGTTTCTGGAAGCCATCAAGGGCGGCACGCCGAGCATGGACGAATGCGACGTGGTCGTCCCGCGCGACCGCATCGCGGCGTTCGTCAAGAAAAGCGCGAACATCGGCAAGACCCTCGGCGTGCGCATTCGTTCCTTCGGGCACGCGGGCGACGGCAACCTGCACATCTACGCCTGTCAGGACGCGCTGCCGCCAGACGAATGGAAGAAAAAGGCAAAAGCAGTCATGGACGCGCTGTATACCGAAGCGCGCGCGCTGGGCGGCGAAGTCTCCGGCGAGCACGGCATCGGGCACGCCAAGCGCGCGTTCCTGCAAGAGAGCGTTGGCGACGCGCAGATCGCGCTCATGCGCGGCGTGAAAGCGGCGTTCGACGAAAAGGGCATTCTAAACCCCGGAAAAGTGATATAAGGAGGAACGATCATGCTTGTCAACACACCGCCTATGGGCTGGAACACATGGAACACCTTCGGTGAAAAAATCAACGAACAGCTGATTCGCGAGAGCGTGGACGCGTACTGCGCGCTCGGGCTGCGCGAGGCGGGCTATCGCTACGTCGTCATCGACGACTGCTGGAGCCTCAAAACGCGCGACAAGACCACCGACCGCATCGTGCCAGACCCGGAAAAATTTCCAAACGGCATGGCGGCGGTCGCGGACTATGTGCACAGCAAGGGCTTGAAGTTCGGTATGTATTCCTGCGCCGGGCAGCGCACCTGCGCGGACTATCCCGGCTCGTTCGACCACGAATTCCTCGACGCGGAAACCTTCGCGTCATGGGGCGTTGACTACCTCAAATACGACTACTGCTATAAGCCGCACTCCGTGGACGGGCGCGCGCTGTACCGCCGCATGGGCATGGCGCTGCGCGCGACCGGGCGCGATATCGTGTTCTCGGCGTGCAACTGGGGCTCGGACGACGTTTGGTCGTGGATTCGCTCCACCGGCGCGCACCTGTACCGCTCGACGGGCGACATCGTGGACAGCCCGGAGAGCTACCGCAACATCGCGCTGAGCCAGCTTGACAAGCTGTCCGCGTCCGCGCCGCAATGCTTCAACGACATCGACATGCTGACCGTCGGCATGTACGGCAAAGGGCTGGTCGGCTCGACCGGCTGCACAGACGCGGACTATCGCTCGCAGTTCGCGCTCTGGTGCTTCTATTCCGCGCCGCTGATGCTGGGCAACGACATTCGCGACATGAACGAAACGACGCTCGCGCTCGTCAAGAACGCGGCGCTCATCCGCATCGATCAAGACCCCGAAGCGCGCCCGCCGGTCGGCTTCCCGCACCCGTGGTTCGACGGCGCGCGCGTACTGATGAAGCACCTCGCGGACGGAACCTACGCCTTCGGTTTCTTCAACATCAGCGAGAGCGACGCCGAGATCCCCTGCACCTTCGCGGACTTCGGGCTGCCGGCGGCGGCGGGGTATGACGTGCGCATGCGCGGCATACTGAACGCCGAGGGCGAGGAAACCTACCGCGAATACATGCGCGTCACCGTGCCCGCGCACGACTGCCGCGTGTACATCGGCTCGCTCGTCAAGCGGTGATTTGCCATACCTGCGGGAAAACGCTTTCGCGCGACGAGGTCGGCTTGTCGCGCAAGCTCATCAACCGCGCGACCGACACATTCTTCTGTCTGGATTGCCTCGCGGCGCGCTTCCGCGCGGACAAGGCATCGCTGCTGGCGATGATCGAGCGCTTCCGCGAGGCGGGGTGCACGCTGTTCACATGACCTTTTCATTCTCGCGCGTTCGTGCTATACTAGCGGATGAAAAGGAGGTGCGGGACATGCGAAACGGAAGTCCGTATTATCGCCTACTAATGATCGTGCTCATCGTCATGCTCATCTTTGGGCTGCTGCTGTTGGCGGCGGGCATTTATCTGGACGGCGTCACCGTGCGCGAGCCGGGGCGCGTATACCGCATGCTGACGGAAGGGCGGATGATGGCGTAAATGCAGGCGTACCGCGCGGCGTTTTCCGCGCTGCCCGAGATACAGACACAACGGCTGCTGCTGCGCCGCCTGCGCATGGACGACGCGCGCGACATGTACGCCTATTCGAGCGACCCGCGCGTATCGCGGCACGTGCTCTGGGAAACGCACGCGACCATCCGCGATACGCGCGCCGTGCTGCGCGGCGCGCTCCGGCAGTACCGCGCGGGCGACCCGGCGTCCTACGCCATCGTGGCACGCGAAACGGGGCGCATGATCGGCACGATCGGGTTCATGTGGGTCAATTATGAGCACAAGAGCGCCGAGGTCGGGTATTCGCTCGCGTTCGACTGCTGGAACAAGGGCTACGCCACCGAAGCGCTGATTGCCGTGCTGGATTACGCGTTCCGCACGCTCAGGCTCAACCGCGTCGAAGCGCAGCACGACGTGGAAAACCCCGCGTCGGGCCGCGTCATGGAGAAAGCGGGCATGCAAAGGGAAGGCGTTTTGCGCCAGCGCGTGCTCAACAAGGGCAGGTTCATGGACGTGGTGCTCTACGCCGCGCTCAAGAACGACTGGAAACGAAAGGAATCAAGCGATGTTCATCTATAAAACAAAGGGCACTTGTTCCAAGCAAATCGAGCTGGAGATCGAAAACGGCGTGATCACGCTGTGCAAGTTCACCGACGGCTGCAAGGGCAACACCGAAGGGCTGTCGCGCATGGTCGTCGGACAGAACGCCGAAGAGGTGAAAAACAAGCTCGCCGGCACGCCGTGTCACGGCGCGACCTCCTGCCCCGACCAGCTTTCCAAGGCGATTGCGCTGTATCAGGAAAGCATGACGTAAGATAGGCAGGCAACAAACAGGGGTCGGACGCGCGTCCGACCCCCTGTTTCCTATTCAATATCAATACTCCGGCTCGAGTAAGCCCAGATTGCCGTCTTTGCGCAGATACAGCACGTTCGTGCGCTCGGTTTCCTGATTGACGAACACGAAGAAGCTGTGCCCCAGCAGTTCCATTTGCAGTATAGCGTCGTCCACGTGCATCGGGCGGACGGTGAACGTCTTGGTGCGGACGATCTTGCGCTCCTCGCTGACCTGCGGCGCATCCTCGATGAACTCGGGCGTTTCGTCCTTGTACGCGTCCTCGCGCAGGCGCTTTTCGAGCTTGGTGCGGTGGCTCAAGATTTGGCGTTCGAGCTTGGCGAGCGCTTTGTCGATGCTCATGAACAAGTTATCGTCGCTGGACGCTTCGGCGCGGATGGTCACGCCGTCAAAGGGCACGGTAATTTCGACGATGCGCAGGTTGCGTTCTTTGCGCATGCGCACGAACATTTCGGTATCGGGCTTGAGGTATCGCTCCATGGTCGCGGTCTTCTTGAAGATACGGTTGGATATTCCCGGGCTGACGACCATATTCTTGGCGGTGATGGTGGTCTTCATGGTCAGAAACACTCCTCTCCATATGTGTGCGATTGTCCCCTGCTCTTATCATTCGACACGCGCCGCGAAAATTCCTGCATGCGTCCAAAAGCAGAAAACCGCCCCTGCCTGCACGGCGGGAGCGGCTTGCGCAAGTCCTTCTATTCTCTGACCGCGTTCTTCTCCGACACGCGCTCGCGAAACAGCAGCGATATGCACCACAGCGCGCACGCGCCGACCAGCGTGTAGATCACGCGGCTGATGACCGCGCGGTCGCCGCCGAACAGGTAGCCGACCAAGTCGAAATTGAATATCCCGATCAGCCCCCAGTTGATGCCGCCGATGATGAGTACGATCAGAGCGATTCTGTCCGCCATACAAACACCTCCTGCCGCCCAGTCTGCGCAGAGAGGCGGGGTTTTATGCGCGGATGCCAAATAGGGAGAATGTTCATAACGAGTTCTTTACATTGACATAACAGTTATTCAAGGCTTACGCATGAACGATATAAGAACGGGCGACGAAACGCCGCCCCTACGCCGGCATGAGATTCTATTCTGATCGTAGGGGCGGATGCCCACATCCGCCCGCATGTTCAGGCACATGCTTACAGCTCAATGCAGATGCCAACCCTTGGGCAAAACGCGTGACAGCAGCGTAGGGGCGGCGTTGCGCCGCCCGCTTGGCATACCATGGTCTTTCGCGCGTAAGCCGTTACCAGTTATTTGCTAGTATAACGCATAATTTTCTGCTATAATGATAAAGAAGAAGCGTATGCGGCATGGAACAAAGCGGTTCGCGGCGAAGCCTTTGCAAAAATCAAGCCTCTTGAATAGAAAGGAGTGGAACGCGTGTTCATCATCAACGGCATTGCTTATGCGCGCTCCCCCATGCGGGAAATCGCGGTCGAATCCGTACGTCCATTGGACGATATGATTCTCCTCATCACCTTCATCAACGGTGAACAACGCTTGTATGACGCTTCCGCGCTGCTCTCGATGCCGGCGTTCGCACCGCTTGCGGACAACGCCGTTTTCAAAACCGCCGAAGTCATACAAGGCATACTCACATGGCAACACGGCGATATTGACATCGCGCCTGAAACGCTGTATCGCGACAGTTTCCCGTATGAACACCCCGCATAAAAGCACATTCTGACAAAAACCCCCGCCCCGGCATCGCGCCAAGGCGGGAGTTTTTCACGCAAACGTCAGAGGAAAACCGACTGCCGTCACACCAGCTCGAGAATGACCATTTCGGCGGAATCGCCGCGGCGCGGACCGAGCTTGAGGATGCGGGTATAACCGCCGGAACAGTTCTTTTCCTCGTTGCGCTTGCGATACTTGGGGCCGTACTCGCGGAACAGCTTCTCCACGACGGGATGCTTGTTGTCCTTGGTGCGCTCCTTGTATTCGCTCTTGGATTCGTCGTCCTTCTTTTGCTCCTTGATGTCGTAGAGGTACGCCATCATCAGCCTGCGGGCGTGAAGCTTGGCGGGCGCGTCGTTGACAAAGGTTTCCTTGACGATCTGACCCTTGTCGTTGTGAAATTCCTTCTCGACCTCGACGGTCTTGTCATACTCGCGGATGGCGAGCGTGATCATTTTATCGGCGATGCTGCGGACTTCCTTGGCGCGCGCCAAGGTGGTCTCGATCCGTCCGTACCAGATGAGGTTGGTCACCTGGTTGCGCAGCAGCGCCTTGCGCTGGTCGGTGGGGCGACCCAGCATACGTTGCGTTGCCATGGAAAATTCCTCCTACTCTTCAGTGGGACGCAGGCTGAGGCCCAGCGCCAGCAGCTTCTGTTCCACTTCTTCCAAACTCTTTTTGCCGAGGTTGCGCACCTTCATCATGTCTTCCTGATTGCGCTGCACGAGCTCCGACACGCTGTTGATGCCGGCGCGCTTGAGGCAGTTATAGGCACGAACGGAAAGGTCGAGCTCCTCGATGGTCATTTCCATGACCTTGTCCATCTTGTCGTCCTCGGGCTCCATAAAGCTGACGGGCAGCGTCTGGTCGGTCAGACCCACGAACAGCGAAAGCTGCTCGGTGAGGATCTTCGCCGCCATCGAAATCGCCTCGTCCGGCATGACGCTGCCGTTCGTCCAGATCTCAAGCGTCAGTTTGTCATAGTCGGTGATCTGCCCGACGCGGGTGTCCTCGACCATGTAATTGACCTTGCGGATGGGCGTGTAGATGGAGTCCAGCGGGATGACGCCGATCGCCATCTGATTGGTTTTGTTCTTGTCCGCGCCGACGTAGCCGCGCCCCTTATCCAGCGTAAACCAGATGTGCAGCTTCGCGCCCTCGCCGAGCGTGGCGATGTGCAGGTCGGGATTGACCAGCTCCACCTCGTCGTCCACGCGGATGTCCTCGGCGGTCACTTCGCAAGGACCGGTCATGTTGATCTCCAGCATCTTGGGCTGACCCGAGTACATGCGCACCGCCAGCTCCTTGAAGTTCAGGACGATTTCCGTCACGTCCTCCTGAACGCCGGGGATGGTGGACATTTCATGCTGCACGCCTTCGATGTTGATGCTCGTGACCGCGACGCCGGGCAGGGAATTGAGCAGCACGCGCCGGAGCGCGTTGCCTAATGTGTGTCCGAAGCCGCGCTCCAGCGGCTCCATGACGAAGCGACCAAACATGCCGTTGTCGGAAAGCTCGGTACACTCGATGTGCGGCTTTTCGATCTCTATGATCATGCGTTAACCCTCCTATTGTCACCGTATCCCGAGGGGATTTCAGGCTTTAACGAGAATAGTGCTCAACGATCATGTTCTCTTGCAGCGTGAAATCGATGTCTTCGCGGGCGGGGAGGGCGACGACGGTAGCCGTCAGCTCGTCGGCGTTGAAGGTCAGCCACTTGGGCAGGATGCGCCCGGAACCCTCGCGGAGCACCTTAAAGCGCTCGATCTCCTTGCTCTTTTGGCGGATGGTGATCACGTCGTTGACGTCCACGACGTAGGAAGGAATGTCCACCTTTTTGCCGTTGACGAGCACATGCCCGTGGTTGACGAGCTGGCGCGCCTGCGGACGCGAAGCGCCCAGACCGCAGCGGTACACGACGTTGTCCAGACGGCGCTCCAGAAGCTGGAGCAGGTTTTCGCCGGTAACGCCCTTCATGGTGGTGGCGCGCTCATAGGTGCGGTGGAACTGCCCCTCGAGCAGACCGTAGGCGCGGCGCGCCTTCTGCTTCTCGCGGAGCTGGATGCCATATTCGCTCATTTTACGCTGACGCGCTTGGCCGTGCTG
>CAZEIC010000005.1:14966-54143 GCA_964512175.1 uncultured Oscillospiraceae bacterium | reverse complement strand
CGCGAGCTGGGTTCAGAACGTCGTGAGACAGTTCGGTCCCTATCCATCGTGGGCGTAGGAATCATGAGAGGAGCTGTTCCTAGTACGAGAGGACCGGAATGGACGTACCACTGGTGCAACTGTTGTCGTGCCAACGGCATAGCAGGGAAGCGAAGTACGGACGGGATAAACGCTGAAGGCATCTAAGCGTGAAGCCCCCCTCAAGAAGAAGGTTCCCATCGCGAGAGCGAGTAAGACCCCTGGAAGACTACCAGGTAGATAGGTCGTCGGTGGAAGTGCGGTAACGTATGTAGCTTGACGATACTAATCGGTCGAGGGCTTGATTTCAAGCGGAAGACTGAGACCAAAGCGGAACGCGGAGACGCGGGAAGCAAAGACGGAACGCGGAAACGCAGACCGTAGGAACGCGGAAACGCGAACCGAAGGAACGACGGAAACGTCGTCCCGCAAAGGCCATCTCGTCCAATTCTCATGTGCGGTTGTCAGGGTGTGCAGACCGGGTCGTCGTACGAAGCGAAAGCGGGAGACGACGAAAACACGGAGCAAACTTGGGCTGGAAGCGAGCCGGAGAGGTCATAGGGGATGATGGAAACATCGAACCGAGACACGGCAAGCGGAAAGCGCCGAACCGGGCGCAAGCGGGAGCGAAGCGCACAGGCGGCAGGAGGACGCGAAGTCCGAGCGCGGACGCCGAAAGGCGAACGTAGGGGTCGATGCCCACATCGACCCGCCGCAGAAGGACAAGCGAGAGAACCTTGGGCAAGTGATCTGATTGGCAGCAATACCTTCAAGCCCGTATTCAAATGCCACAATTTCCGGTGGCAATGGCGAAGGGGTTCCACCTGTTCCCATCCCGAACACAGAAGTTAAGCCCTTCAGCGCCGATGGTACTTGGCTGGTAACGGCCCGGGAGAGTAGGTCGCCGCCGGATTCCAAATTCCTTTCGGTATCGGGTCGATTGGCTCGATACCGCGCATATTCCTCCGTAGCTCAATGGCAGAGCATTCGGCTGTTAACCGAAGGGTTGTAAGTTCGAGTCTTACCGGGGGAGCCATCTTGGTTACATACTGAATGGAGTATGTAGCCATTTTCTTTTTTGACACGTTGCGACAGTTCAGGAGACGCGCATCATGAATGATTACGAAATACTGTCAGTGTTAAATGATCGTTATCCGTTACACTTTACGCGCGCGGAATTGCTGCGCGAGGGCGGAAACGTTACGTATGCCGTTTATACGAACACGACAAAATACTTCCTGAAAATCGCCGGACATGCGTTTGCCGATACCATCAGAACGTCGATCGATGTCGGGTTATATCTGCAAAGCATGGGCGTGTCCGTGCCGAAGGTCATTTTGACGAAAGACGGTAAACCATATATCGAGCAAAACGAAAATCTTGTAATTCTGTATGAATTCCTGACGTTGACGGAAATCGATATGAAAAACGATGCCGAACAGGTCGGCGATCTGCTCGGCAGGCTGCACAATGCGATGAGCGGGTATCAAGGCGTACTCGCACAGCGTGACAAGGCGTTCTATATCGACCGATATATCAATATTCTGCGGGAAAAGCGGTATCCCAAAACGGAAGCGTTTGCCGAATACGGCGAAGCGCTTTGGCGCAGGGTGCGAGACTTGCCGCGCGGGTATACGCACGGCGATCTGTATTGCGGAAATGTCGCGCGCAGCGCGGACGGAACGCTGTATATACTCGATCTTGACACCTCGTGCGTCGGCTTTCCGATGTACGATTTGGCGTTGATATGCAACCAGACAGAGTACTTCCGGTATGACGACATGGGGCTGTCCAAGACGCTCGCCGTGTACAAGCGCCTGTTGCCCGCCTATTGCAGACAACGTGCCTTGACCGAATACGAGAGGAATGCCATATGCGACATGCTCGCGCTGTATCACTTTGCGCTGCAAGCCACGATTATCGAGATACACGGGCTGGATTGCGTGGACGACGCTTTTCTGGACAACCAGCTTGCTTGGCTCAAGCGATGGGAGCGCCAGTGCGTAGACACGGCGAACGCGATTGAACGTTTGATATAGCGCGCTATTCCGCGCGTTCGAGCGCTTCCTTCGCTTTGGCGAGCGACGCCATCGGGTCGAGCCCGAGCGTCAGACGCTCGACAAGCTGCGCGAGCTTGCGGGCGCGCCCTTCTTCTGTTTTTGCCGAGAAATATGCGCCTGTGTAGGTTCTGCGCACAGAGCGCGTCATGCCCTTGAAATTTGCGAGCGCCTTGTCATGCCCCGTCAGCGCGTCTTCGAGCGCGGCGATCTGCTCGTCCGTGATGGCTGCGCGCGGTTCGCTTTCATAAGCACCGCGCTTTTTTGCGTCCTCGATCTTCTTTCGCCCGTGCTCCGTCATGCGCCCTTCGCTTTCCAACTTCTCGGCGAGCTTGCGGTTTTTCTCCGACCATTTGCTCTGCGGTCTGCGCGGCGCAAAGTACTTCCGATAACGTGCGTCGTCGATGCTCTCCATCTGCCCGTCGATCCAGCCGAAGCACAGCGCTTCCTCGAGCGCCTGCGCGGCGGTGACGGTTTTCGCGCCTTTTTTGTGGAATTCCAGCCATACGCCGGGCGCGTCCACGTTTTGCGCCAACCACGCACGGAACGCCTCGCGATTTTCAAACATCAACAGATCATTCGTCATATGCTTTCCTCCCGCTGTGCAACGTTGTTGTCATGTCGATTATACCAGAACCGCCGCCTTTGTCAACGATATCGATTGACGGTTGACAACGCCGAGTATATGCCCTATAATGACAAATGAACGAAAACGGTAAATTGGTTCAAATAACGATAAAAAATCACAGGAGGTACATGGTATGCAGAACACGAACGAGCTGTCGGCGCTGTCCAAGACGCTGTTCATTCCGTTGTCGGTGCGCGCCGCCGAGACTGCCTCGCGAGCGCCTGTCGTCGTTGATGAAATGGCGGTGGCAATCCTGCGCCAGTGCGATACGGCGGGAATGGTCGTGGACGGCGGCGGCATCGCCGCGCACGGCATCCTTGCGCGGACGCAGGTGATGGATGCTGAAACGAAACGCTTTTTATCCGAGCATCCACGCGCTATCGTCGTCAACCTCGGCGCGGGGTTGGACACGCGCTTTTTCCGGCTGGACGACGGCGCTGTACGCTGGTACGATCTCGATCTACCCGAGGTGATCGCGCTGCGCAAACGGTTTCTGGACGAAAACGGGCGCCTGCGCTTCCTGTCTTCCTCGGTGCTGGACGACGCGTGGACGCGCGAAATTACGCGGGAAGCGAGCGACGCTGTGCTCATCATCGCAGAAGGGTTGCTGATGTACTTCTCGGAGAGCGACGTTCGCGAAATCCTGCGGCTGCTGACGGCGGCGTTCCAGGGCGCGGAGATGCTGCTGGACGTTGTGCACCCGTATTTTGTCGGCAAGAAAATCAGCAGCGATTTTCTGTGGGGCGTCGCAGAGCCCAAGGAAATTGAAGCGTTTGCGCCGGGCGCGCGGATATTGCGCGCGTGGAGCACGGGCGATTTACTAAAGAACCGCCAGCCGCTGTTGCTGCGGCTGATGAACGCCAATCCGTCCACCCGCAACAGGAGCCGCATCCTGCACATTCAATTGAAAGGATAACCGATATGCCGCGCTTCAGCGAAACTGTCCGGGCGCAAATCAAGGCGAAGCTGCTTTTGGAGGGCGAGCGCTTGTTCACCTTGCACGGCATCAGGAAGGTGACGATCGACGAGCTTGCCGCCGCCGCCATGATTGCCAAGCCGACGTTTTACACCTTTTATGACGGCAAGGAGAGCCTGTTTCTGGAAATCGCGCAGGGCATCCGCGCGAAAATCACCGCCGAGCTTGACGCGCTGCTGCAGGCAAACGTCGCGCTGCCCGGGCGCGAGCGCGTGCGGCAGGTGTTTGCCGCGATGTATGCGCAGCTTTCGCATTACCCCTTTCTCACGCGCATTGACGAGGACACGGCGGCGTTGATTGCGCGGCGCGTGCCCAAAGAGCGCCTTGCGGCGTTCACCGGGCAGACCCTTGACGCGGCGCGTATGCTCGCGCGTCACGGTATCGCGCTGCGCTGCCCGCCCGAAATCGCGGGGCATGCGTTTTTCGCGCTGTATCGCGCGTGGCTGAGCCTGAACGAGCTGGATGGCGATACCCGCGCGGAGGTTGCGGAATTGCTGCTGGACGGCGCGCTTGACCGCATCGTGCGCGACTGACTTTTTCGTTTTTGTAGGGTTATCGCTTACGACCCCTATCATAAAATCGCGGTCAGCGATTTTTACTAACTTTCCGGGGGTATCGGGGGCGAAGCCACCGATTTAGTTTCGCAGGGGCGGGTTTGCCGCCCCGAGGAGCAGGCGTTCGCCTGCTTCCTTGCGCGATTTTCGCCCGGGAGGCTCCCGCAGGAGCCGAGAGAAAATCGCGTTCCGAACAAAGGGGCGTCTCCCGCCCCTTTGTTCGCAGGGCAATCGCCTGCGATTGCCCTGCGTGTTTTTTCGGAACAACTTTACAGAACCCGCGCCTTGGGGTATACTGTGTACGTTGCTCAACAATCACGCAATGGAGGAAACGTATGAAGAAATCGGTCGTGCTGGTCGTCATGGACGGCGTGGGGGAAAGCCCGTCCACGCTTGGGAATATGGTCGTCAAGGCGGAAACGCCCAACCTCGACGCGCTCAAAAAGAGCTGCCCGAACATCACCATCGCGGCGCATGGCGTCGCCGTGGGGCTGCCGTCGGACGACGACATGGGCAACAGCGAGGTCGGGCACAATGCGCTGGGCTGCGGGCAGGTGTACGCGCAGGGCGCGAAGCTCGTCAACCAGTCCATTGAGACTGGCAAGATTTTTCAATCGGACACTTGGAAGGCGCTGGTCGCGCAGCCCGGTGCGCTGCATTTTATCGGACTGTTGTCGGACGGCAACGTGCATTCCAACATCGCGCACCTTAAAGCCATGCTCGCGGAGGCGAAGAAAGAGGGCGTGAAAAAGGCGTTTGTGCACATCCTGCTCGACGGGCGCGACGTGCCCGCGACCTCGGCGCTTGCGTATGTGGACGATTTGGAAAGCTGCCTCGCGTCGCTGAACGACGCGACCTTTATAGGGAAAATCGCCTCCGGCGGCGGGCGCATGAAGATCACGATGGACCGGTATCAGGCGGACTGGGGCATGGTCGAAAAGGGCTGGAACACACATGTGCACGGCGTTGGCAGGCAGTTTGCCTCGGCGCGCGAGGCGATCGAAACGCTTCGCGTCGAACACGACGTTATCGACCAAGACCTGCCGCCGTTCGTCATTGGCGAGAACGGCGCGCCGATTGGCAAGATTCAGGACGGCGACGGCGTGATCCTGTTCAATTTCCGGGGCGACCGCGCGATCGAGATCAGCATGGCGTTCGATATGGACAATTTCACATATTTCGACCGCGGACGCAGACCGAACGTGGTGTACGCGGGTATGCTGCAGTACGACGGCGACCTGAAGATCCCCGCGCGTTTTCTGGTGTCGCCGCCCGAAATCCGGCATACGCTGTCGGAACTGCTGGTTGCGCACGGCGTGAAGCAGTACGCCGTCAGCGAAACGCAGAAATTCGGGCATGTCACCTACTTCTGGAACGGCAACCGTTCGGGCAAGACCTCCGAAACGCTCGAAGTCTTTGACGAAATCCCCTCCGACATCCGCCCGTTCGAGGAAGCGCCGTGGATGAAGTGCACGCAGGTGACGGACGCGGTGATTGCCGCCATCCGGTCGGGCGAGTACGGCTTCATCCGCTGCAACTACCCCAACGGCGACATGGTCGGGCACACGGGCAACCTGCCCGCGACCGAGATCGCGGTCGAGAGCGTCGATTTATGCCTTGGGCGCTTGATCGCCGCGTGCCGCGAGGCGGGGTATACGCTCGTCGTTACCGCCGATCACGGCAACGCCGACGAAATGCTGGAAAAGAACAAAAAGGGCGCCGTGCAGGTGCGCACCGCGCACTCGCTCAACCCCGTGCCGTTCATCCTCGACGACCCGGACGGGCGCGCGCTCAAGTCCGGCAAGTTCGGGCTGTCCAACGTCGCCGCGACGGTCGCGGAGCTGCTGGGCATCGCGCCGCATGCCTGCTGGGACGAGAGCATGCTTTCGCATTGACGAATCGAGCGAAGCGGCGTATACTGTCCTCACAAACGAATAGCGCGTGCATCTGCGCAGTCGAATGCGCCGCACCCCTCGGGGCGCGAGGGAACAGACTGAAATTGTCTGACTATCCCAGTAACCGTGAAGCGGACGAAAGGCGAGAAGGTCACTGTCACAAGACGGGAAGACCGCCCAGTAGGATGAAGCCAAGCCGGGAGACCTGTTTGCACGTAAAGACGGCTGAAAAGCCGGCTTGCTCCTGGGGATGAGATGAGCGAACGGTTTCTTGCCGCGCGCTTATGTATGGACGCTTCCCCGCCTTGGGAAAGCGTCCTTTTCCATCATAGGACGCGCGATTTGTTTGAATATAGAAGGGGGTAGTTTTATGAAGAAAACTGCCGTATGCCTCTCCCTGCTGCTGGCGCTCGCGCTGTGCCTGTCCTGCGCGCTTGCCGAAATCACCGTGACCGACATGATGGGGCGCGACATCACGCTGCAAGCGCCCGCCAAGCGCGTCGTCGCCGTGACCGCCGCCGACTGCGAGATCCTCTACGCGCTGGGCGCTGGCGATACGCTCGTGGGGCGCGGTGCGTACTGCAATTACCCGGAAGCCGTGCTCTCCGTGCCCGCCGTTGAGTCGGGCTTCGAGACGAACGTCGAGCAAATCATCGCGCTCGCGCCCGACGTGGTGCTGATGAACACCATGAACCAGCCCGTTGAGCAGGTGCAGGCGCTGGAGAACGCGGGCATCCCTGTCTGCGCCTCGACCGCGTCCGACATCGCGGGCGTGTACGACGCCATCGCAATCATCGGCGCGCTGACGGGCAAGGATGCGGAGGCGGCGGCGCTCTGCGACGACATGCGCGCGCGCTTTGCCGCGCTTTCGGAAAACGCTGACGAGAACGCCGGGAAAACGGTGTATTTCGAGGTCTCGCCGCTGGCTTGGGGGCTGTGGACGGCGGGCGGAGACACGTTCATGAACGAAATCGCGCGCCTGCTCGGGCTGGAGAACGCCTTCGCGGACGTCTCCGGCTGGGCGGAGATCTCGCAGGAGCAGGTCATCGCGCGTAATCCGGATTACATCGTGACCATCACCGCCGATACCGGCGAGGGGCAAACGCCCGTCGAGGAGATCATGGCACGCGAGGGCTGGCAGGGGCTTGCCGCCGTGCAAAACGCGCGCGCTTTCGCCGCCGATCCTGATACGCTCTCGCGCCCCGGTCCGCGCCTGACGGACGCGGCGGAGGCGCTCGCGCAGTTCATCCATCAGCAATAATCGCCCGGCGCGGGGGAGCGCTGGCGCTCTCCCGCGCTCTGTAAAGGATACTATGCCGAACAAACGCTGCTTTTCCAACCTTCCGCGATTGCTGCTTTTGCTCGCCGCGCTCCTAGCCACGGCGCTGCTTTGCGTGTGCCTCGGCAGTGTGCCCGTGCGCTTTTCGGACGCGCTGTCCATCATCGGGCGCGCCATCCTCGGGCTGCCCGTGGAGGATAGCGCGACGAAAGCCATCCTGCTGTCGGTGCGCCTGCCGCGCGTGCTGTGCGTGGCGCTTGTGGGCGCGTCGCTGTCTTTGTGCGGTGCGGGCATGCAGGGGCTTTTGCGCAATCCGCTTGCCGACGGCTCGACGCTCGGCGTGTCTTCCGGCGCGTCGCTGGGCGCGGTGCTGGCGTTGGCGTTCGGGGCGGTCGTCCCGGGCTTCCCGGCGCTCGGCGTGACGGGCATGGCAATGGTCTTCGCGTTCCTGTCGCTGGTGAGCATCCTGACGCTCGCCTACCGCCTCGACCGGACGCTCGCGACGCACACCATCATCCTCATCGGCGTGATCTTCTCGATGTTCGTCAGCAGCCTGATGAGCCTGGTCATCACGTTTTCCGGCGAGAAGCTCAAGACCGTCACGTTCTGGACGATGGGCTCGCTCGCGGGCGCGAGCTACCGCGACGCGTTGCTGCTGCTTGCCGCGCTCGCCGCGTTCGGCGGCGTGATTCTCGCCAACGCGCGCGAGCTCAACGCCTTCGCCATCGGCGAGGACAACGCGCGACAAATCGGCGTGAACGTGCGCCGCGTAAAGCTGACGGTGCTGATCGCCGCGTCCGCGCTGATCGGCGTGTGCGTGTCGGTCGGCGGTACGATCGGCTTTGTGGGCTTGGTCACGCCGCACATGACGCGCATGCTCACCGGTCCCGACCATAAAAAGAGCCTGCCCGCGACGCTGCTGCTGGGCGCGGTGTTCCTGCTGCTGGGCGACCTTGCCGCGCGCACGGTCGCCAGCCCTCTGGAACTGCCCATCGGCGTCGTCACGTCGCTGGTGGGTGCGCTGGCGTTCGTCGTGATCTTCGTGCGCACAAGGAGGGCGGCATGAGCATGCTGACGGTTTCCGGGCTATGCGTGCGCGCGGACGGGAAAACGCTGCTTTCCGGCGTTGACTTTGCCGCCGAGGCGGGGCGCTTCCTGATGATCGCCGGACCAAACGGCGCGGGCAAGACCACGCTGGTTTCTGCGATATCGCAGGGCGCGCCGTATACGGGTACGGTGCTCTTTGAGGGCGCGGACGTGGCGCGCATGAAGCCCGCCGAGCGCGCACGGCGCATGGGCGTGCTCTCGCAAAATCATGCGGTAGGTTATCCCTACACCGTCCGCGAGGTGGTTTCGCTCGGGCGCTACGCCTACCGCTTCGGCGCGTTTTCCAAGGAAACGGCGGGCGACGAAGAGCAGATACTCGAGGCGCTCGCGGTGACCGGGCTTGCGGGCATGGAGCGGCGTTCTGTGCTCACGCTGTCGGGCGGCGAATTGCAGCGCGTGTTTTTGGCGCAGGCGCTCGCGCAGAACCCCCGGCTGCTCATCCTCGACGAGCCTGCGAACCATCTGGACATCGTGTACCAGCGCCAAATCTTTTCGTTGCTCCGCGAGTGGCTGAAAACGCCCGGGCGCGCGGTCATCGCCGTCGTGCACGATTTGTCGCTCGCGCTCGCCTACGGCGACGACGCGCTGCTGCTGCACGAAGGGCGCACCGTCGCACACGGTCCCGTCCGCGATACGCTCTCCCGCGAGCGCCTGCAAGCGGTGTACGGGCTGGACGTATATAGCTGGATGCGCGGATTGCTCGAAAACTGGCGGGAGTAGCTTGCAATCGACAGAACGCGCGAGTATAATAGTGCTACATTCACTGTGGGATTGATCACCGCGTAGCTACTACCGCTTACAGGAGGGCTTGGAATGGGTTTTGTTTCCGGCATGGAGCGTGTTACAGAGAGCAATACACAATATTATGCTTCCGAAAAACCCGCGAAACCCTTCTTGAAATGGGCAGGCGGCAAAGGACAGCTACTGAATGAAATAGAGAAGTTATATCCTTTTTCTGACGGAACAGTTACGAAATACGCAGAGCCATTTGTCGGTGGAGGTGCTGTTTTATTTCATGTCCTATCAAATTTTGATTTGAGCGAAGTCTATATCAGCGACACGAACGCCGATCTCGTCAACGCTTATCGTGTTATTCGCGATATGACATATCCTTTGCTTGACAGGCTGTATCAGATGCAGAATGATTATCTTCCAATGGATACGGTATCAAGAAGCATATATTACTTAATGTGTAGAGAGCGTTATAACCATTTGCAGAACTATGTAAGCGACGCTGATCGCATTGAGAAAGCCGCGATAATGATCTTTCTTAATAAAACATGCTTTAATGGGTTGTATCGGGTGAATAGGAAGGGACTTTTCAACGTGCCGATGGGCGCATATAAGAATCCTTTAATATGCGACGAGGGCAACCTGCTGGCGGTATCGAGGAAATTGCGTCGAGTGCAAATCGTTTGCGGAGATTATAAGGATTCTGAACCTTTTTTAGATGCGCACACATTTGTATACTTTGATCCGCCATATAGACCTATCACGGAAACGGCGAGCTTTACCGCGTACACGGGCGATGCCTTTGGCGACAAGGAGCAGATGGAGCTTGCCGGGTTTGTCCATCAAATCCATAAAAAAGGGGCGAGGATTGTCATTAGCAATTCCGATCCGCATAATACGGACGAGAATGATAACTTTTTTGACGATTTATACGCTTCTTACAGAATCAAACGGGTCGAAGCGACGAGAATGATAAACTGCAATAGTGTCGCCAGAGGGAAGATTTACGAATTGCTCATATCGAATTTTGGAGGAGGGAAAACGATGCCAAGGGATTTCGATTTTTGGCTGTCAAAGTTCAGAGAGAGTATTGCGGATTATGGTTTCTATGTTGATTTTGAGAAAGTGTACGGCAATGTCCAGACTATCCGTATAGAATTGAACATACTAAATTCATTGATTGGCTCAAAGAGCATTGACGAGGATTTTCGCAACCTAATTACTCAGTATCCGGGAGTGCTAAAAGCTATTCCTATATTACTTGCTAAGAGAGAGTATGATATTTTCTGCCAAGACGTTATCGATAGCCGTTGGTATTCGTTCATAAAAACAGATATGTCGATAAATACCGCGGATGACATTGAGCAGTATGCGTATTTCATGCGTAAAACTGGGCTGTTCGACTTGATTCAAAACCATATTATCAGCAATCTGGTTGATTATGTTACCGGTGTTGAGACGGGACTCGACTCAAACGGCAGAAAAAATCGGGGCGGTCACCTGATGGAGAACCTTGTCGAGGGGTATATACAGAAGGCGGGTTTTGTAAGGGATGTTGATTACTATAAAGAAATGACTATCAGTCAGATTACGGAAAGATGGGGAATTGATCTATCTTCTATTTCCAATCAAGGAAAATCGGAAAAGAGATTTGATTTTGTTATTAAAACAGAGGATATGCTCTATGGAATAGAAACGAATTTCTATAGCAGCAGCGGCAGCAAATTGAATGAAACCGCCAGAAGTTATAAGTCGATTGCATTGGAAAGCCGCTCTATTCAGGGCTTCACATTCGTTTGGTTTACCGATGGGAAGGGTTGGCTAAGCGCGCGCAACAACCTGGAAGAAACGTTCGATGTTATGGAGCATCTTTACTGTATTCATGATCTGGAAAATAATGTCTTACTAGAGGTTCTTCGTCATGCCAAATAGCGCAATCAGAAAATGGGCACCGAATCAATATGAGATCGAGACGACAACCGTCTGGAGTTTTCCCGATCGCGGCAACTGGGCGACGCACGACGCGAAATGGCGCGGGAATTGGTCGCCCTATATTCCCCGCAATATCTTGTTGCGTTACTCTAATGAAGGTGATTTGGTGCTTGACCAATTTGCCGGGGGAGGAACGACGCTTGTCGAAGCAAAGCTGCTCAACCGGAACATCATAGGTATGGACGTTAATCAAACGGCTTTGGATCGCTGCGTTGATAAGACGAATTTTGAGCATGAAGGCGCGAACGGAAATGTGTGGATCATAAAAGGCGACGCAAGAGATTTGCATCTAATCGAAGACGCGAGCATTGATTTGATTTGTACACACCCACCGTATGCGAATATTATCACTTATAGCGAAGATATTGACGAGGACTTGTCGCGTCTTAATGTTCGTGATTTCCTACATGAAATGATAGCTGTCGCCGACGAATGTTACCGCGTTCTCAAGAAAGATAAGTTTTGCGCCATTCTCATGGGCGACACAAGGCAAAAAGGGCATATGATACCAATGTCTTTTGAAGTCATGAAGCTGTTTGAGGCATCCGGCTTTCGGCTAAAAGAGCTCATCATAAAAGAGCAGCATAACTGCCGAGCGACAGGCTATTGGAAAACCAATAGCATAAAGTACAATTTTCTCTTAATTGCGCATGAATACTTATTCGTATTCCGGAAATAGCACTAAATCAATCCTTTACTCATCAGTGCATTATAGAGCATTTGTCTGCCAGAATAATTCCAGTATGCGCAGTCCTGCTCAATGAATAGCCACCTGATTGCTAACAAGATAATTTGTATAGGGTGTGATTGTTGTTTGTAATCATAGAAACCCGCGTTCATCTTCGATAAATCGGCGTATTCGCAACGGAATATCTGGTTTATTGCAACTGCCACCTTCTCATATTCTCCTGCATCTTTATCTCTGCAACAGATAAGCGCATTCATAACGTCATCATGACTGGGTTTGCTATACCTTCTCTCTTTCTTGAACGCCAAACCCGAAATGTTCACTGTAAAGTCAAAACCTTTATTTAGTTGAGTGGGACGTTTCAGGTATATTGCGTATTTGTCATACTGTTCGACGTTGTACTGATAACGCGAGGTCAATTCTCCGGTACCATTGCCAGGTTCTTCTTGCAGAAACGCCTCAATCACCGATCTTCGAATCTGCTGTCTGTCGCCATGCACAATTTGCATATCTCGTATGTATGTTGGCATTGTTATTCCTCCATTAGTAACTGATAGGCTTTGATTCCAAGCGCATCTGCAATCCTTTGTATGTTTTCAAGCGATATGCTGCGCCTGTAGCATTCAATGGCGCTGATATACGTTCGATGCATACCGCATTTGTCTGCAAAGGCTTCTTGCGAGAGCCCTGTCGCCATTCTATACCTTCGCAGGTTCGCTCCAAACACCCTGACAATATCCATATGCAAAAGATCCTCCTAATCTTATTATGTGGAACAATTACAATAAGTCTACAGACAATAAGTACCATACGCAAGGCTTGGCCTATGAACCAGATTTGATGAAATTTCGTTTGCCTTTCCCCGGCGGGCGTGGTATACTGCCGGGGTATTTTTGTTTTAGGCGGGGAAGTCAGCATGCTACAGAGGTTCAAGCGCAGATTCGTGGGCGACAGGGCGTTCTACAAGACCGTCATGGCGATCGTCGTGCCGATCATCGTGCAAAACAGCATTTCCAACTTCGTCAATCTGCTGGACAACATCATGGTCGGGCAGGTCGGCACAGACCAGATGAGCGGCGTCGCCATCGCCAACCAGCTTATCTTCGTGTTCAACCTGTGCGTGTTCGGCGGGCTGTCGGGCGCGGGCATCTTCGGCGCGCAGTTTTTCGGCGCGGGCGACGTCAAGGGCTTGCGCGACACCTTCCGTTTCAAGGTGCTCACGTCCATTGTGCTGTTTGCCGTGGGGCTGGCAATCTTTCTGGAGTTTGGCGAGCCGCTGGTTTCGCTGTACCTCTCGGGCGAGGCGGGCACGGGCGACGCCGCCGTCGTGCGCGCGAGCGCCACGGGCTATCTGAACATCATGCTCGCGGGGCTGCCGTTGTTCGCGCTGACCCAGTGCTACGCCGGGACGCTGCGCGAGATGGGGCAAACCAAGCTGCCGATGCTCGCGAGCGTCGCCGCGGTGCTTACGAACCTGCTGTTTAACTGGCTGCTAATTTTCGGCGTGCCCGGCGTGTTTCCGGCGTATAACGAGCGTGGCGCGGCGTACGCGACGGTCATCAGCCGTGTGGTCGAGCTTTCGATCGTCGTTGTCGGCACGCACAGGAACAAGCAGCGCTATCCGTTCATCGTCGGCGCGTTCAAGAGCCTGCGCGTGCCCAAGGCGCTGACGTTTGCGATCATCCGCCGCGGCGCGCCGCTGCTGCTCAACGAGGGCTTGTGGTCGATGGGCATGGCGACGCTCACGCAGACGTATTCGCTGCGCGGGCTGACGGTCGTCGCCGCGACGAATATCGCGTCCACCGTCTCCAATCTGTTCAACGTCGTGTTCCTGTCGATGGGCAACGCGCTGGCGGTGCTGGTGGGGCAGGCGCTTGGCGCGAACGACATGGAAAAAGCCAAGGATTCCGTTTGGAAGCTGATTGCGTTTTCGGTCGCGTGCTGCTTTTTGATGGGCGCGCTGCTTGCCGCCGTGTCGCCGCTGATTCCGATGATCTACAACACCACCGAGGATGTGCGCGCGCTCGCGACGATGTTCGTCATCGTCAACGCCGTGTTCATGCCGATCAACGCCATCACGCACTGCTGCTATTTCACGCTGCGCTCGGGCGGACGCACGATCATCACGTTCCTGTTTGACTGCGTGCATACGTGGCTCATCTGCGTGCCATGCGCCATGCTGCTGGCGCGCCTGACGACACTGCCGATCACGGTCATTTATCCCGCTTGCGTGAGCCAAGACCTTATCAAGTGCGTGATCGGGCTGGTGCTCGTCAAGAAGGGCGTGTGGGTGCGCAATCTGGTTTCGTAACCCCGTTTTTACAACTTTGTGACAATCGCCGCCCCTTTGTATGCTATAATCATGGCAAAGGGGGCGGCTTTTTTGCGCGAGCGGATTTTCGTTGTCGAGGACGACGCGGCGATTTCCGGGCTGGTGGCGATGACGCTGTCGGTCGCGGGCTATGAAACGGCGTGCGAGCGCGACGGCGGGCTGGCGCTCGAGCGCATCACGCGGGAGCGCTTCGACCTCGTGATATTGGATATCATGCTGCCCGGGCTGGACGGCTTTGCCATCCTCGAGCGCCTGCGCGGCGTGCAAGACGCGCCGCCCGTGCTCGCGCTGACGGCGCGCGGCGACGTGCTCGACCGCGTGCGCGGGCTGCGGCTGGGCGCGGAGGATTACATGGTCAAGCCCTTTCATCCCATCGAGCTGCAGGCGCGTGCCGAGGGCATCCTCGCGCGCCGCAGGAAGGGCGATATCGCGCTTTCGGCGCTGGATGTGACGGTGGACGAAAAGACGCGCGAGGTCAGGAAAGCGGGCGCGCCCGTCGAACTGACGCCGCAGGAGTACGCGCTGCTTTGCATGCTCATGCGCCACCGCAACATGGCGCTCTCACGCGAACAGCTGCTCGAGGCGGCGTGGGGGTACGATTACGCGGGCGGCACGCGCACGGTGGACATGCACATCCAGCGCCTTCGCAAGAAGCTTTGCTGGGAGGAACGCATCAAAACGGTGTATAAGCTGGGTTATCGGCTGGAGGCGCCATCGTGAAAACGCCGCTGCGCGTCCGCGTGACGCTGATTGCGCTCTGCGCGTGCATACCCGTGACGGCGCTGCTGTGCGGCGTGCAGCTTACGCGCGGTTTTCGCGCGGCGCTTTCCGGCGAGATAACGCGCTGCCAAAGCGCGTATAGCACGCTGCGCGCCGCCATCGGCGTGACGCTGACCGCCTTTGGCGAGGACGACCCCGGGCGCGCCGCGCGCATCGCGCTGCGGTATATGGACGAGCCGCTGGTGCTCGTCACGGGCGCGGGCGGCGCGCTCTGGCACGACACGTTCACGCCGGAAACAGAAGCGCTGCTCGCTGGCATGCCGAGCGCCTCGGAGGAACGGTATACCGTGGCGGCGCTCGGCGACAAGCGCTATTTTCTGGCGCACGGCGCGCCCGTGGGCGATTTGCATGTTTATGTCGCGCGCGATATCACGCATGTGTACCGACGCGCGCGCGAGGACGCGGCGTTTTCCGCGCTCGTGCTGCTCTGCGCGGGCGCGCTGCTGGCGCTGGTTTGCTATCCGATGATTCGCGCGTGCCTTGCGCCGATTGCGCGGCTGGAGGCGGCGGCGGGCAGGATCGCAGGCGGAGATTACGCCGCGCGCGCGAAGCCCGGGAAGCGTGAGGACGAGGTGCGAAGACTGTCGGAGGCGTTCAATCAGATGGCGGACGCCGTGCAAAAGCGCGACGAGAGCCAGCGGCTATTCATCGCGAACATGGCGCACGAGCTGAAAACGCCGCTGACCGCCATGATCGGGTACGCAGACCTGCTGCTCCGCGCGCGGCTGTCGGACGAGCAGCAGAAGACCGCGCTGGAGGCAATACGCGAGCAGGGCGCGCGCGCCGAGCGCATGAACCAAAAGCTGCTGACGCTCTCGGGGCTGGCGGGCGGCGCGCCAGTCGAAATGAAAGAATGCCAGACGACGACGCTGTTTGCCGCCGCTGTACGCGCGGTCGAAAGCGCGCGCGAAAGCAAGTGCGTGCGGATCATCACGAACGCCGCGCGAAAAACGCTCGTCTGCGACGAAGCGCTGATGGTCTCGCTGATTGCCAACCTGCTCGGCAACGCGATCAAGGCGAGCGCGGCGGGCGGCGACATCGAACTGACATATATTGGAAACACGCTGTCGGTACGCGACCATGGCGAGGGCATCGCACCCGAGCATCTGCCGCGCGTTTTCGAGCCGTTCTACATGGCGGACGCTTCGCGTTCGCGCGCGCAAAACGGCGCGGGGCTGGGCTTGACGCTGGTACAGAAGATCGCAGAAGCGCACGGCGCGCGCGTGGAGATCGACAGCCAGCAAGGAAGCGGCACGCGCGTGTCGGTGATTTTTACAGGTCTGTGACAACTTAGGCACGCGACAGAAACAACGCGCGATTATCCTGGTATTACCAACTATCAGAGAGGGATGTACCCATGAAACGAACCGTCAAAGGACTTGTGACCGCGCTGCTCGCGGCGCTGCTGGTGCTGGGGAGCGCGCTGTCGCTGCCGCTTGTCATGGAGGGCGAAATGCAAAGCACGCTCGGGTATTCGGGCGCGCTCGCCGAAACGGGCGGCGAGCCGCAGCCAGACGACACGACCATTGCGCCGTTCCAGACCGCTTCGCCCGTACCCGCTCTCTCCACGCCCACGCCGCCGCCACCCTTCACGCTCGCCACGTACATGCCGTCTGCGGGCATGACCCCGGAGGAGAGCGTCCGCGATCCGTTTTTTTCTACCGGTTTCCAGCAAGACGCGTACAACGTGCTGACCGCGCGTTTCTTTGAACTGCAAAGCGTCGCGGGCTGGTCGGAAAGCGATCTGCCGGACGGCGTGCTCGCCGCCATTCGCCCGCATGAAAACAACCTGCCCATGCTGCGGCTGTACGGCTCTTTGCTGGATAATCTGAAGAAGGACGCGGTGTTCGTGCCGGGGAAAGCGTCGCTGAACGCGCTGCTTGACAGGCAATGCTTGGAGCTGCGGCTGGACGCGAGCAGCGACGCGCGGACGCTCGTCCGCTACGCCTACCGCGACCTCGTCGCATTCCAGCCCTTTCTGTTGGAGGACGGGGACGAGCACGGCATGGTGATCTCGCGCGAGCGCGCCGCTGAAATTCGCCAGCAGTCGCTGGACGACCTCGCGAGCGAGCATCGGCAGCAAAGCAGTCTCGTCAGCGATTCCGTGGCGCTGGCTGCCAGCTTCCTGACGGAGATATTGAAGAATCCGCCGCTGGTGTATGATTCCGTGCCGTTCGTGGCGGACGATAGCTGGCGGCTGCTGATTGCCGGGTGCCATGTATACTGTATTGATTCCGTGTCGGGCAATGAATACGTCGTGACCGTCGACGCGCGCAGCGAAAGGGTGTATTGCGTCGCCTTCGGCGCTGTGCCCGTTTCCGAAATCGAGAACGCGCTCAACGCTGTGGACGCGCGGGAAGAAGCGGAAGTCGTCGTCGATGTGAACATGCTGGCTTCCGGGGGCTTGGGCGGCAATGAGGAAGCCGTCCGCGACGCGCACTTTGCGACCAACGTTCTGCTGGACGCGGGACATTACGTGGATACGATTCCGTATACCGTCACCCGCGTCGTGAAACGACAGGAGCTGCCCTCGGGCGGCACGCGCGCGGCGCACGTCGTCCATTTCGGGCGCGCAGACCCAGCCGCGTCCGCGCTCGACCCGAACGCCGAGCCGTACTATGAGTATACCGTCGATTTGAACGAGGACGGCACGCTGTACGCCTTTTCGCGCAGCGTCGCCGCGTCGTCCCTGCATGGGCAAACGTTCGGGCTTGATTTTGCCAGAATATGGGAGGAGGCGACGGAGGTCAAGGAACTCTGGGATGCGTTCGGCGAATGGCCCGACTCGGAAATGGACTACCCGGCGATGAAGCGCAGGATGAGCCTGAAGACCGCCGAATTGCTGCTGGGTTATCCGGTGGACAAACGGGAAAGCAAGCTGTACGGCATCTATGATATCGTCGGCGACGCGCTTTCCGATTGGGGCGTGTTCGCCGCCTATCAAATGGATATCAGCGATATCACGCTCAACCGTTACTTCTTGGGCGAGAACGCGCCCGCGCTGGAGGAGCTGCTTGTGAAGCTGGAAATCACCGAGGAAAGCGGTGGCAAGGGCTGCGTGCTCTATGACCTGCTGACCGAACGAATCGTCGAACTATATCGCGGGGAACGGTAGCGCTATATACTGAAAACGCCGCCCGCCAGCTCAGGGCGATAATCCGACGGGCTTTTGCCCGTGACGCGCTTGAAGGCTTTGGAGAAGGATTGCAGGCTTGCAAAGCCCATTTGCTCGGCGATTTGCGTGATGGACAGCGGCGAGTACTGCATGAGCCCGATGGCGTGGTCGATTTTCTTTTGGATGATGTAGCTTTGCAGCGTCATGCCGGTTTTTTGCTTGAAATAATGCGACAGATAGCACGGGTTGTAGCCGAGCAGGTCGGCAAGGTCAGCGATGCTGCCGACGTTCATGCTGTTGTCGTCCACCGCCTTCATGACGGAATAGACGATCTCGCAGGAAACGGTCGCCGTTTGCGCGTCGATGCGCGGCTGCGGCGCGCCGCCTGAGAACAGGCGCATGCACATGATGAGAACGGACTGCACATAGCCCGTCAGCAGGAGCGCGCTGAACCGGTCGCCGCGCGCAAGCTCGCCGATGGCGCGGTAGAACGCCAGCAGCAGCTCGTGGTCGCCGTCCGCGCGGATGCCCGGCAGGTCGTGAAAGAACGCCAGCAGCTGCATCAGTTCGCCGCTGGCGTAATGATCGTCAAACAGGAAGCCCAGATAACAGAAATGCAGCGGCTCGTCCTTGGAGACGACAATGGAATGCCGACAGCCCAGCGGCGTGATGAACACTTCGTTGGGGTGGATGTCCATCGCCTTGTCGTCCACGATGAACTGCCCCTTGCCGGACACAAAGTAGCTGATTTCGTGACACCACTGCTCGTGCGGCTTGATGACGTACCCCGGTACGCAATAAACCATGCCAAGCTGCGTCATGTATACGCCGCCCAAGTTCATGCTCGCCTTGCGCGAATACCAGTTAAATTCGTATTGCTTGCCCGCGTCCGATTGCTTCATGTCCTCACCCGGGCGTTATTATAGCATATCGGGCGTATGCGCGCCAGTGGTTTATAACAGCAAATTATGAACAGTGAGAACCACTTGTTCAACACACGCCGTACGCCTCGCAAACGTTGTGCTGCCAATATTTTCTGATTCTGCCCCAGATACAACATGAGCGTTGACGACGGGACGCTTGGAATCATAGAATACGGGCAATGATTACAGCAAATTCGGATAATGCTATTGTCGCGCCTTTGTGCTATCATGAGGAAAACGCAGGAGGGGGCGCGCGACTCCGGCGCGTGACGCTTTACAAGCAAGAAGGAGGATCACCCATGAAGAAAGCACTCGTATGGATTCTGGCGCTGACGCTGCTGGCGTCGTCCGTGGCGTTTGGCGTCGCCGAGGAGAGAGAGACCGTCAAGGTCTGGCACCTGTGGACGGGCGCGATGGCGGACGCTATGGATCAGCTCGCCGCCGAGTTCAACCAATCGCAGGATAAGTACACCGTCGAGAGCCTGTCCGTGCCCGATTTCCAGAAGATCACGGTCTCCATTTCCTCGGGCGACGGCCCCGACCTGACCGACTCCTGGAACAGCTATGTCACGCAGTTTGCCGACATGGGCGCGATGGAGCCGCTGGACGCGTACATCGAGAAGAGCGGGTTCGACCTCTCGGCGTACAACCAAGCCGCCGTGGACGCTTGCAAGTACAACGGCATACAGTACGCGCTGCCCTGCAACATGAACGTGCTGGTCATGTACTACAACAAGGACCTGCTCGCCGCCGCCGAGTATGACGCGCCGCCCGCGACCGCCTCGGAGATGCTCGAGGTCGCCAAGAAGACCACCGAAGTCAACGCCGACGGCACGCTCAAAACGCTGGGCTTCCCGGTCTGGCCGCTGAGCAACTACCGCAACAACATGCACTACGCGCTGGGAGGAAGCTGGAACGATTTGGAAACGCTCGCGCCCTCGCCCGCGCTCGAAGGCGACCGCAAGGCGCTGGAACTGTTCTACGACTATGTGCAGGAATTCGGCGCGAACAACGTGTCCATCTTCACGTCGTCCGGCAAGACGCATGACCCGTCCGATCCCTTCCTCAGCGGCAAACAGGCGCTGCGCTTCGACGGCCCTTGGACGAGCGGCTATTTCGAGGAGCTGGGGCTGGACGTGAACTGGGGCGTGACCTACCTGCCCACGCCGGATGATCAGCCCGAGCTTCAGGGGCGGCAGCCGATCTCCTGCTCCACGTTCTATATCCCCAGCACCGCAAAGTGCAAGGACGGCGCGTGGGAATTCATGCAGTTCCTGCTGGGCGAGCGCGGACAGACCGTGCTGATCATCAACAACGCCAACCTGCCCGTGCTCATGAGCATGTACGGCAGCGAAGCCTATAAGACCATGCAGAAGGAAGCGGAATTCTTCGCCGAGGTCGCCGGGAACAAGAACCTCGTCGGCGCGCCCAACTTCAAGGAGAGCGCGGAGTACACCGCCATGATCAACGAACAGCTCGAATTGTGCTACGGCTTGGAGCAAACGCCCGAGGAGACCATCAAAGCCATCGAAGATGGCGCGAAGGATATTTTCTAAGCCATCCACCGTCCCATGCGATGGGGTGTGACCGCGCGTGGTCACGCCCCATCGCGCGCTTTCGCCAAGGAGGAAACGCATGCCCCGCATGAACAGAAAATGCAAGAATACGCTCGCGGGCATCGGCTTCGCGTTGCCGTGGCTGATCGGCTTTTGCCTGCTCAGCGCGTATCCGATCCTCAAATCCGCCTACAACAGCCTGACGACGTTCAACCTGTTTCAAGCGCCGAAATTCGTCGGGCTGGAAAACTATGCCGAACTCTTTTCCGACAAGAAATTCTTCATCAGCCTGAAAAACACGCTGGTGTTCACCGTCGTGGGCACGCCGCTGAACATGGCGTTCGCGCTGATGATCGCCATGCTGCTCAACCGCAATATTCGCGGGTTGAGCGTGTACCGCACGCTGTTTTATATGCCGACCGTCATGCCCGCCGTCGCCGCGTCGGCGCTGTGGATTTGGATCCTCAACCCGCAGATGGGGCTGCTCAACAACGCGCTGGCGGCGCTGGGCGTTCCGCGCATCAACTGGATCGGCAACGCGCTGTACACCAAGCCCACGCTGCTCATCATGGGGCTGTGGACGACGGGCAACATGGTCATCATCTTTTTGGCGTCGCTCAAGAACGTGTCGCGCTCGCTGTACGAAGCCGCCGATATCGACGGCGCGGGCAAGTTTAAGCAGTTTCTGCACGTCACGCTGCCCGGCATATCGCCCGTGCTGCTGTTTCAATTGATCATCAGCCTCATCAACAATTTGCAGTATTTTACGCAGGCGTACCTGCTCATCGGGCAGGAGGCGGGGACGAACGTCGCTTCCGGCGGTCCGCGCAATTCGCTGCTGTTCTATTCCATCTATCTGTATCAGAAGGCGTTCACATACTTTGAGATGGGCGTCGCCTCCGCGATGGCGTGGATCATGTTCTTCCTCGTCGCGGGGCTGACGGTCGCGGTGTTCAGCTTGCAAAAGAGGTGGGTGACGTATGGCGTTGACTGATCGCGGCAGGCGCATGCGCGGCGTGCGCAGGACGGGCGTATACGTCCTGCTGACGGCGGCGGCGCTGATATACGTCGTCCCGTTTTTGTGGATGCTCACCACCTCGCTCAAAACGGCGCACGAACTGTATACCTATCCCGAGGCGGTGTTCCCCAAACGCGTGGTGTTTGAAAACTATATCAACGTTTTCACGACCATTCCCTACACGCGCTATCTGCTCAATACGCTGCTGATATCGGTCTGCTGCGTGCTGGGCTATACGCTGACCGCCTCGATGGTGGCGTACTCCATGTCCAAAATCGACTGGTTCGGGCGCAAGTGGCTGTTTCCGTTCATCATCGGCACGATGATGATCCCGTCGCAGGTAACGATGATTCCGCTGTACATCCTGTACCAGAAAAGCGGGCTTGTCGGCTCGTATATCCCGCTGATCCTGCCCGCCTTCTGCGGCGGCGCGTACTACATCTTCCTGCTCCGCCAATTCTTCCAGACCGTGCCCGACTGCCTCACCGAGGCCGCGCAGATCGACGGCGCGGGCGCGCTGCGCATCTACGCCACCGTCGTGCTGCCGCTGTGCGTGCCGGCGCTGGTGTCCATCGCGGTGTTTTCGTTCATGGCGGCGTGGGGCGATTTCTTCAACCCCATGCTCTACCTCAACGACCAGACGAAATACACCATTTCGCTGGGCTTGCAGGCGTTCATGACGGAGCACAAGGTGGAGTGGGGGCAGTTGATGGCGGCGTCGGTCATCTTCACCGTTCCGACCATCGTGCTGTTTTTCTTCGCGCAAAAGACGTTTATCGAAGGCATCGCCGTGACCGGCATCAAGGGCTGAAAGAGGGGAATCGCGCATGGAGAACATGCAACTGACGCATTTAGGCACGGCCGCCGCCGAGGGCTGGCCAGCGCCGTTTTGTCACTGTAAGGCGTGCGCCCGCGCGCGGGCGCGCGGCGGGCGCGATATCCGCACGCGCTCGCAGGCGCTGATCGACGACGCGATCCTTATCGACCTTCCGGGCGACACGATAGACCACGCCAACCGCTTCGGGCTGGACTTGGGCGCTGTCGACCATCTGCTGGTGACGCATTCGCACCTCGATCATTTCTCGACGTTCGATTTGCAGCTGCGCGTCGCGCCATACGCGCATACCGAGCGCCCGCTTGCGGTGTACTGCAACGAAGCGGTGCGCAAGGCGTTCGTCGATTCGCTGGAATACTACATGGCGCATTATCCCAAATATATCCATTTTCATGTGATCCACGCGCTGGACGCGTTCGACATCGGCGAGTACCATGTCGAGGCGCTCAAGGCGGATCATAAGCCCGACGAGGAAAGCCTGTTCTACCGTGTTTCGCGCGGCGAGCAAGCCGTCCTGTACGCGCACGACACGGGCTATTTCCCGGAGGAAACGTGGCGCGCGCTGCGCGGTAAGCACAACGGTATCGTCAGTCTGGATTGCACGTATTGTCTGGAGCCGTGCGACAACCAGCACATGGGGCTGCCCGAAGCCGCGCGTGTGCGCGAGCGCATGCTGGATGAGGGCATGGCGGACGCGCGCACGGTGTTCATCATCAACCACTTCACGCACAACTGTGCGGGCGAGAACGGATATGCCGAAATCGCCGCCGCCGCGACCAAGCGCGGCTTCCTGACCGCCTACGACGGTATGGTGACGACGCATCCATAAATTTGGCATCAGAAAACGCCCGATCAGACGACCGGGCGTTTTTGTTTATGCGCTTACAGCTGATTGATGATGTTGTACAGCTTGCGGTTGAACGGGCGTTTCTCCAAGAGCGCCTTGTCGATGGGCATGTAGAACGTGCGTCCGCGGCGCACGCCAATGAGCTGCCCCGACACGCCCCTGTGGATCAGCCGCACGGCGGTCATGCCCGCCTCGAACGCGAATTGCGCGTCGCGCGCGGTCGGCTGGCAGCCGCGCTGCGTGTAGCCGATGACCGTCGCGCGCGCCTCGATGACGTAGCGATCGCCGCTCTCGCCGATCAGCACGTCGGGCTCGATCATCATTTTCTTGGCGTCTGCAAGGCGCACGCCGCACTTGCGCTTGAGCACGCTGGCGAAGCGATCGGCGGTCATGGGCTCGTTGGGATAGACATACTTGCCGCAGCCCGGGTCCTTGGCGCGCAGCGCCTCGTAATACGGGTGCAGGAAGTGGTACAGGTCGAAGGGCGCCATTGTCTTCCAGCAGCCCTCGGCGACGATGACCGTCGCGCGCGTGTTTCCGCGGTCGATGAGCTCGTTGAGCCGCGCGGCGACCCTGTCCACCTTCCAGTTTTTAACTTCGGGTACGACCACGATTTCCGCGCCCGTCGCCACTGCGGTCGCCAGCGCGATGTCCCCGCAGTCACGCCCCATGACTTCGACGACGTGCGGGCGGTCGTGCGAGCGCGAGGTGGCGCGGATGGCGCGAACGGCGTCCACGCAGTCGTTGACGGCGGTGTCGTAGCCCAGCGTCATTTCGGTGTAGGGCAGGTCGTTGTCGATCGTCCCGGGGATGCCGATGCAGGGGATGCCCCGGTCGTGCAGCGCTTTCGCGCCCTTGAAGCTGCCGTCGCCGCCGATGATGACGACGCCCGCCACGTCCATCTCATGCAGGAGCTTGGCGGCGCGGTCCTGCGCCTCGGGCTTTTTGAACTCGGCGCAGCGCGCCGTGCGCAGGTAGGTGCCGGGCTGGTCGGCGATGTCGAGGATGGTATCATAATTAAAGTGGATGAAATCATCCTGTAATAGACCGTTGAACCCCCGGTTGACCCCCAGCAGCTCAAAGCCGTACAGCGCGGCGTTGCGCGCGATGGACACCACCGCCGCGTTCATGCCGGGGCTGTCGCCGCCGCTCGTCAGTACGCAAATCTTGGACATGCGAATGCTTGCTCCTTTTGTTATATCAGTAGATTGCGCTCGATCAGGAGCTGCTGCGCTTCCGCCGCCTCCGAGTCGAGCACGCGGATCTCGTAGTAGTTATCCTCCGAGGCGACGCCGCGATACACCTGCCGGCTGCGCGCGAGGATGCCCTCCTCGGACAGGAACGCCAAGATGACCTCGGCGTGCTTTTCCGTGCGCGTCATGTGAATGACCCTCCATTGGGCGGCGACCTTGGGCACCTCGTTGTCCTCCAGTGTACGCAATACCCGCTGATTATAACATAACGGGAGGATGTATGCAATTGCTAATTCGCGCTTACACGAACCCCGCCGGGACGAAATCCGCGTTGCGGACGGCGGTTTCCAGCGCGTCGTTTAAGACTTCCGCGCCTGCAGTGACGGTCGCGGTCTTCTTTTGCAGATCGACGACCGCGTTTTTCACGCCCGGAACGCCCTTGAGCGCGTTCTCCACCGCGCGCTGGCAGTGCGCGCAGGACATTCCTTCCACCTTGAGCACCCGTGTTGTTTCCATCATGGTTGTGACCTCCTTGTGATTGATCTTAAAGCGCTTCAGCCGAAGCGCGTTGAGGACGACGCAGAGCGAGCTTGCGCTCATGGCGGCGGCGGCGAGCATGGGGTCTAGCCGGATGCCCAGCGAAGCATACAGTGCGCCCGCCGCAATGGGGATACCGATGACGTTGTAAAAGAACGCCCAGAACAGATTTTCCTTGATGTTGCGCAGCACCGCGCGCGACAGGCGCACGGCGCTTGGCACGCCCGAGAGCGCGCCGCGCGTGAGCACGATGTCGGCGGCGTCGAGCGCCACGTCCGCGCCCGCGCCGATGGCGAAGCCCACGTCGGCGCGCGTCAGCGCCGGCGCGTCGTTCACGCCGTCGCCCACCATAGCGACGAGCCGTGCACCCTTCTTGTCCAGAAACTCGCGCACGACGCGCTCCTTGCCGTCGGGCAGCACGCTCGCGCGCACGTCGGTAATCCCGACCTCCCCTGCGATGGCGCGCGCCGTGCGCTCGTTGTCGCCCGTCAGCATGACGACCGTCAGTCCCAGCTCGCGCAGCGCCGCGACGGCTTGCTTGCTGTCGCTTTTTAGCGCGTCGGCGACCGCGAGCACGCCGAGCGCTTCGCCCTCGCGCGCGATGAACAGCGGCGTTTTGCCCTGCTGGGCGAAGCGCTCGGCGGCGGGCGCGAGCGCGGAGATGTCCACGCCGCGCGCTTCCATCAGCGCGCGGTTGCCCAGCGCGCATGAAGCGCCCGCGACGCGCGCCGCAACGCCCAGCCCGGGCAGCGCCTCGAAGTCCTCCGCGTCCGCGATATCAAGCCCCGCCGAAGCCTCGAGCACGGCGGCTGCAAGCGGGTGCTCGCTGCCCGTCTCGAGCGCCGTCGCGAGTGCGAGCAGTTCCTCGCGCGGCGCGCCGCCGGATTCGATATCGGTCACGCGCGGTTTGCCCTCGGTCAGCGTGCCGGTCTTGTCGAGAATGACGGTCCTGACGCTGTGCGCCGCTTCGAGCATCTCGGCGGACTTGATGAGGATGCCCGCCTCCGCGCCTTTGCCCGTGCCGACCATGATGGCGACGGGCGTCGCCAGCCCGAGCGCGCACGGGCAGGAGATGACCAGTACGGACACGAAGCTCGTCAGCGCGAATTCCACGCTCTGCCCCGTAAGCAGCCACGCGGCGGCGGCAAGCAAGCCGATTGCCAGCACGACCGGCACGAAAATGCCGCTGATGCGGTCGGCAAGCCGTGAAATCGGCGCTTTGGAGGATGCGGCTTCCTCGACGAGCCGGACGATGGTGGCAAGCGAGGTGTCCTCGCCCACGCGCTCGGCGCGAAAGGTCAGCATGCCGCCCGATACCAGCGTCGCCGACAGCAGCCTGTCGCCCGCCTGCTTTTCCACCGGCATGCTCTCGCCCGTCAGCGCCGATTCGTCGGCGTAGGCGTGCCCCGAGAGCACAGTTCCGTCGACCGGAACGCGCTGCCCCGGGCGCACGATCACGGTATCGCCGATTTGCACCTGCGCCAGCGGCACTTGCGTTTCCTCGCCGTTTCTCGTTACGCTCGCCATATCCGGCGCGAGCGAGACCAGCCCCGCGATCGCGTCGCCCGTGCGCCCCTTGGCGCGCGCTTCGAGCGTTTTGCCGACGGTCACGAGCGTGAGGATCGTGCCCGCCGATTCGAAATACAGCGACATGTGGTACGCGCCCGCCGCCTGCATGTCGTTGCGCCCGAGCGCCAGCAGCAGCCCGTAGAGCGCGTACAGGCTGTACGCGAGCGCCGCCGTCGCGCTCAGCGCGATCAGCGAGTCCATGTTGGGCGCGCGGCGAAAGAGCATGGCAAACCCGCGCGTGAAGTACGCGCGGTTGAGGAACACGATGGGCACGGTGAGCAAAAGCTGTGTCAGCGCGACCGCCGCCGCGCCGCCGTGCCCCGATAGCGCCGCGGGCAGCGGCATGCCGAGCATCGGGCCCATCGCGACGAGCAGCAGCGGCACGAGGCACGCGATCGAGCCGTAGAGCCTTGCGCGCATGTCCTCGCCCTTGGGCGCGTTCACGGGCTTTTCGCCGTGCGCGCGCGCGTCGTACCCCGCCTTTTGCACGGCGGCGCGGATGCGCTCGGGCGGCGCGTCGCCGGTGACGACGAGCGCGTTCGCCAGTAGGTTGACGCGCGCGTCCTGAACCCCCGGCACGCTTTTCGCCGCTTTTTCGACGTGCGACGCGCAGGCGGCGCAGGTCATACCGGTCACGTCATACTTCTTCTCCATCGTCCGTCCCTTCACATTGGCTGATGATTTCGCCGCCCTCGCCGGTTCGGTAGCCCAGAATGGTCTGCAGATTTACATGGGTCGCCGCGCCGAAAATGTTGCTTTTGACCATCGGATTTTGCTTTTCCAGCGCGGCAAGCAGCGCCTTGATCTCCTGCCGCTTGCCGCCGCCCTCCTTGCGCGTCACGCGGCAGGCGCAGGCAAGCGTCTGGATGCCGAGCGCGTCGCGCCACGCGATGATGTGCTCCTCGCGCACGAGAAACAGCGGGCGAATCAGGCGCATGCCGGGGAAGTTCCTGCTGTCGAGCGCGGGCAGCATGCTTTTGAACTGCCCGCCGTAGAGCAGGCTCAGGAGTATTGTTTCCACAACGTCGTCAAAATGATGCCCCAGCGCGATTTTGTTGCAGCCCAGCTTTTGCGCCTCTTTGTAGAGATGCCCGCGCCGCATGCACGCGCAGACGTGGCAGGGCGAGGTTGCAACGGTTTCTACCGTTTGGAAGATGTCGCTCTCAAACACCGTCAGCGGGATGCCCAGCAGCGCGGCGTTGCGTTCTGTCAACGCGCGGTTTTCGGGGGTATAGCCCGGGTCCATCGCGAGGAAGCGCAGCGAAAACGGCACGTCGGAATGCCGCTGGAGGATCTGCATGCACTTGCACAGCAGCAACGAATCCTTGCCGCCCGACACGCACACGGCGATGTTGTCGCCCGCCTTGATCAGCGAATACCGCTGCACGCCCTCAATGAACCTGCGCCAGATCGGCTTGCGAAAACGCGTGGTGATCGCGTGCTCGCACGCGCGCGCGGCGCTCTCCTCCCGCATACCGCCGCCTCCCTTCCTGATGATACCACTTTGCGTCAACCGTCAAACGTCGTCCATACGCGAAACGAGCATTTCGACGTGCCGCCGCGCGTAATTCGCCAGCGCCTGCGTTTGCGCCTGCTCGTCGGGCTTGTCGCCCATGAGCGCGAGGAATTGGCTGACCTTCAGCCCGAGCGCTTCCTGAATGTCCGCGTCCGAGCCGCGCGGGCTGACGAGGTAATAGCACAGCAGCGAATCTTGCTGCCCGATGCGGTGCGCCCTGTCCTCGGCTTGGCTGTGCACGGCGGGCGACCAGTCGAGTTCGCCGAACACCACGCACGAGGCGCGCTGCAAATTCAAGCCGCTTGCCGCGCGCAGCGATATGCAGCAGACGTTCGTGCCGCCGTCCATGAAGCGCTCGACGGCGCGTTCCTTTTGCGCGCCCGATTCGCGCCCCGTGATGAACACCGGGTGGAACGCCGCAAGTTCGCTCTGGTAGATGTCCATGACGGCGTGGTGGTGCGCAAACAGCAGCACGCGCTCGCCCGCCTCCAGCAGCGCGCGCACGAACTGGCACACGAACGGCGCTTTGGCAAGCCCCGTCGCCTGCCGTTCCTGCTGCGAGATCTTGTCCTCCAGCAACGCGCGCTGGGAGGGCGTGAGGTCGCCCTCGCGCCACAGGTGCAGATCCTCGAGCACCGGGCGCATGAGCTTTTTGTAGACCGCGTCGTCCGCGTCGATTTCGGACACCAGTCGCCGCTTCTCGGGCAGCTCGGGCAGCACCTCGCGCTTGGTGCGCCTGAGCATCAGCCCTTCGCGGCGCAGGTGCTCGCCCAGCAATTCGGGCTTGAGCACCACCGCGTTGCCGTAGCCGTAGCACCACTCGCGCGAGAATGACTCCCAATCGCCCAGAAAATGGAAATCGAGGATATTCACGACGTTCCAAATCTCGCCGCCTTGGTTGTAGATCGGCGTGCCGGACAGCCCCATAACGCGCTCACAGCTCTCCGACAGCAGGCTTGCCGCCGAATACTTCTCCGTACCGGAATGCCGCAGTTCCTGCGCTTCGTCGAAAATCACGCAGCGGAATGGCAGCGCGGGCAGCACTTCCTTCCAGCCGCGCAGCAGCAGGTAATGCAGGATGTACACGTCCGCCTCCGGCAGCGGCGCGGGCTTCAAGCCTTTGATGACGTGCACGCGCGGCGGCTTGCCCTCGATGCGCAGAAAACGCTCGATTTCCGCCTGCCAGTTGCGGACAAGGTGCGGCGGCGCGACGACCAGCGCCGGGAACAGCGAGAGCGTCGCCAGACACGCGAGCGCCTCGACCGTCTTTCCCAAGCCCATTTCATCGGCAAGCAGCGCGCGCTCGCACCCGCAAAGGAACGCCAGTCCCGCCTTCTGGAACGGGCGCAGCGTGCCGATGAACGCGCCCTCCGGCGGCTCCATGCTCTGCGGCAGGGACAGCGCGCGCTCTCGAGCCAGCGCATAGGCGCGCGCCTGCGAGAGCGCCTCCTGCCAGCGCGCCGCGTCCGATTCGGCGATTTTCAGCGGATAGCGCAGCATCAACCAGTTGAGTTCGCCCACGACGCGCCTGTGCGCCGTGAACCGCGCTTCGCCGCGCCTGCCGCCGTCAGAGCCCGGGAACAGCCGCTTGCACAGCTCGGTCACGCACGGCTCGCCGCGCACCGTCCAGCTCTTGCGGCGCTTATTATAGGAAAGCGTGCCGAAGTAATGCCCCGCCGCGACCTGCTCGCGCAGGTAGCCCGGAAGCTCGCCGGTCGGCTCGTCCGGTATGGGCGGCGGCGCGGGCGCGCGGCTGGTCTGCGGAATTTGCGTGGATACCGTATCCCGCGCGCTTGCCGCCACGCCCCACAGCCTTTGCAAGCTGACGACGCGCACGGGCTTGCCGAGGATGCCATCGGGCAGCGGTAACCCGCGTTCGGCGACCAGCACGATGGCGGTGAGCATGTCGGACGCCAGATAGCGCGTAAGCTGCTTGACCAGCGGCTTTTTCTGCGGCTTGCCGCGTTTGACTTCGATCCCCACGCCGCCCGACAGGAAATCGACGCGGCACCTTTGCGCGATGGGCGCTTCGTGCGCGCAGGGCAAGCCCGCCCGCGCCAACGCCTCCGCGATGCGCGCGTGCAGGTCGTATTCGTCCGGTGCGGTCGGCGCGCGGACGCTCGAAATCGCGTCCAGCACCCTTTCCAAATGCGTTCGTTCGTCCTTCATGCGCGTATTATAGCAATGCCGATGAATGTTTACAATCATTTTTACGCAATTCCCTTGAAAAAACCGTTCCGCTTCTATATAATGCCTCTGTAACGCCACGCATAAAGGAGCGAACTGATGAGAAAGCGCCTGCTTTGCCTGATTCTGCTGCTGTGCCTCGCGGCTCCCGCTTTTTCGGAGAGCACGCTTTCGTTCACCGTCGTGCCCGAGGTGCTGCGCCCCGGCAAGGCGGAGCGCATCGCGTTCATCGCGCCGCGCGAGGGGAGCGCCACGGTCGCGCTGCTCAAGGACGGCGCTTCGGTGTACGCGCTGCGCTCCGGGGTCTCCGCGCTCGCGGGGATCAACAACCTCGTCTGGGACGGGTGCGACGCGCAGGGCGCGCCATTCGCGCCGGGCGAGTACGCGCTGGCGGTCGATCTGGACGGCGAGCGCTGACCATCGGCGAGCCGGGGCCGCAGGTGACGGTGCTGTCGAGCGACGATAACGCGCTCGTGCTCGATCTGTCGTGCGCCGGGACGCTGTCGCTGCGCTATAAAAACGGCGCGGAAACGCCCGAGGTCGCGGCTCGCGCCGTGCAAAAGGGGCGCTTCACGCTGGCGTTTTCCGAACTTTCGGCGCTCCCGGGCGGCGAGCACACGCTCTACGCCGTATTGACCGACGAAACGGGCTTTTCGGGCAACCGCGTGCAGTTCACCGCGTCCGTGACAAAGGATGAGGTCGCCGCGCATGCGGATTCCCAGCCCGCGCAGTCCCCTCCCGCAGAAACGCACGTCGCCACGCCGTCCAAGGCGCTTGCCGCGCAGGACGGTTCGAGCTACTGGACGCTGCCCATCGGCGAAATGGACTTCGCCGCCATCTGGAAGGTCATGATGCAGCCGATCACCGTCATCGACGGCGACGACCAGCGCGAGACCTACAAGCTCCGCGCCGCGCGCGATAACAGCACCAAGAGCGCCAACATCGTGGGCGAGGTCACGTTCCTGTCGCAGGGCGTGAACGTGCTGGAGAATTTCGACGACGGCTGGTCGCTCGTGGAGTGCTACAACAGCTCTTACGGGCCGGACTGCGATTCGCGCCCGGGCTACGGCGAATCGGACGCGCTGATTTCGGGCTATGTGCGCACGAACCTGCTCAAGACCATCCAGCCACTGGACACCTACGGCATCCTCATCGACAAGCTCTCGCAGACCATGTATTTGCTGAAGGACGGCGAATTGTACTCCGAGCTGATGATCTCCACCGGGCTTCCGACCAAGGCGCAGCCGTGGAATGAAACGCCCTCGGGCGAATACCTGATGGTCAGCCGCGCGAGCGATTTCCCGGCGGGCAACCTGACCTGCGCCATGGGCATGCGCATCAACGGCGGCTGCCTGATTCACGAAGTGCCCTACATTTATAACGAAAAGTATGACGTAAAGGATTATAGCTACTGCGAGCCGGAGCTTGGCAAAAAGGCGAGCCACGGCTGCGTGCGCGTGCAGCGCGCCAAGAACGCCGAGGGCATCAACATGACGTGGCTGTGGAACAACATCAAAATCAACACCAAGGTCCTCATCTGGGACGACGACGGGCGGTTCATCCCCTATCCCGAGGATTCCTTGCCGCTGTACTACAACCCCGACGGCGGCAAGTATTACCACGCCGACCAGAACTGCCGGAGCATCAAGAGCCGCTGGCTGCCGCTCAAGGGCGCGTTCACCTACGGTGAGCTGGAGGATTCCGCATACAGCAAGTTCACGCCCTGTACATCGTGCCAGCCGCCCGTGCGCAAAAAGGACATCGACGCGGCGAACGCCGCCAACGGCTTCTGATGGTCACGCGCGCGCGCAAGGTCGCGCTGACGGCGGGACGATGCGGGTATCGTCCCCTGCGGGTGCTCTCGCTCGCTTTACTTGTCTGCCTTTTGCCCGCGCTGGCGTGCGCCGAGACGCTCACGCTTTCCTTCCTCGGCGATTGCTCCATCGGCGAGGCGGTGCAGTACAAGGGGCATACGGATGGATATACCGATACCGTTGACAAGAACGGCTATGACTGGCCGTTCTCGCTGGTGATGGACACGCTCAAGAGCGACGACTGTACGTTCGCCAACCTCGAGGTGGTGTTTACCGAGCGCACGCGCCATCAGGACAAGCGCTATCCGCTGTGCGCCGAGCCGAAGTACGTACAAGTGCTTACAGAATCGGGCGTGGACGTTGTGAACACCGCCAACAACCACTGTTTTGATTTCCAGACAGAGGGGTATGACGACTCCTGCGCGACGCTCGACACCGCGGGCATCAAGCGCTTTGGCAGCCCGGGGCTGGGCTCGGCGCTCTCGCGCGACGAACTGCTCACCGTAGATATCAAGGGCGTGCGCATCGGCGCGGTCGGGCTGTCCTACCCCAGCGAGCGCGATCTGCCGCGCATCGAGAAGCGCATCGCGAGCCTGCGCGAAGCGGGGTGCGAGCTGGTGATCGTCAGCCTGCACTGGGGGCGCGAGGTGCACGACACGCCGGATAGCTGGCAATACAAATACGCCCGCAGCGTCATCGACATGGGCGCGGACGTGATTTGGGGGCATCACCCGCACATTTTGCAGCAGGTGCATTTCTATCAGGGCAAGCCGATTTTCTACGGCACCATGAGCAACGTCGATCGCGATACCGGCATTTTCCAGCTCGAATACGCGCTTTTCGAGGGCGCGCCCGCGCTGTCGGTCTTCCGTGTGCTCCCCTGCCAAACGTCGGGCAAGGGCGATTACCGCGCGCGCCCCATCGAGGACGAAGCGGCGCGGAAAACCATGCTCAAGAAGCTGATTTTCAAGAAGAACATCAGCGGCATGGAGCGCCTGCCCGCGACGTTCGCGGACACAGGCGAGGTGTTCCTCGAAAACGGCGCATTTGTTCCGTGATCACCATGTAACATGCTCGAATGGTTTTCCCAGCGTCTGCTTTCGCAGGCGCTTTTTCGCGTTGACGCACACCTTGTGCCCGCACATTGCCAGCATCGGCAGGTCGCTTTCCGAATCGCCGTAGGCATAGGACGCCGCCCAGTCGGGCGATACGCCGTTTTCTTGCAGCCATTCCTCGACGCGCCGGGGTTTCTCCGCGCCCTTGCAGTTGCGAGTCACCGTGCCGTCCTCCGCCACGCGCGTGCAGAGCACGGCGGTCACGGGCAGGAATTCGGGCAGGTAGCGCAGGTAGTTTTCGGTCGATGCGCTGACGACGAGCACGCTGTCGCCGCGCTCGGCGTGCCACAGCAGGCTCGCCTTGCCCTCCGCGTACAGCCTCGGAAGGAGGCGGTCGCGCAGAAACGCGCGGTCGAACGTCTCGCGCGCTTCGCGCGGCATGCGCATGCGGAAGGCGAGCGCCGCCTGTTTGCCGCGCTCCTCCGTAATCGTGCCGTTGAGCGCGAGCGCGGCGTACAGCAGGATTTTGAGCACGCCGCCGCGCCCGATCAACCCGCTTTTCCGCGCGAAGCGCACATAGTCGATGATGGTGTCGCCCGAAAGCAGCGTCCCGTCAAAGTCGAACAGCGCGAGCGTTTGCATATCCCACACTCCTTACCGCGTCAGTATACAGAATTTTTTGCGTTATGGCAAGCGGCGCGCGCATACAGCAGGGCTATTGCTTACGAACCCGATCATGAAATCGCGGTCAGCGATTTCCACTAACATTCTGGGGGTATCGGGGGCGTAGCCACCGATTAAGTTCCGCAGAACCGGCTTTGCCGGTTCGAGGAGCAGGCGATAGCCTGCTTCCTTGCGCGATTTTCGCCCGGGAGGCTCCCGCAGGAGCCGAGAGAAAATCGTGTTCCGAACAAAGGGGCGTCTCCCGCCCCTTTATTCGCAGGGCAATCGCGTCGTAAGCGATTGCCCTTGCGCATACGCTTGTATGCGCTGGTTTCGCCCGGGGCAACCTACCCCCGGGAGGGGAGCGTATGCGGAAATGGCTGGAGGGCTGGGGCTTTCTCGCGTTGATGGCGGTATGCGTGGCGGTCATCGCGGTCGCGTCCTACGCCGGGCGAGGGGATACGGGAAAACCGTCCGTCCCCGCGCAAACGCTCGAGGGCGAGCGCTTGAGCGATGTGCAGTATCAAAGCGGCGCGCAGGAGGCGCAAAAGGAAGCGCTTGCCCGACCCGTCGCGGGCGACGTGCTGCAAGGGTATTCCGATTCGCCCGTGTATGACGCTGCGCTCGCGCTCTGGCATGCGCATCCGGCGGTCGCGTTCGCCGCCGTGCCGGGTGAACCTGTCCTTGCCATATACTCGGGGCGCGTCGGCGAGGTCGCGGGCGATACCGTGCGCATAGCGCACGAGGACGGACTGACGAGCGAGTATACCGCGCTGGTATGCGCCGTTCAGGCGGGCGAGCGCGTGCGCGCGGGGCAAAAGCTCGGCGCGGCGACGGGCGACAGCGTGCGCGTGGCGCTGCTGCGCGACGGCGAATACGTCAACGAATGGGAAGGGATGGAATAGGCATGTGCGGCATCGTCGGGTACATCGGCGCGCGCGAGGCGCAGCCCATTTTGCTGTCCGGGCTGGAGAAGCTGGAATACCGGGGGTATGACTCGGCAGGCGTCGCCGTGCTGTCGGACGACTGTTTGCGCGTACGCAAGTGCAAAGGGCGCATCGCGCGATTGAAAGCATTGCTGGATCAAGAACCGCTGTTTGGCACGGTCGGCATCGGGCACACGCGCTGGGCGACACACGGCGAGCCGAGCGACGTGAACGCGCACCCCCAGACCGACGTGAAGGGCGATATTGCCGTCGTACACAACGGCATCATCGAGAACAACGCCGCGCTCCGGCGGCATTTGAGCGATCAAGGCTGCGTGTTCGTGTCCGAGACCGATACCGAGGTCGTCGCGCATCTGCTGGGCGCGCTCTACGAGGGCGATATGCTGCGCGCGCTCCTGCAGGCGGCGAGTTATCTGGAGGGCAGCTACGCGCTGGCGGTGCTGTCGGCGCGCGAGCCGGACGCGGTGTTCTGCATGCGCTCGGGCAGCCCGCTGGTCGTTGGCGTGCAAAACGGCGAATGCTTTTTGGCGTCCGACATCCCGGCGCTGCTTGCGCATACGCGCGACGTGCTGGTGCTGGCGGATAAGGAGGTCGCCGTGCTGCGGCGCTCCGGCGCGCAGGTGTTCGACCCCTACGGCTGCGAGCGCACGCCCACGCCCTTCCATGTGAACTGGTCGCCCGAGGCGGCGGAAAAGGGCGGCTACGCGCATTTTATGCAGAAGGAGATCTTCGAGCAGCCCGGGGCGCTGCGCGAAACGCTCGCAGCGCATGTCGGCTCGGGCGGGCTGTCGGGCTTTCCCGACGAAGCGCCCGCGCGCGTGACGCTCGTTGGCTGCGGCACGGCGTATCACGCCTGTCTACTCGGCGCGCATTATATAGAAACGCTGGCGGGCATCGAGGCGCGCGCCGAGATCGCCAGCGAATTCCGCTACCGCGCGCCTTTCTATGCGGAGAACGAAACCGTGATCGCCGTCAGCCAGAGCGGCGAGACGGCGGATACGCTCGCCGCTGCCAAGGAAGCCGCGAAATACGCGCGGCTTGTCTGCCTGACGAACACCGCCGCCAGCAGCCTTGAACGAATGTCAGAATTTACCATGCTCACTTGCGCGGGACCGGAAATCGCCGTGGCAAGCACGAAAGCGTTCGTCACGCAGGTCGAAACGCTGCTGCTGCTCGCCGCGCATTGGGCGCGCAAGCGCGGCAGGGATAACGGCGCGCTGCTTTCCGACATGGCGGCGCTGCCGTCGCTTGCCGAGCAGGCGCTGGCGCTGGAGGAGCGCGCGCAGCGCTACAGCCAACGGCACATCGGCATCCGCCAGCTTTTGTTCATCGGGCGCGGCGCGGACTGGACGCTCGCGCGCGAGGCGGCGCTCAAATGCAAGGAGGTGTCCTACATCCCCGCCGAGGTGTACCCGGCGGGCGAGCTCAAGCATGGCGCAATCGCGCTGGTCGTGCGCGGCACGCCGGTCGTCGCCGTCTGCACGCAGCCAGATCTGTTCCCCAAAACGCTGTTATCCCTGCGCGAAACAAAAGCGCGCGGGGCGGAAACGTTGTGCGTCTGCCCGCGCGCGCTGGCGGAGGAAGCGGCGCTCGCCGCCGACGAAGTCTGGGCGCTGCCCGACGCGCCGGACACGCTCGCGCCGCTGCTGGCGATTTTGCCTATGCAGTTGCTCGCCTACCATCTCGCGCTCGCGCACGGGCGCGATGTGGACAAACCGCGCAACCTCGCTAAATCCGTTACGGTCGAGTAGCCTTTTCGAGATCGGCTTTGCGGATTTCGTTTCGCAATATCTTGCCGTTGAAGGTCTTGGGCAGCGCATCCACGAACGCGACGACGCGCGGGTATTTGTAGGGCGCGGTGCTGCGTTTGACGAAATTCTGGATGTCCTTGACCAGTTCATCCGACGGCGCAAACCCGGGCTTGAGCTTGATGGTCGCCTTGACCGCGAACCCGCGCAAAGCGTCGGGCACGCCCGTGACCGCGCATTCGAGCACAGCGGGGTGCGCCAGCAGCGCGCTCTCCACCTCGAAAGGTCCGATGCGGTAGCCCGAGGATTTGATGATATCGTCGTTCCTGCCGACGTAGTGATATAGCCCGCGCTCGTCGCGGTAGGCGGTGTCGCCGGTGTGGTAGAAGCCGTCGTGCCACGCGCTTTGCGTGGCGGCTTCGTTTTTGTAGTAGCCCGTCGTCAGCCCGCGCGGGCGGCTCGCGGCGCTCTCCGCGCGAATGCAGATTTCGCCCGTCACGCCCTGCTCGCACTCGTTCCCGCCGTCGTCCAGCACAAACACCTCAAACCCCGGCACGGGCAGCCCGATCGCCCCCGGCACGGGCGCGTTGTACGGCGCGAGCGTCGCCAGAATCAGCGGCGTTTCGGTCTGCCCGAAGCCCTCGTGGATGGCAAGCCCGGTCGCCTGTTTCCATGCGTTGAAGATTTCGGGACCCAGCGCCTCGCCCGCCGTCGCGCAGTGCGTGAGGCTCGACAAATCGTACTTGGACAGGTCGCATTGCAGCAGCATGCGGTACATCGTCGGCGGCACGCAGAACGTCGTCACGCGCGTTCTTTCCATGACCGACAGGATGGCGCGCGCGTCGAATTTCATAAAATCGTATACCAGCACCGCCGAGCCGCCGAGCCATTGCCCGTAAATTTTCCCCCAGAGCGCCTTGCCCCAGCCCGTGTCGGAAATCGTGAAATGTAGCCCGCCGGGCTGGACGCGCTGCCAGTAGACCGCCGTCACGATGTGCCCCAAGGGATAGGTGAAATCGTGCGCGACCATCTTGGGATAGCCGCTTGTGCCGGAGGAAAAGAGGATCAGCATGCGGTCGGTCGCCTTGGTCGGGACGCGCGACCATTGCTCGCTCGCCGCCTCCAGCAAACCGTCAAAATCGAGGAATCCCGGCGCTTTCCCGCCCGTGATGAACCGCACGGGCGTTTTCTCGCCCGCGCCGAGCGCGAATTGCCGCGCGCAGTCGCCCTCACCCATGACGACCGCCGCCTTGATGTCCGCCGCCTCGCAGCGGTAGGCGTAGTCCTTGGCGGTGAGCATGTGCGTCGCCTGTACGCATGTCGCGCCGAGCTTGTGCAGCCCCAAAAGGCATGCCCAGAACTGCAGCTTTCGCCCGAGCACGAGCAGCGTCACGTCGCCCTTTCGGATGCCCGCGTCCGCAAACACGTTCGCCGCCTTGTCCGACAGCCGCTTCATCTCGGCGAACGTTACGCGCGTTTCGCGCCCATCGTTGTCTATGTGCAAAAGGCAAAGCGCGTCGGGCGTTTCTGCCGCCAGCGCGTCCAGCACGTCGTAGGCGAAGTTGAAGTCCTCGTTCCAATGTAGCGCAAAGCCCGCCCGCGCTTCCGCGAGCGTTGAAAACTGCTCCCTGCTTGCGCCCGTGAAGCGCGAATACAGCGGCGTCACTTGACGACCACGGCGAGGAACTGCGCCGGAACGCCCTCGCGCGCCACGATATAATGCGGCAGCGACGCGTCGAAATACAGGCTGTCGCCCGCCGACAGCGCGTGCGTCGCGTCGCCGATGCGGAACTCGGGATGCCCCGAGAGCACGTAATTGAACTCCTGCCCCTCGTGCGCGTGCAGCGCGGGCGTTTTCTCCTGCGGTTCGACCGTCACCAGAAAGGGCTCTGCGCGCTTATCGCGGAAGGTGAACGCCAGATGGCGGTATTCATACGCCTTGTTCCTGTCCACCTTGAAGCCCTTGCCCGCCTTGACGACCGAACAGCCCGAGAGCTTCGGCGATTCGCCCGACATGATATCCAGCACGTCCACGCCCAGCGCTTCCGCCGCGTTATACAGGAAGCTGAACGAGAAATCGCGCTCGCCGCGCTCGAACGCGGCGTATTCCTCGGGCGTGACTTCGAGCGTCCGCGCCATGTCTTCCGCCGTCACGTCGCATGCGTCGCGCAGCGCGGCAAGCCGCGTGCCGATCTCCAGCAATTGCTCGGTCATAGCGCCTCACCCATGCGGATCGCCTGCTTGTTTTTTTCGATGAGCGCCGCCTTCGAGGCGGGCACGGCTTTTTCGAGCGCCTTTTCCACGTCGGCAAGCGTCACCGCGTTGCTTTCCTTGCGCGCCTTGCCCAGCAGCAGCATGTTCGCCAGCCCGTCCAAGCCGTTGTCCGACGCCGTTTGCGCCGCCGAAACGCCGAAATAGCGGATGTCCGCGCGCGCCATCGGCGCTTGGATGAGCGAGGAATCATACACCAGCATGCCGCCCGGCGCGACCGCGCTTTCATACCGCGCGTAGGACGGCAGGTTCATGGCAATCAGAATGTCCGGCGCGTCGACGATGGGCGAGCCGATTTTCGTGTCCGACAGGATGACGCTGCAATTCGCCGTACCGCCGCGCATT
>CAZEIC010000005.1:0-14956 GCA_964512175.1 uncultured Oscillospiraceae bacterium | reverse complement strand
CCACGATACCTCGCGCCCCGCCGTCAGCCCCGCCTGCGCCAGCAGCTTGCCCAGAAACAACACGCCCTGCCCGCCAAAGCCCGCAATCAATATCCGCGTCATGCCTTTTCGCCTCCCGCAAACCTGTCCTTGTACACGCCCAGCGGATAGTAGGGCAGCATGTTCTCGCGCAGCCAATCGAGCGCCTTTTCCGGGGTCAAGCCCCAGTTCGTCGGGCACGCCGAGACCACCTCGACCAGCGAGAAGCCCTTGCCCGCGATTTGGTACTCGAACGCCTTCTTGATGGCGGCTTTCGCGCGCTTGACGTGCTGCGGCGTGTCCGCCGCGACCCGTTCCAGATACGTCGCGCCGTCGACGTTCGAGAGCAGTTCGCACACGCGCACGGGATAGCCTGCCGTCTGCACGTCGCGGCCGTAGGGCGACGTTTGCGTGATCTGCCCGGGCAGCGAGGTGGGCGCCATTTGCCCGCCCGTCATGCCGTAGATGGCGTTATTGATGAAAATGACCGTGATGTTTTCATTGCGCGCGGCGGCGTGCACCGTTTCCGCTGTGCCGATGGCGGCAAGGTCGCCGTCGCCCTGATAGGTGAAGACCACGCTGCCGGGCAGCGAGCGCTTCACGCCGGTGGCGACCGCCGGGGCGCGCCCGTGCGCCGCCTGCACCATGTCGCACGCGAAATAGTTGTACGCGAACACCGCGCAGCCGACCGGCGCGACGCCGATCGCCTTGTCTGCGACGTTCAGCTCATCCAGCGCTTCCGCGACCAGCCGATGCACGATGCCGTGCGTGCAGCCGGGGCAGTAGTGCAGGGGGACGTCTACGAGCGATTCCGGGCGTTTGAACACCGTCATGCCTGCTCGCCTCCATTCGTAAGCGCCGCTTCGACGGCGCGCTCGATTTCATTTGGCGACATGATCATGCCGCCCGCGCGCGAGCATAGCGTCACCGGGCGCGCGCAGCGGATCGCCAATTCCACGTCTTCAATCATCTGGCCCATCGACAGCTCGGCGCAGACGAACGCCTTGACATGCGCGGCGGTCTTGCGCAGCGCTTCCTTGGGGAACGGCCAGAGCGTGATGGGACGCAGCAGCCCAGCTTTCACGCCGCGCTCGCGCAGCGCGTCGACCGCGTTTTTCGCCACGCGCGCCGCGATGCCGAACGCGACGACGCAAATTTCCGCGTCGCCCAGCTTGTATTCCTCGTGCCGCGTTTCGTTTTGCGCGATCTCGCGATAGCGCGCGTACCGCGCGACGTTCTGCTTTTCAAGCTCCTCGGGCAGCAGCGACAGCGAATTGATGATGTGATGCGCGCGCCCGCCGCCCGTGCCGACGGTAGCCCACGCGCCGTTGTCGCAGACGATCGGCGCGTCCTTTGGCAGCGCGACGGGCTCCATCATCTGCCCGATCGTGCCATCCGCCAGCAGCATCGCCGTCACGCGGTAGCGCATCGCCAGCTCGAACCCAAGGCGCGTGAGCGACGCCATCTCGGCGACCGAATCAGGCGCGAGTACCAATAAATGGAAATCGCCGTGCCCCGCGCCGCGCGTCGCCTGAAAATAATCGGACTGCGAGGGCTGGATGCCTCCCAGCCCCGGACCGCCGCGCTGAACGTTGACCACGAGCGCGGGCAAATCGCACCCGGCGAGGTAGGATAAGCCCTCGCTCTTTAACGCGATGCCCGGGCTGGAGGAGGAAGTCATGGCGAGCTTGCCGGTCGACGCTACGCCGATGACCATGTTCACTGCGGCGATTTCGCTCTCCGCCTGCAAAAACACGCCGCCCACCTTGGGCATGCGCTTTGCCATGTACGCCGCGACCTCGGTCTGCGGCGTGATGGGATAGCCGAAATAGTGGCGGCAGCCCGCGCGGATCGCCGACTCGGCGATGGCTTCGTTGCCCTTCATCAATACGGCATCAGACATCGGCTTTTCCCTCCTTTTCCACGATGATCGCGCAATCGGGGCACATCTGGAAGCAGAACGCGCAGCCGATACAGTCTTCCGGACGCGCAACCTCGGCGGGGTGATACCCCTTTTGATTGAGCGCCGCCCGCGCCATTTGCAGCACCTTTTTGGGGCATGCGGCGACGCACAGCCCGCAGCCTTTGCAGACATCCTGTAGCACCGTGACCTTTGCCATGTGGAGGACTTCCTTTCGTATCAGTCGAAAAAGAGCAGGTTTCGCAGCTTGCCCGCAAGCGCCCCGCGCAGGCGCTCCCGCGCGCAGACCGCCGCCATCGGAATCGCCAGCATGCCCGCCAATTCCAGCGCCTTGGGATACGCGGCGAGCACGTCGCTAGCTTTCGTATCGCCGCCCAGATTGGCGTTGAGCAGCACCTTGGTAAAAGAAAGTCCGGACGCTGCTTCGATCTCCCGCGCGACGCGGTACGCGTCCTCGGGAGCCGCCGTCAGAGGCCGGAAAGGGTTGAAGATGAGCAGCATGTCGTAATCGTTCTCGGCGGTCAGCCCGGGCGCGACGCGCCCCAGCGCCAGCGCGCCCCGGTCGTCGCCGCCGACGTCGACCACCGCGTGTTCTTCCGAATCGCACAGCATGCGGTACATCTCCGCCGGGAGCGCGGGCATGTCCACGTTCGTCGCCGCGTAGGGCGAGACGACCAGCGGAACGCCCGCGTCCGCAAGCCGCGCGCCGCCCGTGTCCGCCGCGCGGAAGTAGGGGTTGACCACGTCCAAATCATACAGGCGAACGCGCTTGCCCGCCTGCCGGAGCGCCAGCGCGCAGGCGACCGCGAGCGTCGTTTTGCCGCTGCCGTAATGCCCGCAAAAGAGCGTCACGCGGCGGCGGATGCCCGCGGCCTCCAGCGCTTCGAGCGTCATTCGTAGCTCACTTGGGTCTTTTCGCCGCAGATGTTGATCCACGTCACGCCGCGCTGGAACGCGATCTCATTGCCGTCCGCGTCGAGGAAGACCGTGCGCGCCTCGGCGTCGTCGCGAATCCAGCTGCCGGCGATGTAGCGCCCGCCCATGAAGATGTCGGCGTTGCCCTGCCCGAACAGCGGCACTTTCGGACGGTCGGAACCGCCGCGGTAGAAGTCCAGCGCCACGCGCTGAACCACGACGTTGGCAAAGGCAAGCTGCGTCTCCGGGTCGTGCAAATCGACGTAGGGCTCGCCGTCCACGAAGCGGTAGTAGAGGTTGTCGTCCTCGTTGTACTCATAGTGCGAGTCGGTCTGGTCGTCGCCGTAGTACACGCTCACAAAATTGGCGACCGCGCCCGTGGACGGCAGATCGTCGGTGAACAGGCGCGGACGCGCCGTGAAGTCGTACACCGAAAGCGCGTCTTCAAACAGCGTCAAATCGACCGAGAGGTTGTTGGGGCGGAAGTGGTAGCTGACGCGCTTGGTCTTGTCCGCGCCTTGGCTCGAGCCGTTGAGGTCGTAATTGAGGCGAACGCCCTTGTTCGTGGTCGTCACGCCGTAGCGCGTGAAGTTCTTCTGCATGAGCTCCGCGTCCGTGCAGGCGGCCTCGGGGCGCGAGCCGGCGTACATCATGGCGCTGTCCCACTCCTCGCGAATGTCGATGTGGAAGGAGCGCGCCGAGCGCACGGGACCGACCTCGACCGGGTGCTCCGACATGAACATGCAAAACAGCCGCGTCAGCGTGTTGCCCATGATCGGCACTTCGTAGATCATGTCCGCCTTGTTCACGCCCCACTGCGGGCGGGCGGAGGAGTTATTGGAGACGCTCACGAGGATGGGCATATACTCGCCGTCGTAGGGCAGCCCCGTGAAGGGATTCTCGCCCTCGATGACCGGGTTTTCCGGCACGCCGTTCTTGTCGCCGACTTGGGACTTGATTCTGCGGTTCTCGTTGGCGTCGACGACGTTCTCAAACTGTACGTTCGCTGCTGCAAGCGCGGAAGAGAATAGGCAAACGAGCGCCAGCGCCATCGCGAGGATTTTCTTCATGTACATCAGTAGTTGCCTCCTGCATCATTTTCCTTGCACAGTATAGCACAACCGCGCGCCGGATACAATCATGTTCATGGGTTTTTACATACCGATAACGCCATGACGCGCGCTCTCGCCGCGCAGCGCCAGTATACCAGATTCCGGCGCTTCGCTCAACGGCGGCGCGCGGGAAATACAATCACAAAACAATTTCATAAAAATGCGTCATTTACCGTTGACAATTCCAGACAAATGCGGTAGTATACTGCCTGTGACCTGAAAAGGCGCTGATTGTATGTGAAGGGAGGCCGTGAAGATGACAGGGAATCGTATGCTCCAGTGCGCACGTAATACGTCTGTTTTGCTTTTCGCGCGTGCGTTTGCGTCGAATCACGGCCGCCGATATATGCCTTGAACCGCCTTGCGCGGTAGAAAGGCGAAGGGTCATCGGTCGTGTCGCGCGGCTGGATGACCTTTTTGTTTTGTGTTTTTCGAGCGTTTCCGGGCGAGGGAATAGAAGGGAGAGTGGTTGGTATGCAGCGCCGCAGAATCCGCCTGATGGGCAGGCTGATCGCGGACAACTGGTACTACTTCGTGGGCGCGCTGGTGTGCACGGTGGCGACGGTCGTCATCGGGTTCATCACGCCGAAGCTGCTGGCGGAAGTAGTGGACTATTATCTGGGCGACAAGCCGTCCGTCATGCCGGATTTCTTCAATAGCATTATGGAGAGCTGGGGCGGGCGCGCGTACATCGCGCAGAACCTGTGGATCGTGGGGCTGCTGCTGGTCGGGCTGAACCTCGTCAACGGCGTGTTCTCGTTCTGCAAGGGCCGCTGGCAGGCGATCGCGGGCGAGAACGTCTCGCTCAACCTGCGCGAGAAGCTGTATGACCATATCCAGCATCTGCCGTTCGCGTACCACGTCAAGGCGGAAACGGGCGATCTGGTGCAGCGCTGCACGTCAGACATCGAAACGGTGCGCCGCTTCCTCGCCATGCAGCTGATGGCGGTCTTGAACGCCGTGCTGATGGTGGGCATCGCGCTGTCGCTGCTCTGGCCGATCAGCGTGAAGATCACGCTCATCAGCATGGTCATGGTGCCCGGGCTGTTCCTGTTCGCCATGTTGTTTTTCAAGTGGGTCATCAAGAACTTCCGCATCTCGGACGAAGCCGAGGGCAAGATGAGCGCCGTGCTGCAGGAAAGCCTGACGGGCGTGCGCGTCGTGCGCGCGTTCGGGCAGGAGCAATACGAGGTCGAAAAGTTCGACGGCGCGAGCAAGAGCTACCGCGACAAGGCGTTCAAGCTCTCCAAGCTGCTGGCGGTCTACTGGGCGGGCAGCGACATGCTCTCCATGCTGCAAACGATGATCACCTTGCTTGTCTGCGTGTATTACGCGAGCGTCGGCGAAATCACCATCGGCGAGATGGTGGTGTTCACCAGCTACGTGGGCATGCTGCTCTGGCCGATTCGCCAGCTCGGGCGCATCCTGTCGGACGCGGGCAAGAGCCTTGTGTCGCTCGAGCGTATCGACGAAGTGCTGCGCACGCCCGCCGAGCCTGATGAGCCGGACGCCGTCAAGCCCCCGCTTCGCGCCGATATCGTGTTTGACCATGTGACGTTCGGGTATGACGGCGGCCGCGAGGTGCTCAAGGACATGTCGTTCACCATCAAGAACGGGCAGACGGTCGCCATCCTCGGCGCGACGGGCTCGGGCAAGAGCTCCATCGTGCACCTGCTGCAAAGGCTGTTCAAGCCCCAGTCGGGGAGCATCACCATCGGCGGCGTGCCGATCGAGCAAATCGACCGCGAATACCTGCGTTCGCACGTCGGGCTGGTGCTGCAAGAGCCGTTCCTGTATTCCAAGACCATCCGCGACAACGTGGGCGTCGCCGTCAAGGACGCTTCGCAGGGCATGATCGACGCCGCCGTGCGCGATGCCGCCGCGTGGGACTTCATTCAGGACGCGGAGCAGGGGTATGACACGGTGGTCGGCGAGCGCGGCGTGACGCTCTCGGGCGGTCAAAAGCAGCGCCTTGCCATCGCGCGCACGCTCATGAAGGACAACGACATCCTGATTTTCGACGATTCGCTGTCTGCGGTCGATACCGAAACCGACGCCGCCATCCGGCAGACGCTCAAAAAGCGCGGGCGCGACGTGACGACCATCATCATCAGCCACCGCGTCGTGACGCTGCGGCAGGCGGACTTGATTCTCGTCGTCGAGGACGGCCGCGTCACCGAGCAGGGCACGCACGACGAATTGATTTCGCGCCCCGGGCTGTACGCGCGCATCTTCAACATTCAGACGGCGCTCGAAGAAGAATTCAGAGAGGGGGAGGAGTAAGTTGCAACATCAGGAAGAGCAGGACTATACCAAGAAATTTAACCTCTCGCTGTGGCTCAAGATCCTCCGCTACGCCAAGGAGTATTACTTTGACTTGACCAAACTCGGGCTGTACATGGGCGTGTGCGCCGTCATTGACGTGGTGTTCCCGCTGATGACGCGCTACGCCATCGACAATTTCATCACCGCGCAGCAGACGGCGGGCATCCCGGTGTTCATCGTTGTCTATCTGCTGGTGCTCGCGGTGCAGGTCGTCGCCATTTTCCGCTTCCTGTGGCTGGGCGGCAAAATCGAGGTCGGCACCTGCTACACCATCCGCAAGCGCGCGTTCCACAAGCTGCAGGAGCTTCCGTTCTCCTATTACGACCGTATGCCGGTGGGCTACCTCATGAGCCGCATGACAAGCGACACCCAGCGCCTTGCCGACACCATCGGCTGGTCGCTGCTGGATCTGTCCTACGGGGTAATCTACCTCATCATCTGCGGGGTGACGATGTTCGCGCTGGACTGGCGGCTGTCGCTGGTCGTCATCACGGTCATCCCGCCGCTCGCCGTCATCTCCTTCTACTTCCAGTCCAAGATCCTCAAGAGCTATCGGCAGGTGCGCAAGACCAACAGCCGCATCACGGGCTCGTTCAACGAAGGCATCATGGGCGCGAAGACCACCAAAACGCTGGTGCGCGAGGACATGAACATGCAGGAGTTCACAGAGCTCACGCATGAAATGAAGCGCTCGAGCGTGCGCGCGGCGACGCTGTCCTCCTTCTTCCTGCCGATCGTCGTGTCGCTGGGCTCGCTGGCGACGGCGTATGCGCTCTGGAAGGGCGGCAACAGCGTGCTGACCGGGGTCATGACGCTGGGCACGGTCACGGCGTTCGTCAACTACACGGTGCAGTTCTTCCAGCCGGTGCGCGACATCGCGCATACGTTCTCGGAAATGCAGTCCGCGCAGGCGGCGGCGGAGCGCGTCATGACGCTGCTGGAGACCGAGCCGGACATCAAGGACACCGACGAGGTCGCCGCGGAGTTCGGCGATAACTTCCACCCCAAGCGCGAGAACTGGCCCAAGCTCAACGGCGATATCGAGTTTACCGATGTTTCCTTCCAGTATAAAGACGGCGAAAAGGTGCTCTCGCACTTCGATCTCACGGTCAAGGCGGGGCAGACCATCGCGCTGGTCGGGCCGACGGGCGCGGGCAAATCGACGGTCGTCAACCTGATTTGCCGGTTCTACGAGCCGACCGAGGGCGAAATCAAGATCGACGGCGTGGATTACCGCAAGCGCAGCCAGCTCTGGCTGCAATCCAATCTCGGCTACGTCCTCCAGCAGCCGCACCTGTTTTCCGGTAGCATCAAGGACAACATCCGCTATTCCAAGCTCGACGCGACGGACGAGGAGATCATCCGCGCGGCGAAGCTGGTGAACGCCGAGCCGTTCATTCTGAAGCTGGAAAAGGGTTATGACACCGACGTGGGCGAGGGCGGCAACCGCCTGTCCACGGGCGAAAAGCAGCTCATTTCCTTCGCCCGCGCCATTCTTTCCGACCCGCGCATCTTCGTGCTGGACGAGGCGACGTCCTCAGTCGACACCGAGACGGAGCAGATCATCCAGCGCGCCATCCAGACGGTGCTGACGGGGCGCACGAGCTTCATCATCGCGCACCGGCTGTCCACCGTGCGCTCGGCGGACCGCATCCTCGTCATCAAGGACGGCAAGATCGTCGAGGACGGCACGCACAAGCAGCTGCTTCGCCAGAAGGGCGAGTATTACAACCTATACACCAACCAGTTTGAGGAAGAAGCCGCGCAAGCCATTCTCGGCGGCGCGAATGCGTAACGAATCTGCGCCCGTCGCGACTGTCGCGGCGGGCGCTTTCGCGTATGATTTGGCGCGCGACGCGGCGTTCTGCGTGCTTTGCGCGCCCGAAACCTGCGGGGAGACTGTCGCCGCTGTGCGCGAGCTGTCGCCGCGCTTGCTGGTGCTTTCGCTCACGCTGCCGGGCGGCGACGGCTTTTCGGTGCTCGAAGCGCTGCGAGCGCTGCCAATGCCGCCGCGCGTGCTGGCGGTCTGCCCGTTTAAGGAAGATTTCTGGCGCGAAAAGGCGCTTTCGCTCGGCGCGGATATCGTGATAGGGCAAGGCGATGCGCTCGCCGCGCCCGCGCGCGAGGCGGCGGACGCGTTGCAGCCCGCGCTTGCGCGGTTTCGCAGAGCCGAGCGCGAGGCGCTGATTGAGGAGCTGCTGCGCGCGCTGTGCGTGCGCCCCGAGCTTGGCGGCAGGGAATGTCTCGCGCGCGCCGTCGATCTGTTCGTGACCGGGCTTCCGGGCACGCTGACGGGGCGCTGCTATCCCGCCGTCGCGGCGGAGCTTGGCAAAACCCCGGGCGCGGTCGAAAAGTGCGTGCGGCTCGCGATTGAAAGCGCGTTTTTACAAGCGCCGCTGGAAGCGCTGGAAGCGTTGTTCGGACAGTCGGTGAGCGCCGAGCGCGGAAAACCGACGAACCTCGAGGCGATCGCCATGCTCGCCGAGCACGTCAGGCGGCGGATGACGTAATCATTCCACGTTCTTCCACAGCGTCCAATACCCCGTGCCGTCCAGCCCGAGCTGCCAGCGATAGCCGTGCAGTCCGGGGGGCGGCGCGTTTTCGCGCGCGCCGGGGATGGCGTAGGCGACCTGCCGCACCACGCTGTCCTGTGCGCGCACGCCCAACGCGCAGTAGCCCAACTTTTGCATCGGCACGCGCACGAACCGCCAACCGGGCGCGTCGAACGCCGCGATGGGCTTTAGGGTGTCGAAATACACGCGCAGGTCGCGCACGCTCCCCGGCCAGCGGAGTTGGGGCAGCGCGTCCACGGGCGGCGCGGCGGGGCGCGCGAGCAGGTAGGTCTCGGGCGCGGGCGGCGGTTCGGGCGGCGGGGATGGGGGAATGGGTTCGGGCGCTGGTTCGGGCACGGGTTCGGGCGTTGGCTCAATCGGCGGTTCAATCACGGGTTCGGGTACGGGTTCAGGCGCTGGTTCAGGCGGCGGCGGTTCAATTACCGGTTCGGGCGCGGGTTCTTCCTCGTCTATCGTAGGGGCGGCGTCGCGCCGCCCGCCATCCGCCTGCAAGCGTACCGCGCGTTCCATGGCGCTCCGGACGGCTTGCGTCGCGCGCCATGCGAGCACGCGGTCTTCGCCCGTTTGCAGCAGCACGCGCCCGCTGTCGTCGGTCAGGCACACATCGCCCTTCGGACATTCGGCGGACAGCCTGCCGTCCGCGCCGATCGCGAGCGCCTCCGACACCTTCGCGCCCTCTTGCGACAGCGCGACCAGATAACATGCCCCGGGCGCTAGTCCCCGCGCCGTGAGCCGCGCGCCCGCGCCATCCGCCTTGATATACCCCTCCGCGCCCTGTGCGCGGGCATGCAGCAGGGTGTACGCCTTGTGCACGCGCCTCGCCTCCCGACTGTGTTTTTTCCAAGCATATTCTTTTTTGCTTGCCGATATGCCGCCGCGCCTGTATAATGGTAGCATCCGAGCAAAGGAGCTTTCCGGAAGATGCGATTGCTACTGACCAATGACGACGGCTACGACGCGCCGGGCATCCAGTCGATGGCGCGCGCCGCGGTGCGCGCGGGGCACGACGTGACGGTCATCGCGCCGCGCACCCAGCAGTCGGCGACGAGCCACCACATCACGCTGTCCAGCCCCCTGATGGTGCGCGAGGTCGAGATCGCGCGCGCGAGCGCCTACGCCGTCGAGGGCACGCCCGCCGACTGCGTGCGCCTGCATACCTCGCTGTGCAAGGAGAAGCCCGATTTCTGCATCTCGGGCATCAACAACGGCGAGAATGCGGGCAGCGCGGTCTACTACTCCGGCACGGTCTCCGCCGCGCGCGAGGCGTCCATGCTGTATCTGCCGTCGATGGCGGTATCCATCGAGCGCAACGCCGACGAGGACATGCGCCTTGCGCTGGCGGACATCGCGCTTGCCGCCGCCGAGCGCCTTCTGAAAAACCCCATGCCGCGCCTGTGCATCTGCTCCATCAACGCGCCCGCCATCGACCCGGCGCTCTGGAAGCCGCTGACGCTCGCGCCGCTCAGCCAGAGCTTCTATCTGGACGGCTACGAGCGCCGAAAAAGCCCCTATGGCGCGACGTATTTCTGGATGGAGGCAGGCGAGAACTGCGAGGCGCACGCCCCCGGCAGCGATCTGGCGCTTCTGCAAGATGGTTACGTGACTTGCACGTTTATCGGCGGTTTTGCCTGTCATAACGCGCAATACCCGCATTTTTTGCAGGATTGAGCACGCGGGGCTTGCAAAAAAGCGCAGAGTGTTGTATGATGTTGCGGAAAAACGGAGGATGTGCGGAGGGCGTTATGCAGGACACACAGGACATGATCGCGCGGCTCAACCTCTCGGGCAAGCGCCTGAGCAAAGGGCATCGGGCGATCGCGGAATACATCGTCTCGCATTATGACAAAGCCGTGTTCATGACCGCCGCGCGTCTGGGCGAGATGGTCGGCGTGAGTGAATCGACGGTCGTGCGCTTCGCGGTGGCGCTGGGCTACGAGGGCTATCCGCAATTGCAGCGCTCCTTGCAGGAGCTGGTGCGGCACAGGCTGACGGCGGTGCAGCGCTACGAAATGTCCTCCGAGATCGACCGCGACACCGTGCTGCAAACGGTGCTCAAGACCGACATGCAGAACATCCGCGCGACCATCGAGGAGCTCAATCACGACGCGTTCCGCGACGTGGTGCGCCGGATGGCGAGCGCCAAAACGCTCTACATCCTCGGGCTGCGCTCGGCGGCGCCGCTGGCGCAGTTTTTCGGGTATTACCTGCACTACATTTTTGACGACGTGCGCGTCATCGCCGCCGGCTCGACCGACGTGTTCGAGTCCATCGCGCGCGTAAAGCCCGACGATCTGCTGGTGGGCGTGAGCTTCCCGCGCTATTCGACGCGCACGCTCGAAGCCATGCACTTTGCGCGCGCGCGCGGCGCGCAGGTCGTGGGCATTACGGACGGGCCGATGAGCCCGCTGCATCGGGAAGCCGACGTGTGCCTTGACGCGCGGACGGACATGGCGTCCTTCGTCGATTCGCTCGCCGCGCCGCTGTCGGTCATCAACGCGCTGATCGTGGCGCTGGGCTTGGAAAAGCGCGACGAGCTGGGCGAGCACTTCAAGCAGCTCGAGAGCATATGGGATGCGTACAGTGTCTATATCAACAAAGAAAATCAATGACGTTCTGATCATCGGCGGCGGCGCATCTGGCATGATGGCGGCGCTTTTCGCGTGCCGGGGCGGCGCGCGCGTCACGGTGCTGGAGCGCAATGAAAAGCTCGGGAAGAAGCTCTACATCACCGGAAAAGGGCGCTGCAACGCCACGAACGCCTGCGATACGCAGGAATTCCTACAAAACGTGCCGTGCAACCCGCGCTTTCTGTACGCCGCGCTGGATTTCTTTTCGCCGGATGATTTGCGCGCGCTGCTTGCCGAGAACGGCTGCGACACCAAGGTCGAGCGCGGCAACCGCGTGTTTCCCGTGAGCGACCACGCGTCCGACGTGATTCGCGCGCTTTCGCGCGGCAACTACGCCGCGCGCCTGCGCTGCGAGGTCAAGGAATTGCTCGTCGAGGACAGCAAGGTCGCGGGCGTTGTGCTTGCCTCGGGCGCGGTCATGCGCGCGGATAGCGTCATCATCGCGACCGGCGGCGCGAGCTATCCCGCGACGGGTTCGACGGGCGACGGGTATCGGCTGGCAGTACAGGCGGGGCACACGGTCGTCCCGCCGTCGCCTTCGCTCGTGCCGCTTTGCACGCACGACGACTGGGTAAAATCGCTTCAGGGGCTTTCGCTCAAAAATGTTTGCCTTTCCTGCATGCTTCATGGTAAAATGATATACTCCGAGATGGGCGAGATGCTGTTTACGCATTTCGGCGTTTCGGGGCCGCTTGCCATCGAGCTGTCCAGCCACCTGCCCGAAAGCGCCGCGCCGGACGCCGACGTTCGGCTGGACATGAAGCCCGCGCTTTCGCACGAGCAGCTTTCCGAGCGCTTGCGGCGCGATTTCGCGCAGAACGGCAAGAAGCGGCTGGCAAGCGTGCTGCCCGGGCTTTTGCCTGCGCGCATGGCGGCGCTGTTCCCGGCGCTGTGCGGCGTGTCCGGCGAAACGCTGTGCAGCCAAGTCACGCAGGAGGAGCGCGCGCGCATCGCGCAAACGCTCAAAAGCATCCCGCTTCCGCTGTCGGGCTTTCGCCCGCTCGCCGAGGCGATCGTCACGCGCGGCGGCGTGAACGTCCGCGAGGTCGACCCCAAAACCATGCGCTCCAAGCTGCTGCCCGGGCTGTATTTCGCCGGGGAGGTGCTCGACGTGGACGCGCACACCGGCGGCTTCAACCTGCAAATCGCCTTCTCCACCGGCGCGCTCGCGGGCGCGCGGGCGGCGGAGGAAGAATGGTAAATTATTGCGTCTGAAAGGGCTTTCCCATGCGTTACATCGTGCTCGATCTCGAATGGAATCAACCGCTTTCCTATTCCAGCCCCGCCTACAGACAGGTGGGCGACAAGCTCCTGTTTGAAATGATTCAAATCGGCGCGGTCATGCTCGACGAAAACCGCGCGGTGACGGACACCTTCAACCAGCTGATCCAGCCCGCGCACTACATCAAGCTGCACCCGCGCATCAAGCGCATCACGCAGATCTCGCAGGACGATCTGGCGGGCGCGCCCGGCTTTCTGGAAGCCATGCGCCTGTTTGTCGACTGGTGCGGCGAGGATTACGCGCTGTTGACATGGGGTTGCGACGATATCTCCGTGCTGCGGCAGAACATGGAGTTCTTCGGCTGCGACATCGCGCTCGCGCCGATCTACGATTTGCAGCGGCTCTTTGGCGACATCGTGAAAGAGCCGAAAAACCGCAAAGGCTTGCAGGCGGCGATGGCGCATTACCAAATCGAGCCGGACGCGGCGATGGCGTTTCATAACGCGCTGCACGACGCATATTATACCGCGCAGGTGTTTCAACGCTTCCCCGACCCGGCGGAGGCGCTCAAGTACCCGCAGACGGCGCGCAAACTGATCCATTCCGAGCGTCGGCGTTCGGGGCATCAGGAAATGACGGTCAACCGGACGGCGGATGGCATGCGCTCGAGCGCCGCCATTCGCCCCAACTGCCCGGTCTGCGGAAAACGGCTGACGCTGACGCACGGCTTCGTTAAGCAGCGCGAGCGCCAGTACATGGCGCTGACGGAGTGTCCGACGCACGGGCTGGAGTTCGTGCGGCTGCAATTCTCCAAAAAGACCGACGGCAAGCGCACGATGATCCGCACGGTCGAGGTGTCCGACGAGCAGAGCAAGGCGTATGTCGCCACCAAGCGCCTTCAGTGGGAAAACAAGCTGGCGAAGCAGGAAAGCGAGGGACAGCCGTGACCATACGCTACCGCGATCTGTCGGGCGAGTTTACGCCGCCCGTGACGGTGCGCGCGGTCATCGAGGCGCTCGCGCCGGAGGAATTGCCGGACGCGCTCGGCTGCTTCTGCGGCGGGCAGGTGCTGGAGCTGACGACGGTCGTCCAAGAAGGCTGCGAGCTGTTTCCCATCACGTATCAAAACGAAGAAGGCAGGCGCATCTACGAGCGCTCGCTGCGCTTTGTGTTCCTGCTGGCGGTGCGCCGGTGCATGCCGTTTGCCAAGGTGCGCTTCGAGCACTCGGCGGGCTACGGCGTGTACCTGACGTTCCACAACCAGCGCCTGACCGCCGCCGACGTGCGGCTGCTGCACGATGTGATGCGCGATATCGTCAAGGAAGACTTGCCGTTCACGCTCTCGCGCTGGTCGCGCGAAAAGGCGATTTCCTATTTTGCCGCCGAAGGGCAGGACGACAAAACGCGCCTGCTGGCGTACCGCCCGTACGACTTTTTCAACGTATACGAATCGGGCGGCATGGCGGAGTATTTTTACGGGGCGATGCTGCCGTCCACGGGCTATGTCAAGGTGTTCGACGTGCGGCTGCAAACGCCGGGCATGGTGCTCAAAATGCCCTCGCCCGACGCGCCGGACAGACCCGCGCCCTACGTTTCGCGCCCCAAGCACCTGATCGCCTATTCCCAGTCCAACGACTGGTGCGACGTGCTCGGCTGCCGCAACGCCGCCGACCTCAACGATTTGATCGCCAAGAAGCGCCTGCGCGATTTCATCCGCGTCAACGAGGCGCTGCACGACAAATCCATCGCCGAGATCGCCGACGACATCATGTCGCGCGACGCGCGCGCTATCTTCGTGGCGGGGCCGTCCAGCTCGGGCAAGACGACGTTCTCCAACCGCCTGTGCATCCACCTGCGCGTGCTGGGCTTGCGCCCGGTGCTCATCTCGCTGGATGATTTCTACCTCGACCGCGACGATATCCCCGTGGAGGCGAACGGTCAGCCCGACCTCGAGGCGATCACCACGCTCGACTTGCCGCTGTTCCACGACTGTATTCAAAGCCTGCTGGACGGGCGCGAAACCAAAATGCCGACGTTCAGCTTCAAGCACGGCAGGCGAAGGGAGGAAATGGAAACGCTGCGCATCACCGCGCAGCAGCCCATCGTCATCGAGGGCATCCACGCGCTCAACCCGCTGCTGCAGGAAGGGTTTGACAAGAGCCTGCTGTACCGCGTGTACATCTCCGAGCTGACCTGCCTGAATCTGGACGACCACAACCGCATCCGCACGACCGACGCGCGGC